>CAZCEW010000027.1:0-24911 GCA_964497775.1 uncultured Rhodobacterales bacterium
CGCGGCTCTCGGAATGTTTTCGGTGAAAACAGCCTGCCGCCTGTCGTCAGATTTCGACTGCGCGTAATCGACGTGGGTGAGAGGTTGGACATCGACCCAAGTGGGGCTCGTTGTGGCTGCTTCCTTCCGGATCTGACCAGGTTGGCGAGGCACTTGCCCGCGCCAACCCCTCAAGGAGTGATATAGGCGGGTCTTGTCATTCTTGCAAGACAGTGCATCTGTTGGCCGGGTCATGAGGGGCGAGGCGCAATGAAACTGGCAGAGACGGTGACTTTCGGCGGATCGGGGCTGGACCGCGCAGGCCATTTGCGCGGCGATGCGGCAGCTTTAACGGCTTTGTTGGACAAGTCCGGGACGGGCGTCATGCCGATCTGGCGCGGCAAGCCTTTGATCGGTGGCGACCTTCGCGATACGCCCGTTTGGCTAGAGCCGGATCATGCGATCTTCAAACATGCAGATGAGGCGCCAATTTTTCTGGGCTTTGACGCGAAGGCTGCGCGTTTTGTGCGCGATATCTCAAGCTGGGAGCCTGACGAGGATTTGACTGAACTTGGCCAGTTTCTGGACCCGTCGGAGCAACATTACTCGGATCTACCCCATGATCAGAGGTTTTCGGAGCTGCGCGCGATTATGACGCTGCTATCACCGCGCGACGCCGAACTTGTGGCCTCGGCGAAAGCGGTTGCGGCTTGGCATGAGATCCACGGGTTTTGCGCACGCTGCGGCGTCAAAAGCGATATCACCATGGGCGGTTGGCAGCGAACTTGTCCTGACTGCGGCGCGCATCATTTCCCGCGCACCGATCCCGTCGTTATCATGCTGATTACACACGGAAATTCTGTCCTTATGGGCAGGTCGCCGGGATGGCCGGAGGGGATGTATTCACTGCTTGCAGGCTTTGTCGAGCCCGGCGAGACGATCGAGGCCGCCGTGCGCCGCGAAACGTTTGAAGAAGCAGGCATCGAGGTTGGAGAGGTCATTTATCTGGCGTCTCAGCCTTGGCCATTTCCGGCCTCGCTGATGATCGGGTGTCATGGGAATGCGGTGAGTGAGAAGATCACAATTGACCCGGTTGAGATCGAAGACGCCAAATGGATGAGCCGCGAAGAGATGTCCGAGACGTTTGCGGGCAACAATCCCGAAATGAAACCGGCACGCAAAGGCGCGATTGCACATTTCTTGTTGCATCACTGGCTGGCGGACACGCTAGACTAGCGCCAGTTTGCAATCACCTATCGGGCGAAGATGAAATTCTCGACAAAAGAAGATCTGGAAATGTCGATCGAAGAGGTCTTCGCGATGCTGTCGGATTTCGACAATTTCGAGAAAGCGGCACTGCGCCGGGGCGCGGAAGTGTCTCGGGTTGATCCGGCTCATCCGGAAGAGGTGGGATTGAGTTGGAACGCTGTAGTTAAAATTCGCGGCAAGATGCGCGAGTTTGAGATCACGCTGACCAAGTTCGATGCGCCCAATGAATTGCGATATGCGTCCAAATCGGGCGGTATGGACGGTACTTTCTTGATCGAGCTGGTCGCCTTGTCGCGCAAACGAACGCGGATGCGAATGGATCTGGATATGCGCCCGAAGACGCTATCAGCGCGGCTTTTGATGCAATCAGCGCGTCTGGCGCGCAACACCCTGAACCGGCGCTACAAGACCCGCATCGCACATTTCGCAGAAGATATGGAAGAACGCCACAAGCGCGTTTTGCGGAAGATGGGCTAAAGCGCGATCCGAAAAGTGGGTACCGGTTTTCGGGTCCAATTGCGCGGAATAGACAAACTAAGATTTTCCAGGCGATCTTTATCTACTTGGGGCTCTGCCCCGTTTTGACCTGACAGTCAAAACTCCCCGAGGTTTTCTTGCCAGGATGAAGACGATTACTCGCGGGTGAAGGCGGCGGGGTAGGTGCCTAGGACGCTGATCTCGGATGTGAAGTAGTCGAGCTCTTCCATCGCGCGTTTGACAGCCGGGTCATCCGGGTGGCCTGTGATATCGGCGTAGAACTGCGTCGCAGTGAATTCACCGCCTACCATATAGCTTTCCAGCTTGGTCATGTTGACGCCATTGGTCGCGAAACCGCCCATGGCTTTATAGAGCGCGGCCGGAATGTTGCGGACACGGAAGACGAAGGACGTGATCATATGGGTGTCGCCACGCGGGGTCAGATCAGGGCTGTGCGACATGATCAAGAAACGGGTCGTATTGTTTTGCGCGTCCTCGATATCTTGCGCGAGGATATCAAGCCCGTAGGTCTCGGCTGCCAGCTTTGAGGCCAAAGCACCGATCGAGGCATCGCCGCCGGCTTTGAGGTCCGCTGCCGCACCCGCGCTATCTGCCGCGGCTTCGGCGGTGATGCCTTGTTTGGCAAGAAACGCGCCGCATTGCGGGATCAAGACCAGATGTGCTTGCACTTTCTTGATCTGATCCAGCTTGGTACCGGGCAAGCCCATAAGGCAAATGCGAACCCGTACGAAAGCTTCGTCAATGATATGTAAACCTGATTGCGGCAAAAGACGGTGAATGTCAGCCACGCGCCCATAAGTGGAGTTTTCAACGGGCAACATTGCAAGATCGGCCGCCCCGGAATTGACCGCTTTGATGACGTCTTCAAAGGTCGCACAAGGCACCGGTGTATGATCGGGGCGCGCGCTGACGCAAGCCTCGTGGCTATAGGCGCCAAGCTCTCCTTGAAAGGCAATTGTTCCAGTCATGACATTTTTCCGCAAAAAGGGCGTTTCGTCGCGGTTCCTACACCTTGCGCAATGTTAGGGGAAGGTAATAGATAGCTCTCAAACCCCACCAAGGTGAGACACGACATGTTCGATACGATGACAATGACTAAAATTCTGGGCGCTGTATGCGGCTCGCTTTTGATCTTTTTGCTGGGCAGCTGGGCGGCAGAGCTGATCTATCACGGCGGCGGGCATGGTGATGACCACCAGCAGGCTTACGTGATCGAAGTTGAAGGCGCCGAGTCTGAGGAGGCTGAAGAGGTCGAGGAAGTTGACTTCGCCACGCTTCTGGCCGCAGCCGATCCGGGCAAAGGGGAGCGTGTGTTCTCCAAATGTAAGGCCTGCCATAAGCTTGATGGCTCTGACGGCACTGGCCCACATCTCAATGGTATCGTCGACAAAGACATCGCGGCCTCTGACGGGTTTGGCTATTCTTCTGTTCTGGCCGAGATGGATGGGACTTGGACTGCAGATGCGCTGAATGGCTTTCTGGAAAATCCAAAAGGCTGGGCGCCTGGCACGAAGATGAGCTTTGCAGGTCTCAAGAAACCTGATGATCGCGCCAATCTCATCGCATATCTTGCCGGTACAGCGAACTAAGCTGCGGCGCTGACATGACATCCCCATTGGGCCGCTTCTTACCGGAGCGGCCTTTTTCTTTGGCAAACGCTCACATTCGCGCAATCATCTGTGACAAAAGGCAAGAATTGCTTGAAACTTCGCGCAAAGCGCCATTTCCTGAAACAAATGCCGTGAGTGACCGAATTTCGGAGGATTCCCATATGCGTCAACGCCAAACCCGTGCCATCGCCCTGTCTCGAACCCGTTTTGAGCGGATGCGATTTTGGCTGAGTTTCGCCGTTCTCGCAGTGATTGCTCTTCTTGCCGCCACGACGCTGGCGCGGGCCGAGACGATCATCAAATCGCACGGGTTCTCGAACTTCGGGCAGTTGAAATACGGGGCGGACTACAAGAATTTCACCTATGTGAACCCTGATGCGCCAAAGGGCGGCGAGATCTCGATTTCTGCACGCGGCACATTCGACAGCATGAACCCGTTTTCGCGCAAAGGGCGCGGCGGTCAATTGTCCAGCACGCCTTACGAGCGGATTATGACCTCTGCGTTTGACGATCCATATGCCGTCTATTGCCTGCTCTGCGAGAGTTTGGAATACCCCGAAAGCCAAGAATGGGTGATTTTCAATCTGCATAAGAACGCGAAATTCTCGGACGGCACACCGCTGACGGCCCATGATATCGTCTTCACAGTCGAGATGTTTTTGCGCGATGGCCTGCCGTCTTACGCTCAAGCCGTGTCAGCCATGTATGCCAGCTACGAGGCGCTTGATGATCACCGTATCAAGTTCACCTTCGCCGAAGGTATCCCGCGCAAAGGGTTGATCAGTCAGGCGGGCGCGTCGATTGCCTTTTCCAAGAAATGGTTTGTCGAAAATGACGAAGGCATCAAAGAGCCCCGGTTGGAATCTGCCGTGGGCTCGGGGCCCTATGTAGCACTGGAGATCGATGCACCGCGCCGTATTATCTATCAGCGCAATCCTGACTATTGGGGCGAAGATCTGCCAATCAATCAAGGGCGCAACAACTTCGACCGCATTCGCATCGAATATTTCACCGATGACACCGCCGCGATGGAGGCGTTTAAATCTGGCGTCTACACATTCCGCCGTGAGACCTCGTCGCTGAAATGGGCGACGGGCTATGATTTCCCGGCGCTCGACAAAGGTCATGTGATCAAAAAAGTCCTGCCCAATACCAATCTGACACCGGCCTACGGTCTTGTATTCAACCTGCGCCGAGAGAAGTTTCAAGACATCCGCGTACGCAAAGCTTTGGCGCTGATGTATAACTTCTCCTGGACCAATGAGACCTTGCAATATGGCCTCTTTGCTCAGCGCAGTTCTTTTTGGGAAAACACCGATCTGGCCGCGCAGGATGTGCCGCAAGGCGAGGAGCTAGAGCTTCTCAAGTCACTTGGCGACAAGATCAGGCCGGAAATTCTGACCGAGCCGGTTGTGATGGCGCATGAAAGCTCTAACCGTCAATTGGACCGCCGCAATCTGCGCCGTGCCGCAGCTCTGATGGAGGAAGCCGGATGGATCGCAGGCAATGACGGCGTGTTGCGCAAGGACGGCAAAGCCTTCGAGCTGGAATTCCTGACTGGCAGCCCCGCCTATGACCGTTTGATCCAACCCTATATCGAGAACCTCAAACGCCTTGGTATCGACGCGACTTATAATCGTGTCGATCCCGCGCAATATACCAACCGAAATCGCGGTTTTGACTGGGACATGATCTATGACGGCTATGTCAATGGCTTCACGGAAGGCAATGGTATCAGCCAGCGCTTTGGCTGCGAGGATGCGGAGTATTCTTTGTTCAACCCGTCGGGCTATTGCTCGGAGGCTGTGGATATTTTGATCGAAGGTCTTCTTGAGGCAGAAACGCTCGACGAGATGAAACTTGGCATCCGCGCCATCGACCGCATTTTGCGCGCCGAACAGTTCATGGTGCCCGCTTGGTACAATGACACATATTGGGTCGCCTATTACGACATGTTCGAACATCCGCCAGAGATTCCGCAGCTTGATCTGGGCTACTTGGATTTCTGGTGGTTCAATGCCGACAAGGCGGCCGCGCTGAAAGCGGCAGGCGCTTTGTGAGTATGGCTCAGGGCTAAGGCAGACCTCGCGTGCTGGCATATATCTTCAGACGGCTCTTGTTGGTGATCCCGACATTGCTGGGCATCATGATCGTGAATTTCACGCTCACGCAATTTGTCCCCGGCGGCCCGATTGAACAGATCATCGCCAATATGGAAGGTCAGGGCGACGTGTTCGAGGGCTTCTCGAGTTCGGGCAATGACGTGCTGGAAGACCTCAGCACCGACAGCGAATATGCGGGCGCGCGTGGCCTGCCGCCGGAATTCATCGCCGAGCTGGAACGAGAGTTCGGGTTTGATAAGCCCCCGCTGCAACGTTTCCTCGGTATGATGGGCAACTACCTGCGCTTCGATTTCGGTGAAAGCTATTTCAGATCGGTCGGCGTGCTTGAACTCGTCTGGGAGAAAATGCCCGTCTCGATCACGCTTGGCTTATGGTCGACCCTGATCGCCTATCTGATCTCGATCCCTTTGGGCATCCGCAAAGCCGTGCGCGACGGCTCGGCCTTTGACAGCTGGACCTCAGGCGCGATTATCGTGGCCTACGCGATCCCGGGTTTTCTGTTTGCCATTTTGCTTTTGGTTCTCTTCGCAGGCGGGTCCTACTGGCAAATCTTCCCTCTGCGCGGGCTGACATCTGACAATTTCGAAGAGCTCAGCACCATCGGCAAAGTGCTGGACTACCTCCACCATATCGCGCTGCCGGTTCTGGCCTCGACCATTTCCAGCTTTGCGACGCTGACGCTTTTGACCAAGAACAGCTTCCTTGATGAGATCCGCAAGCAATATGTGATCACCGCGCGCGCCAAGGGCCTGAAAGAAAGCCGGGTGCTTTATGGCCATGTTTTCCGCAATGCGATGCTGATCGTGATCGCGGGCTTTCCGGGGCTGTTCCTGTCGGTCTTCTTCTCGGGCTCGATTATCATCGAGACGATCTTCTCGCTCGACGGCCTCGGCCGCCTGACCTACGAGGCCGCCGTCGCGCGCGATTACCCGATTGTCTTCGGCACGCTTTATTTCTTCGGGTTGGTCGGCCTCGTTGTCGCGATCCTGTCAGACCTGATGTATGTTTTCGTCGATCCGCGCATTGATTTCGAAAGCCGAGAGACATGATGCTCTCGCCGCTCAATCAACGCCGCTGGGCGAATTTCAAGCGCAACCGCCGCGCCTTCTGGTCGCTGTGGATCTTCGGTGCGCTGTTCATCCTGTCGCTCTTTGCGGAACTGATCGCAAATGACAAACCGCTTCTGGTGAATTACCAAGGCGAGTACTACACGCCTTTCTTGAAATTCTACCCCGAGACAACTTTCGGCGGTGACCTCAGATCGGAAGCGGTCTACCGCGATATCGAGGTGAAATGCCTGATCGTCTCTGGCGGGTTAGAAGACTGCTGGGACGACCCTGAAGGCGTCATTGAGGACGCGGCAGATGGCGATGTGGCTGGCCAAGCGGTGCAAACCGGCTGGGTTATATCCGCGCCCATTCCCTATAGCTACAACACAATCAACGATATCGACGGCACAGCGCCGTCTGCGCCCGATGACAAACACCTGCTGGGCACAGATGACAGCGCGCGCGATGTGGCCGCGCGGGTAATCTACGGCTTCCGACTCTCCATCCTGTTCACGCTGATGGTCACGGTCGCGTCCTCGATCATTGGCATCATTGCAGGCGCGGTGCAGGGCTATTTCGGCGGCTGGCTCGATTTGATCTTCCAGCGCATTCTGGAAATCTGGGGCGCCACGCCGCAGCTTTACGTCATTATCATTATGTTCGCCATTTTGGGACGAAGTTTCTGGCTGTTGGTCTTCCTCACGATCCTCTTTGGCTGGCCCGCTTTGGTGGGCGTGGTGCGGGCAGAGTTCCTGCGCGCGCGCAATTTCGAATATGTCCGCGCCGCCCGTGCGCTGGGCGTGTCGAACTGGACGATCATGTTCCGCCACATGCTGCCCAACGCCATGGTCGCCACGCTGACGATCCTGCCTTTCATCATCACCGGCACAATCGGTCTTCTGGCCTCGCTCGACTTCTTGGGCTTCGGTCTGCCAGCCTCGGCCCCGTCACTGGGCGAGCTGACCTTGCAAGCCAAACAAAACCTGCAAGCCCCGTGGCTGGCCTTCACCGCGTTCTTCACATTCGCGATCATGCTGTCGCTTCTGGTGTTCATCTTCGAGGGCATCCGCGATGCGTTTGACCCCAGAAAGACCTTTTCATGAGCGCGCTTCTCGACGTCAAAAACCTCGCCGTGTCCTTCCGCCAAGACGGCGAAGTGACCGAGGCTGTCAAAGGCGTGAGCTTTCATATTAACAAAGGTGAAACCGTCGCGATTGTGGGCGAAAGCGGTTCGGGGAAATCCGTCTCGGCGCTGTCCACCGTGCAGCTATTGCCCGACAGCGCCACGGTCACGGGCCAGATCAGCTATGACGGGCGCGACTTGGCCAATGCGACGCAATCAGAGCTGCGTGCCGTGCGCGGCAATGACATCAGTTTCATTTTCCAAGAGCCGATGACGTCCCTGAACCCGCTGCACACGCTTGAAAAGCAAATCGCTGAAAGCCTGCTGTTGCACCAAGGCCTTGATGGCAGCGCTGCACGCGCCAAAGTGATCGAGCTTCTAGATAAGGTCGGCATCCGCGATCCGGAAAGCCGGTTGAGTTCGTACCCGCATCAACTCTCGGGCGGGCAGCGGCAACGCGTGATGATCGCCATGGCACTGGCCAATGGGCCAGAGCTTTTGATCGCCGATGAGCCGACCACAGCGCTAGACGTCACCATTCAGGCGCAAATTCTCGATCTGCTGGCAGAGCTGAAACAGACCGAAGGCATGAGCCTTTTGTTCATCACCCATGATCTGGGCGTCGTGCGCAAAATTGCTGACCGCGTCTATGTGATGGAGAAAGGCGTCGTCGTTGAGGACGGCCCGACGGAACAGATTTTCACCAACCCAAGCCACCCCTATACCCGCTCGCTTCTGGCGGCTGAGGCCACGGGCAGCCCTGCGCCGGTGCCAAGCGGGGCGGAAGAAATCGCCAGTACTGAAAACTTGCGCATTTGGTTTCCGATCTATGCGGGTCTTCTGCGCCGCACTGTGGGCCATGTGAAAGCGGTAAATTCCGCGTCCGTGTCCGTGCGCGCAGGCGAGACTTTGGGCATTGTCGGCGAAAGTGGCTCGGGCAAAACGACACTGGCTTTGGGCATCATGCGCCTGATCTCAAGCGAAGGGCGCATTGTGTTTCTGGGCCGCGATATTCAAGGGCTCAAGTCGCGCGATCTACGTCCGCTGAGGTCTGACATGCAGATCGTTTTCCAGGACCCGTATGGCTCGCTCAGCCCGCGCATGACTGTGGAACAAATCATCTCCGAAGGCCTGGCCATTCACGGCACCGATCCGGGTCGCGGGGCGCGTGATATGGTCTCTGAGATCATGGTTGAAGTGGGGCTTGATCCAAACACTATGGACCGCTACCCGCATGAATTCTCTGGCGGCCAGCGCCAACGCATCGCCATCGCCCGCGCGATGATTTTGCGCCCGAAACTGGTGGTACTGGACGAGCCGACCTCGGCACTGGACATGACCGTGCAGGTGCAAATTGTCGATCTGTTGCGTGACTTGCAGCAGAAATATCAGCTGGCCTATCTGTTCATCAGCCACGACCTGAAAGTCGTGCGCGCGCTGAGCCATAAGGTCATCGTGATGAAGCAAGGCGATGTGGTCGAAGCGGGCTCAGCCGAAGATGTGTTCACCAACCCGCAAGAGCCCTACACGCAATCGCTTCTGGCCGCAGCACTCGACAGTAAGGTGAAAGCCTAGCCGGTTGGCCCGCGCATCTCGCAAGTTGCACCTCGAGATTGCAGGCGCTGACAGGCCATGAAAGCGCGGTCGCGGGTCATACCGACGAAGTTTGCTTCCCAGCCTTGAGGGCGCTCGACAACTTTGCGCAAAGCCTCGTCCAACGTCTCGATTTCTTGCAATGCCGTCTTCAGAAGCAGCCGTTCCGCCGTGTCGCGGGTCAGGTGCTTGCCAAGGCTGATCGACCAATGACGCCCGCCCGAGGTGGAGGCCCGCGTGATAACTTCGCGGGCTGCGGGTTTGGTCTCGGGGACAAGTGCGGCTTGCAACAGATTTTGCGGCTTGGCGGCAGGGGCCGTCGCGGGTTTGGCTTCGGGCGTCACCTCGGCCACTTTCGTTTGCGCGCCAGTGCTAGGTCGCGGCGTCGGACGTATCATAGGCGCTACAACCTCTTCGCGCGCTTGGGCGACACTGGCCTCGACTTCTTTGACCACGGCCAAGAGCATCTCTTCCGTAGGCGCGGAGCGGTCGGGACGCATCATTGGGCGCAGGCTCTTGCGCACGGCTGTAATCGTCGGTTTGACCTTGATCACCTTGGGCTGCACAGCCGCATAGGCAGGCACGGGCTTGCGTGTCTTGACGTTTGTCGGCGCGCGTTTGAATCCCATATCCAGAAGCTCGGCAATGCGCGCATTGCGTGACGCGGTGGACCTGCCGCCGAAGACGGTGGCAATGACACGTTCCTTGCCACGGCGCGCTGATGAAACCAGATTGAAGCCTGCGGCGCGCGTATAGCCTGTCTTGATGCCGTCCGCGCCCTCATAGTCGCTGAGCATACGGCGGTTCGTGTTGGCCACCTGCCGCACGCCTGCATCCGTCGATTTGCGCGAGAACAGGTTATAGTATTGTGGGAAGTCATAGATCATATGGCGGCCCAGAATAGACATGTCGCGGGCGGTCGACATATGGCCGCGCTCGGTCAGACCATGGGCGTTTTTGAAGGTCGTGCGCGTCATGCCAAGCGCTTTGGCCGTACGGTTCATCCGGCGCGCGAACGCAGCCTCCGAGCCCGAGATCGCTTCACCCAACGCGGTCGCTGCGTCATTGGCGGATTTTACGGCGGCCGCGCGGATCAGATAGCGCAAGGAAATGCGCTGCCCGGCCTTCAGCCCGAGTTTCGACGGAGGCTCGGACGCGGCTTTGCGGGAGATTTTGACTTTCGTATCAAGGCTGATCTCGCCTTTGCGAACCGCTTCAAACGCAATGTAGAGCGTCATCATCTTGGTCAGAGACGCCGGGTGCAACCGCGTATCGGCATTGCGCGAATGCAGCACCTCGCCGGTGCGTGCGTCCATAACAAGTGCTGCATACGGTGCCGCTTTTGCAGCCCCGGTTAGCGTTGCGAATACAACAATAAGAAGGCCCATACGGACCCAATCCAAAAGACGAAGTGTCACGACGTCTGCCCAATCTGCCTCGGAGACGACGTTGCGCCTCTCTGTTTATTTTTATCGGCCGATTATCGGCCCTTTGGAGAAAACTATCACAAAACCGTTCACACGAAAACCCTTTAAAACTAAGGGGTTTGCGGTTTTTCGCCGTTTGCATTTTCGATATGTTGTAGGTGCAAGGTGAATTGCTACTATATCTATCAAATCCCAAGAGGTGACGCATCTAGGTCACACTTGCTGTGGCCTGAATGCCTAGGCCTCAGGGAAGGCCAATTCGCAGCGCTGGATATCGCTTGCCGTGCGGCGGCGCAGCTCGCCCTCTTTGCGTGTCAGGGAACGCAATTTGCGCTGCTCGGCGGCCAGATCGACCGCGACAGCCTTGCGGGTCGTGACCGGCTGGACGCGATTGCAAAAGGTGAACACCCCGTGATTGCGGCCGGCGCCAATGCAAAAATCAGTGTAGATCACATTGCGGGTCTCGGTTTGAACGGCGTAGCCGCGATCAATTGTGGCTTTGGTATCGGCAATCAACGCGCGCACGACGGATAAATCGCGCGAGGCCTTGGCGATGCAATCGCTGCGCGGATCAGAACAGGCGGTCATTGCGGCCAGCGGCAATAGGAGCAGAAGTTTCTTCATACGACATAGTATAGCGCTTGGATGCCGCCATGAAAACGTGACTCTCCGGATCGCATTCTGTTAGCCTTAAGGGGACATAAACAGGACGAATGAATGACCGAGATTACAGACACCCATAAAGCCCGCGCCTCCGCCTGGTTTCGCGAGCTTCGCGACGAGATTGTAGCTGCCTTTGAAGGATTAGAAGACACGCAAACCTCGGGGCCATTCGCCGGGCTTGAACCCGGTCGTTTTGAGGTGAGCGAGACGAAGCGCACATCCGAGGACGGATCAGATGCGGGCGGCGGTTTGATGAGCGTCATGCGCGGCGGGCGGGTGTTCGAGAAAGTGGGCGTCAATATCTCGACCGTCTACGGCGAGCTGGGTGCGCGGGCGCAAAAGGCGATGGCTGCACGCGGCGTGCCCGGGATGGCGGACGATCCGCGGTTCTGGGCTGCCGGAATTTCCTTGGTCGCACATATGCAAAACCCGCATGCGCCGGCTGTTCATATGAACACACGCATGTTCTGGACGCCCAATGCGTGGTGGTTTGGCGGTGGGTCAGATTTGAACCCGTGCATCGAATATGACGAGGACACGGCCTTCTTTCATAATGTCTTGAAGGAGTATTGCGACAAGCACGATCGCGCGATTTATCCGAAATATAAGTCTTGGGCGGATGAGTATTTCTACGTCCCCCATCGCGGCCGCGCGCGTGGTGTTGGCGGGATATTCTATGACGACCGCAACACTGGCGATTGGGAAGCAGATTTCGCTTTCACCCAAGATGTGGGCCGCGCGTTCCTGCCGGCTTTTCTGGGCCCGACCGAGAAACGGCGCAACACCGATTGGAATGAGGCCGACAAAGACGCGCAGCTGGTCCATCGCGGGCTCTATGCGGAGTATAATCTGGTCTATGATCGCGGCACGAAGTTTGGGCTCGAAACCGGCCATGATGCCAATGCGGTTTTGATGAGCCTGCCGCCCCTGGCGAAGTGGACGTAAAAACTTTGTCCCGGGGCTCTGCCCCGGACCCCGGGATATTTTAGGAAAATGGAAGGCGGCTTTAGCTGCGCAATGCGTCGATCATGACTTGCACATTTTCGGGGTCGGCATCTGGTGTGATGCCGTGGCCGAGATTGAAGATATGAGGGCCTTTGGAGAAAGCCGCTTTGATGCGTTTGGTCTCGTCGATCAGCTCTTGCCCGCCTGTGACCATATGGGTGGGCGACAGGTTGCCCTGAACACAGCTGTCCTTTTGAACATGCTCGGCCGCCCATGAGGCTTTGACCGAATTGTCAATCGCCACGCAGTCAGCACCTGTGGCTTTGGCAAACCCGATATAGCCGTCGCCAGCTTCGCGTGGGAAGGCGATGACGGGCGTGTTGGGGTGTTTGGCTTTCAGCGCTTGGATGATTTTTCGCGCCGGTTCCAGCGAATATTTGGTGAACGCGTCACCTTTGAGCGATCCGGCCCAGCTGTCGAAGAGTTTGACCACTTCTGCGCCTGCCTCAATTTGCATCGAGAGATATTCGATCGTGCTGTCGGTGATCAGATCAATGAGCGCTTCGAATGTAGCTGTGTCCTCTTCGCGCAAGCGGTGCGCGGGGGCTTGATCGGGGGTGCCACGACCTGCGATCATATAGGTGGCGACGGTCCAAGGCGCGCCTGCGAAGCCTATGAGCGCTGTCTCGGATGGCAATTCGCGCGACAGGATTTTGACAGTTTCATAGATTGGCGCCAGATGTTCGTGGACGTCTGATGCGCCTTTGAGTTTCGCGAAATCCGACGCGCTAGTGACAGTTGAAAGCCGAGGGCCTTCGCCTGTGACAAACCAAAGATCAGCGCCGAGAGCCTGAGGCAAAAGCAAGATGTCCGCGAACAGAATGGCGGCATCGAACCCGTAGCGGCGAATGGGCTGCAATGTCACTTCTGCGGCCAGATCCGAGTTATAGCAAAGCGATAGAAAATCGCCCGCTTGCGCGCGAGTTGCGCGGTATTCAGGCAAGTAGCGCCCAGCCTGACGCATCATCCAGATCGGCGGCACATCCAGTGTTTCGCCAGCAAGCGATCGCATCAGTTTCTTGGGCTCGGGCATGGGGGCTCTCTCAGTTAGGCTCCCTTTGGTCCCGCGTCCCTGTCTAAATGTCAAGACGGGAGGTTGTCAGTCAAACCTGACGCCTTTAGACATATTTCATGACATTGAAATTGCCTTCTCCCGACGCGCCTTTGAAGATCGGAACCCGTGGATCTCCGCTTGCTTTGGCGCAGGCCCGTGAGACCCGCGCGCGGCTGGCGCATGCTTTTGATTTGCACCAAGAGGCGTTTGAAATTGTGGTGATCAAAACCACCGGAGACGCCATTTTGGACCGCCCGCTCAAAGAGATCGGCGGCAAGGGTTTGTTCACCCGAGAAATCGAAGATGACATGCTGGCGGGCAAGATCGATATTGCGGTGCATTCGATGAAAGATATGCCGGTGCTGCAGCCCGAAGGCTTGGTGTTGGAGACCTATCTGCCGCGCGAAGATGTGCGCGATGCGTTTGTCAGCCCGCATGCGAAAGCCATTGCCGATTTGGTTGAGGGCGAGCTTGTCGGCACGTCGAGCTTGCGGCGCAAAGCGCAACTATTGAACCGTCGTCCTGATCTCAATGTCGTGGAGTTTCGCGGCAATGTTCAGACCCGGCTAAAGAAGCTTGAGGGTGGCGTGGCGAAATGTACGTTTCTGGCGATGGCGGGCTTGAACAGGCTTGGCATGGATCAAGTTCCGGCCACAGCGATTGACGTTGACGATATGCTTCCAGCGGTTGCTCAAGGCGCGATCGGGATCGAGCGACGCCAAGACGACACGCGCATCGCCGAGATGCTTGAAGCCATTCATCACGGGCCAACCGGCCAAAGACTGGCCTGCGAGCGCGCTTATCTGGCGGCCTTGGATGGGTCTTGCGAGACGCCGATAGCGGGACTGTCAGAGCTTAGCGATGGCACGATCACGCTTTGGGCAGAAATTCTGCGCCCCGATGGCTCGGATGCTTTGTCTGACAGTCAGACCGCAAGCGTCGAAGATGGCGCGGCGATGGGTCATGAGGTCGCCATCCGCTTGGCGGAACGTGCGCCGAAAGACTTCTTTGATTGGCGGACAGCTTAGACCTCAGGGACAACCTTACCGGGGTTCATGATATTGTCGGGATCAAGCGCTGTCTTGATCGTCCGCATCACATCGAGTGCCGTCGCATCCTTGCGCCGTGTCATAGAGCCGAGCTTTGTCAGTCCGATCCCATGTTCTGCCGAAAAGCTGCCACCAAGGCTGCGCGTGACGTCTTCGACTTTTTCGCGCAAGGGCAGATTGAAGTCGGGATCGGACGGGTAGAGCGTGTAGTGGATATTGCCGTCGCCCAGATGCGCCACCACCATCTCGCCTATCTTCGGGTCGATCTTTGCGGCCTCAACGCGCATGGTGTCCAGAAAGGTCGAGACCTTTTCGACTGGCACGGCCACGTCATTATCGACCATCGGTTTGCCGGTCAGGATGATCTCGGCCGCGGCATCGCGGCGGTCCCACATCTCGGCGCGTTGTGTTTCGTTTTGTGCGACCACAGCATCCAAGACCGCACCGTTTTCTAACATCTCGCCCAAGATCGCCTCTAGCGTTTCGTTCAGCGGCACAACGCCGTCTTCGCGCGCACGGCCAAGCGCCGCAGAGGTTGTCGCGGCCTCAATCAGGATATTGACGTCATAGCGCTCCTCAAAGGGTGCGCGGCCTTCGGGGTGCAGTTCAAGAAATTTGTCGATATAGCCGCGCGTCATGTACTCATAGGCCTCGACCGCGCCGGAGGTGGCGGCTTGCACGCGGTTGAGCAAGACAAGCGCATCATCAAGCGAGGGGACTGCGACCATCGCGGTGGCATAGGCCAGCGGTTTGGGGAAGAGTTTCAAAACCGCGCCAGTTATCAGGCCCAACGTGCCTTCTGCGCCGATGAAGAGATCTTTCAGATCATAGCCGGAATTGTCTTTATGCAGCGCGCTCATCAGATCCATGATGCGACCGTCGGGCAGCACCACTTCAAGGCCCAAACAAAGCGCGCGCGTATTGCCATAGCGCAGCACGTTCGAGCCGCCGGCATTCGTTGACAAGCACCCCCCAATCAGCGCGGAGCCCTTGGCGCCCAAGATCAGCGGAAAGATCATCTCTTCCGCATCGACCGCGTCATGCAAGTTCGACAAGATCACGCCCGCATCGACCGTCGCCGTGCGCGCTTCCGCGTGGATCGCGCGGATTTTGTTCATCCGCTCCATCGAGATCAAAACGCCGTCTTTTGTGAACGCGCCGCCCATCAGCCCGGTATTGCCCGACACAGGCACAACGGCCATTTTTGCGGCAGCGCATAGCTTGACGGCCTCGCTGACCTCTTGCGTATTGGCAGGCCGGATCACGGCGACCGGGTCGGATGTATATTGCTGCGTCCAATCGTTGAGATAAGGCGCGCGGTCTTTGCCAGTCAAAACATGGGCCGCGCCCAAAGCGGTCTTCAGATCATCAAGCAAGGCCATGGCAGTGTCTCCCGAAAACTGTGTCGCAAAATAGCTAACGCCAAGCGGCGGGGGGCGCAATCATTGCAAAGTAAGGCAGGGAGGGGTGTTGGTGGCGTTGGGTGGACTTGAACCACCGACCTAACGATTATGAGTCGTTCGCTCTAACCACCTGAGCTACAACGCCGAACACCGAAGCCACGCGATACGCAACACGCGCGACTGTGTCAAATAGAAAACGACTAATCCTTTGCCTCGCGCACGCGCCATTGCACACCTGCAGGTTGCAAGCGCGTGCCTTCAAAATCGCGCGGCTGGTTGGCATAATTGAACGCAAAACGGTGCGAGCCTGTGTGGCGCAGGCGCACGCCTTCGGGCAGGACCTGCCACGCAATGCCGCGCTCGTCGAAGATCGTGCTCAGAAGCCCCTGCCAACCCACCGGATCAAGCCAGCCTGCGAGGTAGCGCGTGTCGCCAGAGCCTACCAGAATCTTGTGGCCATCTTCCGTTTCCAATGCGGCAGGCAGGGGCGTGTCGAGATGTTCCATCCAATGAATGACCGCCCCGCCAGATTTTAGCGCGCGTGGCATATCGGCGCGAAAGCTCTCGACATGGGTGATTGTCGCGTCCAAGCCGCTGAGGTTTGGCGGCAATGGCGTGGGGATCGTGAAGTTATCGGTCTTTGAGTAGCTCCGCGGGCCATGAATTGTCAGCGTGCCTGTCTTTGCCAGCGCATCGCTTTGCGCAAAAAGCCCCGGTGCAAAGACAACGCGGTACCCCGACAAGTCTTCCGCCTCGGGCGATACGATATCCACATCGACACCTAGCTTGCGGATCGCGCGGTAAAGCTCGAACACAAGCCGGAAATAATCAAAACCAGCCCCTTGCGGCTGGACCTGCCACGCCCAAGCAGAGGCGTAGTCAAACACCAAAGCCACAGGCGCTTGCGCGGGCGTAACTTCGCCCAACTCCTTAATCTCTTGCGCGACTTGGCGGGCCTCGTCATAGGCCGCAGCAGGTGTGCTATCAGGGCGCAACATCCCCGCATGCATTTGTTCCTGCGCAAAAGGGGCCTGACGCCAGCGAAAATAGCACACGGTCTCGGCCCCATGCGCGAACGCCTCCCACGCCCAAAGGCGGCACATGCCGGGCAAAGGCGCAGGGTTCACAGGCGCCCAGTTCACAGGCCCTGGTTGTTGCTCCATCACCCACCAACGGCCACGGCCCACGGCGCGGTAAAGGTCATGGTGGAAGGCCTGAAAATCGGGATCACCCTGCTGCGCATAGGCGCGTTTATGGGCGTCATTCTCTTCTAAGCGGTCTTCCAGAAAGCCCAGCGGATAGCTGTCCCATGTCGCGATATCTAGATCGGAACCGACATCAAAATGATCGAACTCGGTGATCCGGCCCATGTAATTATGCAAGATCGGGGCAGAGCTATGCTGGCGCAAGATCACTACCTGCGCGCGGTTGAAGGCCACCACCTGATCGGAGCTAAAGCGGCGGAAATCCATCGCATGGCTGGGGTTGGGTTCGGTCACTGTCAGGTTGGGTAAGTTGATCTGATCGAAGCTGTCATATTCCATCGACCAAAACACATTGCCCCAAGCGCGGTTCAGTGCATCGACGCTCTGATAACGCTGCGCGAGCCAATCGCGAAAGCCTGTCGTTGCGGCGTCGGAGTAGGACAGGACCGTATCGTGGCAACCATATTCATTGTCGGTCTGCCATGCGGCGATGTGAGGGTTTGCACCGTAGCGCTTGGCCAGAACCTCCGTGATCCTGCGGCATTCATCCAGATAACCTGCATGGCTGAAGCAATAATGCCTGCGCGATCCAAACCCGCGTAAATGACCCTGCGCGTCGCGGGCAAACATATCGGGGTGCTTGTCGGCCATCCATCGCGGCGGGGTCGCTGTGGGTGTGCCAAGAATGATCTTGAGACCCGCGCTACCCAGAACGTCAATTGCGCGGTCGAGCCAGTCTAGCTGTAAATTACCGGGGGCGGGCTCCATCCGGCTCCACGCAAATTCGCCGATGCGCACCCAAGTGAGCCCACATTCCACCATGCGCGCGGCATCCTCTGCCCATTGATCTTCCGGCCAATGTTCGGGGTAGTAGCAGGTGCCAAGAGTTGGGGTCACAAGATCACCTGATGCTCGCGCTGGCCGGTCAGATTGGTCGAGAGAACGAAGGTCTTGCCTGCGTCATTATCGGGCGCATCCAGCCCATGCGTGGCCGAGGTCGCAAAGAGCGTGCTTAGATCATCGCCACCAAAAGCGGGGCAGGTGATATGTGGCGTGGGCAGCGCGAAAGCCTCGAGGAAATTGCCATCGACGTCATAGCGCGCAATCCGCGACGCGCCCCATTGCGCATTCAAGAACGTGCCGTCACTGGCAATCACCGCGCCGTCTGGGTTCAGGCCTTCCTTACTCAGATCAAGCCAAATCTCCGGAGCGCTTTTCGGCCAGCCTTCGCTATCGAGACCAACCCGCATGATCTGAGCCTTGCGCGTATCGGTGAAGAAGCCATGCGCGCCATCGGGGCTAAAGCAGATCGCATTCGAGATCGTGATGGGCGCGAAGAGCTGGCGCAGCTCGCCTTTGTAATAGCGATAAATTGCACCCGCATCGGCTTCGCCATTGAGCCCCATCGTCCCAATCCAAAACCCGCCATAAGGATCAGCGCGCCCGTCATTGGAGCGCGTCAGAGCATTGTCAGCTTCCAGATCGCAAACTGTCTCAGCGGAACCGGTCTCAAGATCAAAGCGCAGCAAAGCGCGTGCGGAGGCAATGATGAGTTCGCTCTCAGACACCCATCCAGCGGCGCTTACGTGATCTTCGAACAGCCACTCCTCGCCACTGTCACAGAGCATTTTGCGACCTAAGATATCGAACCAGAACAACTGCTTGCGCAGCGGATGCCAAAGCGGGCCCTCACCTAGCGCGCAGATCCGCGCATCATGTACCTCAGCCGCGCTCATCCAAATGCCGCGTCATAGGCTGCGACCATATCTTGCGCAATTTTGCTGATCTCTTTGGCCGAGCGACCGGGCTTATAGAGCGCCGATCCGATCCCGAACCCATCTGCGCCAGCGGCTTTCCAATCTGCAAACCCGTCCGGGCCCACGCCGCCCACCGCATAAACTTGCGCCTCTGGCGGCAAGACGGCCCGCACCGCAGCCAATCCGTCGAGGCCCAGCTTGAAGGCGGGAAAAATCTTGAGCCCAGTCGCACCTGCATGAAGGGCCGCGAACATCTCAGACGGGGTCAAAACGCCGGGCCAGCTTTGTAGGCCCGCTTTCACCGTGGCCTCAATGACGCTCGTGTCCGCATTGGGCGACACGATCAGCTTGCCGCCAACGCTTGCCACTGCGCGCACATCTTGCACGGATAGAACCGTGCCAGCACCGATCAGGGCGGTGCCTCCAAACGCCTTCGCCATCGCGCCAATACTGTCCAGCGGATCGGGAGAGTTCATCGGAACTTCGATCGTGGTGATGCCCGCGTCGATCAAAGCCTCCGCGACAGGCAACGCCTCGACTGGGGTGATGCCACGTAAGATTGCGATCAGGTTTCGGGTCATTGGAAAAGCTCCCGGTAGGCGGCGCTGAGGCCGGATAATGTCAGTGTATCACCACTATGCGCGCGTGCACTCAACCCTTGCGCTTGAAGCGCTGCATCGTAAAGCGCGGTGAGTTTCGGATCTCCGATAAGCGCAATCTCAAGCCCCAGCCAATAGGGTTTTGCGGCGGCCAGCTCCATCCCGATCAACAGGCCGGAGAGGCGAGATTTCAAGGCGGGCTTAGAGGTGCCCGCCAGTAGATCAGCGGCGCGTAGACGAAACAGCTCGGAGGCGATTTTCTCAGGCTGCGACAAGGCCAGCGCAACCCCATCCGAAAAGGCGCTTTCGTCCCATCCGGACGCTTGGACCGAGTGGCGCAGCACGGTGGCGCTGGACAAGGCCGCGAAGATCTCACCCGTCATGAAGCTCTGAAACGACACGATCTCGCGGGCGGAAATATGTACCCATTTGCTATGCGTGCCGGGCATACAAAGCACACCGTCGAAATCTGAATGCTCGGCCAGAAAACCCGCGATCTGGGTTTCCTCACCGCGCATCACATCGGGGTTCTTCGACTGAGACAGACCGGGCAGAATATGCATCGCGATCCGCGCGTCTTTCGTGGCGACCTTGTGCAAATCACCCGATGGCGTGCAAGGCACCGCGCGGTAAGGGGCCTCCGACCAGCCTTGCCGCGCGCCGACCATGCCGCAGGCCACGACAGGTATCTCGCCTGCGCCCAACCAAGGCTCAATCAGCTCCAGCAAGATCGGCTCGAATTGATCGGGGCTTAAGCCGCCCATGCCTTTGTCGGAACTTTGTGCGGCTTTCACATCGCCGGATGCACCCATCGCCCAGACCCGCAGATTGGAGGTGCCCCAATCCACCGCGATCCAGTCGCAATATGCGCCATTGCCTGTCATCAGCCTGTGGTGACCACGCCGCCATCGATAACCAGCGCTTGGCCTGTCATCATCTTCGACGTCTTGGAGGCCAGAAACAGCACGCCATTGATCATGTCATCAGGGTCCAGGGTGTCTTTCAGGCATTGCCGTTCCAGATGCGCTTTCAGCCCGTCCTCCGTGACCCAAAGGTCCTTTTGCTTTTGGGTCAGAACCCAACCGGGTGCCAGCGCATTGACGCGGATGCGGTCCGGTCCAAACTCGCGCGCGAGGCTGCGGGTCATACCATTGATGCCCGAATTGGCGGTCGTGTAGATCGGATAGCCCGCATTGCCCATCATGTAGGAGATCGAAGAGAAATTGATGATCGAGCCAAAGCCCGCCTGTTTCATATGTGGAATGACAGCTTGGCAGGCGAAAAAGTAAGCCTTGAGATTGATCGCAATCATCCAGTCCCAGAATTCGGCGTCGACTTCCTCGGTGGTGTGGCGCTTGTCATTGGCCGCGTTATTGACCAGCGTGGTGACCGGCCCATGCGCCTTGGCGGCAGTTTCAATCGCGCCGCGCAAAGCGTCCATATCGGTAATATCGCCTTGGATAAACAGCGGCGCTACGCCATGCTTTTTCTCCATCTCGGCCACAAATTCAGACGCGTCCGAGCGGCCAATAAAAGCCACCTTCGCGCCTTGCGCCATGAAGCCATCCGTCAGCGATGCGCCGATGCCCGACCCACCGCCTGTGATGAAAACCGAGGCGCCGTCGAGATCGTGAAAGCTTGCAGTTTTAGATATCTCGCTCATAGGCGTGTCCCTTCAATGACCCACATGGTTTCCGGAAACGACCATGGAACGGTCAGCCCGTAATTCATCAGATATGCACCCGACAATCTAAGCGGTCCGTCTTTCAGCGCAGGCATCCCACGCGACAGAACCGACGCACTTGCGCGGTTGATGAGCGTGATCTCATAGGTCGCTTCTGGCTCTAACCGTGTCAGTCTCAGCGGGCGCGGCGCAATCTGAGCCGAGGTCGTAGCCTTGCCAATAAACGTCACGAACCGCGTGCCATCTTCGGCCATTTGCTGCTCTGCTATGACGGCCGGATCGCTGGCATCCAGTCGCAAAATATCTGCGCGCATCATCCAGTCGCGATTGTGTTTCCACCAACCGGTGACCTCCTTCAAGACGACTTCTTCCTCAGGCGTCAGCTCGCGCGGGTCCATCTCGAACCCCATATGGCGCTGGGCCGCGACCCATGCCCGGAAAGAGATATCAAGGATGCGCCCCGACGTATGACATTTGCGCGGGCCGACATGGCTGCCCGTCACGGATGCAGGCAGGAAAAGCGCTGCGTTATGCTGCATCTTCAACCGCTCCAGCGCGTCATTGCTGTCTGACAGCCAGACCCGTTGCGTGCGTTTGAGGATGCCGAAATCAATGCGCCCGCCCCCCGATGCGCAGCTTTCGATCTCGACTTTCGGGAAGGCCTCGCGCAGCCGGTCGATCAACGCATAAGACCCGCGCGTCTGGGCGGCATCGGGCGCGGGCAGAACACGGTTATGGTCCCATTTGACATAGTCGATCTCATGGGCCGACAGGATCGCGGCCATCCGCTCGAATATGAAATCACGCACGGCGGGCAGCGCCATGTTGAGCGCCTTTTGCTGGCGTCCTAACGTCTGATCTTCCGAGCCCAAAGCCCAATCGGGATGGGCGCGGTGCAGGTCGCTGTCAGGGTTGATCATCTCGGGCTCAAACCAGATGCCAAAACTCATGCCTTGCGCGTGGACATGCGCAATCAGCGGATCGAGCCCTTCGGGATATTTGCGCGGATCGACCTCCCAATCTGACAGCGAGGTCGTGTCATCGTCGCGCTGCCCGAACCAGCCATCATCGAGCACAAATCGCTCAGCCCCCAGATCGGCGGCGCGTGTCGCGATGTCTTTGAGGATCGGCAGCTTATGGTCGAAGTAAACCGCTTCCCAGCAATTGTAATGCACGGGACGGGGCTTGGACGATGTGGGCGTGACGATCGTGTCACGCAAATGGCGCTGGAAGGCGACCGCGCAGCCGTTTAGCCCGTCATTGGAATAGGTGAAATACAAAGGCGCGGTCTCGAAGCGCTTGCTCGCCTCGGTTTCCATCCGCGCGGCATGGCCGAACTGGATTTGACGACGCCCATCGGGCAGCTCTTCGGCGATCATCTTATGACCACCTGACCAGCCGTAATGAAACGCATAAGCCTGACCCTGAGAATTGGTGGCCCCACGGCACGGCACGATCAGGCCGGGGAAATGTTCGTGACCCGTGCGGCCCGTGCGGTTTTCGCGGTAGCGCATGCCGGGCGACCAAGGGGTGGTGTTGAGCTGAAACTCCCCGCACCACCGACCCGACACATCGATCATTTCGTCTGCGTGCTGCGGCGCGGGCAAAACCGGAGCGGAGAGCCAGTGCAAATGCACAGGCCGATCAGCCTCTAGAATAGCCTTGGCGCGGATCACGCGGGCATGGCGGTCAGCGATAAATTCTGCGGTGTAATGCAGCGCGTTCTCGGCGTCAGTATAATGTAGGCTGAGACTGTCATCGGTCTTGTTGGCATCGGTAAAACAGAATTTCGGCAAAAGCGGCGTGCCATCATGGTCGCGCAGGATCAGACCAGGTTGGCCAGGGAAGCTACGCACAGCCTCAGGGCAGATTGACAGGTCAGGGTTCTCGTCAAGCATACCGCCTGTGACATCAATCACATGCGCGCGGGTCAAGGCTGTCAGATCTTCGCCATCAGGCAGCAATGGTCCCCAATATATGACTTCAGGCAGGCGCGTGCGCCGCGACGCCAGCACAACCGTTTGCCGTCCATCATCCAGGCGCCACGCCTGAAACGTCTCGTCGATCATTTTACGGCGCCCAAAGTTAGCCCGGCAATGAAGTGGCGTTGCATCAAGAAGAACATGATCACCGGCGGCAAGGCGGCCACAATCGAGCCCGCGCTCATCAAATGATACGCCGCGCGGAACTGCGCATTAAAGGAGGTAATCCCCGCTGTCACAGGTTGGCTCTCGACCCCTTGGGTTAACACCACCGCCCAGAAATAATCATTCCAGATGAACGTGAAGATCAACACCGCCATCGCCGCCAAAGCGGGCTTCATCAAGGGCATGACGACATACCAAAAGATGCGCCATTCCGCGATGCCTTCAACCCGCGCCGCCTCGATCAATTCATAGGGCAGGGCGCGGATAAAGTTGCGCATGAACAGCGTACAAAAGCCGGTCTGGAAAGCGATATGGAACAGCACCAATCCGGGGATCGTATTGTAGAGGCCCATTTCAAGCGTCAGATCGCGCACGGGCACCATCAGGATTTGGAACGGCACGAAATTACCCGCAACGAACATAAAGAAGACCCAGATATTGGCCTTGAACTTATAGACGCCCAACGCAAACCCCGTCATCGAACTGAGGATGATACAGCCCAAAACAGTCGGCACCGTGATCAAGATCGAATTGAGCATATAGCGCGGCATGTCGGACTCGAAAAACACCTTGCCGTAGTTGGTGAAGCCCTCGAACGATGTAGGCCAGCCCCAATAATTGCCTTGGGTGAAATCACTGTCGGGCTTGATCGAAAAGATCGCCACCGCAATCAGCGGCAACAGCCACAAGATCAATGTGATCGGCAGAAGCGTCTTATAGGCGACTTGCGTGCCGGGCGATGTTTTCTCGATAGGCGTTGGAAACATATCAGCGCGCCTTCTCTTCTTTATACATCGAATAAAGGAAGTAAGTGATAAAGCACAACATGATCAAAAACAGCACCACCGCGATAGCCGCACCATAGCCCATGCGGAAGCCGTATTCCGAGAGCGCGACCTCGAACATATAAAACGACAGCACTCGGCTAGAGCCGAACGGGCCGCCATTGGTCATAATCGAGATCAGATCGAACGATCTCAGCGCGCCGATAATGGTAACGACAAAGGCGATGAAAGTCGCAGGTTTCAGCTGCGGGATCACGATATGCCACAGCATCTTGAGACCCTTCGCGCCGTCAAGCCGTCCTGCTTCAATCTGCTCAGGGTCAACGGCGTTGAGACCTGTCAGATACAAGATCATACAATACGCCGTCTGCGGCCAAAGTCCGGCAGCGATGATCCCATAGGTCACAAAACGCTCGTCGCCCAGCACGTTGATCGGACCCAGACCGACCCAACTCAGTGCGATGTTAAACAACCCGAAGGTCGGGTCGTAGAACCAGCCAAAGACAAGGCCAACGACGACTTGGGAGATTACGAAAGGGAAAAAGAACAGCGACTTATAGAGCCTGATGCCAAAGACGGTCTGATTGAGCAAAAGTGCTATGCCAAGGCCCACAGGGATCGCCAGAAGATAGAGGAAAAGCCAAATGAAATTATTCCAAAACGAGGTGTAGAAGGCATCATCGTCGAACAGCTCTGCGTAGTTTGCAGTGCCGATCCATTCGGCCTCGCCCAGCCCATCCCAATCGTAAAACGAAATGCCGATGGATTGGAAAATCGGCAAGATGACATAGACGAGGAAGAACAGAATGCCGGGCAGCAGAAACAACCAAGGCGTGACGGCGATCTCGTTGCGCTTGTACCAAGAGCGTTTGCGGGGTGGAGCGAGGTC
>CAZCEW010000028.1:0-24863 GCA_964497775.1 uncultured Rhodobacterales bacterium
GCGTCCAGATCGCTGACCTGAAACGCCACATGCCCGCCAATCGAGGGGTTATGCGTCATGTCGTTCTTCGCGGCAAAGGCCTCATCCGGCGCGATCAGGTGCAGGCCGGAATGCCGGTCCCGCCCGTCGCCAAACAGCGCCAGTTTATCGGGGCTACCCGGCAGATAGCCGCGCGAGGCCGGGAACACCCAATCGCTTTGCGCCATGCCCAGCATTGTCGCGTAAAATCGCGCTGTCGCCTGCACGTCGCGCGCCTCCAAATTGACGTGGTGAATGGACCAATCCATAGTGTCCTCCCCTTAACTCTGTGTTCATGAAGCTTAACGGTTTTCGTCCAATTTCGTGGATAACATCCGGCAAATATGCACAAAAATTAGGCAAATTAACCTTCTAGAAACGTAGCCACAGCCGCCTCAAATTCCCGAGGCTTTTGCGCGTGCAACCAATGCCCGGCCTCCGGAATTTTCGCAAATTTTGCCTGAGGGAACAGAGGCTTAATGATCTCGCGATGCTCCGGCAGCACGTAGTCCGAGCGCGCACCGGACAAAAACAGCGTAGGTCCGACGAATTGACCCTCAAGGCTTGGGAATCCGATGATCTTATCCATTTCAGCGGCCAAAATATCTAAGTTCAAGCGCCATTTTTTCTCTGAAATATCAAGCGATTGCGTCAGAAAGCTTTGCAAAACCTCGTCGAGATGGGCCAGTTGCTCCACCGCATCCGAGCGTCTCGTAACGCGGCTCAGATCAACCCCACGCATCGCCTCAATCGGGCCCATCTGAGTATGCGCGTAGGCCACTGGCGCAATATCTGCGACGATCAATTTTCGAACAATATCAGTGTGTTGCGCAGCCAATACCATCGCGGCCTTGCCGCCCATCGAATGCCCCAACACGTCCATCTGCCCGAACTCAGCGATGACTTCGGCCAGATCATCCGCCATGTCATGGTAACTTTGCGTGTCAAACCAAGGGCTTGCCCCATGATTGCGCATATCGACAGCGATCACCTGACGCCTCTCGGACAGCCGTTTCGCGATCACGCCCCAATTGCGCCCCGACCCGAAAAGCCCATGCGCGATCAATAGGGGCGTCGCGTCTGAAGGGTCTCCGAAAGTGATATAATTCAACATAGTAAAGGGCTTAGCATCTTGACGGGCAGGGGGGAAGCGCATCTGCGACTGGCGCTCTGTGCGGGTTTCGCGCTACAAGAACGGCATGGAGCAAGTGACGATCAGACAATTGGCAGAGCGCGTCCACGTATTGATGGGCGAAAAGCTCGGCGTCGGCGGCAAAACCTTGTCAGCGCGAGCCCGAAAAGCAGGGCGCATGTTGCCCAGACAAGTACGACGCGCCTCCGAGACCTTGTCGGACGCGCTTGATAAATCTTCCGATCCGCGGCTCAGAATGCAGCTTGATGCAGGAGAGATTTCGGCAGCTTATGCTAAATGTATCAAATACTTAGAGCGCATAGATCGCGCGAAAGTCAAATCCCGCGCGCGCTATTCTTTGGCCGCGACGCTTGCGTTTCAACTGCTGTTTGTCGCGGCCTGTGCTGCGGCCGTGCTGCGGTGGCAGGGCTTTATCTAGCGCGCTTCAATGCGCAGGTTTGATAAACGTCCCGTTGCGCAAATCGGCCATCGCTTGTTTCAACTCGTCGCGCGTATTCATCACGATCGGGCCGTGCCACGCGACGGGTTCTTGGATTGGTGCGCCTGAGATCAGCAGAAACCGAATGCCGTTTTCACCGGCTTGCACAGTCACTTCATCGCCGGTTCCAAACTGCACCAGCGTGCGGTCGCCGGACATATCGCGGATGTTGAGCTCTTCGCCCATGACCTCTTTTTCGAGCAACACGCCAGAAGGCGCGGAGGCGTCGCGGAACGATCCTGCACCGTCAAACACGTAAGCAAAAGCGCGGCGGTAGGTGTCTATTTTGAATGTTTTACGCAGACCGGCAGGCACGAAGATATCGAGATATTGCGGGTCCGCGGCGATGCCGTCGACAGGGCCGCGTTGGCCCCAAAACTCGCCCACGATGATTTTGACGCGTGTGCCGTCATCATCAATAATCTCAGGGATATCAGTGCCTTGCACATCTTGATAGCGCGGCGCTGTCATCTTCAAAGACCCCGGCAGGTTGGCCCAAAGCTGAAAGCCATGCATTTGACCTGCTTCATTTCCATGTGGCATTTCCTGGTGCATGATGCCGGATCCTGCCGTCATCCACTGCACATCGCCCGCGCCCAAAGTGCCGGTGTTGCCAAGGCTGTCGCCGTGATCGACCGAGCCTGACAGCACGTAAGTAATCGTCTCGATCCCGCGATGCGGATGCCATGGGAAGCCTGCCTGAAAATCCTCGGGCCGCTCGTTGCGAAAGTCATCAAACAGCAAGAACGGGTCCAACTGGTCGGGATTGTGAAAGCCGAACGCGCGGTGCAGTCTCACGCCTGCGCCCTCCAGTGTTGGGGTCGCTTGGGCCTCATAAGTGACGGGTCTGATCGACATCTGATGTCTCCTTTGAGCCGGAACTTAAGTGCGCGCAGGCGCGGCGTCTATGAGATGCGTTCCACATCTGTTGTTCGCCATCGCACAGATGTCGGTTTTGAGGCAGACGTCGGCGCAAGGCCCGCAAATGTTGGGGCAAATAATTGGGAGAAGATGGGTATGAAAATCGGTTTTATCGGGCTTGGTAATGTAGGCGGCAAACTTTCGGGCTCGCTTATTCGCAACGGCTTGGACATGACTGTGCGCGATCTGGATGAGGATCTGGTCGCAAAAGCTGTAGCCAAAGGCGCAAAATCCGCCGCCAGCCCGCGTGAGATGATGGAGGCGTGCGACGTTGTGATCACCTGCCTGCCGCATCCGACCATCTCGGCCAAAGTGGTGGAAGGCGAGGGCGGTTTGCTGGAAGCCGCAGGGCCCGGCAAAATCTGGCTAGAGATGTCGACCACGGATGAGGCCGAAATCAAGCGGCTCGGTGCCAAGATGATCGCCACGGGTGCTGCCGCTGTCGATTGCCCTGTTTCGGGCGGCTGTCACCGTGCCGATACTGGCAATATCTCGATCTTTGCGGGCTGTGATCGCGCGACCTTTGACCAAGTGCTGCCGCTGCTCACCACGATGGGGCGTCGCGTGCTCCATACCGGCGCGCTTGGTTCGGCCTCGATGCTGAAAGTGATGACGAATTATCTGGCCACGGCGAACCTGATCACCGTCTGCGAGGCGCTGACCGTGTCAAAAGCAGCGGGCATGGATTTGGCGACGACTTATGAGGCGATCAAAATCTCAAGCGGGACGTCCTTTGTGCATGAGACGGAAAGCCAAGTGATCCTGAACGGCTCGCGCTGTGTCGATTTCACCATGGATCTGGTGCTCAAAGACATTGGTCTGTTTCAGGAAATCGCCGATCGTGCCGGGATCGATTTGGAGATCTCACCCAAGATGATCGAGATATTCAAGGACGGGCAGGCGCGGTTTGGCGACCGGGCGCAATCGGACCGCATTATAGAGCGGCTGGAAGAAGCCTCGGGGCTGTCTATCCGCGCCGATGGCTTCCCTGCCGAGCTGGTCGATGATGAGCCGGAGGAGAAAGGCTACGAGGTCGTGCCCAATCGCGCGTGAAGCGCTGGCCCTTTGCGCACGCGCCGCTTAAAGCTGGGCAAAGAGCCAAGACGAGAGCGTTAGACCTGACATGCAAGACGACGACATCATCGCCGCAATTACCCCCTCCGCGCCGCGCAGGTACTTTGGCACGGGCGTGCTTTATGCGTTGGGCTTTGTGTTGGTCTGGATTTGTTTTGTGCAACCGCCCAGCGCGGTGGCGGTTCTGTTTTTGCTGCTTTGCGCGGCCGTGGCGATCTATGGCGGCTATAGCATGTGGGTAAAGACCGCCCGCAAGATCGAGCTGACCGAACAAGAGCTGCGCATGTCGGATGGCACAACCATTTGCCGCATTGAGGATATTCACAAAGTGGATCGCTCGTTTTTCGCCTTTAAGCCATCCAACGGGTTCCTGATCAGCATGAAAACCCGCCACCCTTACGCATGGGCGCCGGGGCTGTGGTGGCGGGTTGGCAAGCGTGTGGGCATTGGCGGCGTCGTGTCTGGCGCGGAATCCAAGATGATGGCCGATACGATGTCGGCGATGCTTGCTGTGCGTGACGGGCTGATCGAGGACTTCCCGCCAAAAGCGGACTAAATCGCTCCTACAGGCCCTTGGCGCGGTAGCTGGCCGCGATCCGGTCAATCGAGACCAGATAGGCCGCAATCCGCAGGTCTTCGACGTCATCACGCTCGTGCCAGACTTTGCGCATCGCCTGATAGGCCGTGCGCATCGTGTCATCGAGGCCGGAGCGGACCAATTCGATCTCGCCTGCACCTTTCATGAACTTCTCTTTGAAGTCGGGGCTAAGCTCCCAGCCCAGTTCCTTGTCGCGGCTGAGCCGTTCTAGCTCATTGATCAGCAGGTTATGCTGTGCCTCTTCTTGGCGCTTTTCCATCCGGCCAAAACGGATATGGCTGAGGTTCTTGACCCATTCGAAGTAAGATACCGTCACGCCGCCTGCATTGGCATAAAGATCAGGGATGATCACGCAGCCCTTTTTGCGCAGGATTTCATCTGCGCCCGCCGTTACCGGACCGTTCGCGGCCTCGATAATCAGGTTTGCTTTAACATCTGCGGCATTGCCCAGATGAATGACCCCTTCCAAAGCGGCAGGGATCAAGATGTCGCAATCCGCTTCCAGAAGTTTGGAGCCATCTTCGACATAAGTGCCATCAGGGCAGCCTTTGACGCCGCCATGTTTGGCGATCCAGTCGCGCACGCTTTCAATGTTGAGCCCTTCGTCTCGGGTCAGCGCGCCGTCACGCTCCACCACGGCAATGATTTTGCTGCCGTCTTCCTCAGATAGGAACTTTGCGGCGTGATAGCCCACATTGCCCAAACCCTGCACAATGATCCGCTTACCTTCCAGCGTGCCGTCGAGCCCCGCCTTGGCGATATCTTCAGGGTAGCGGAAGAATTCTTGTAGCGCGTATTGAACGCCGCGCCCGGTGGCCTCCACCCGGCCTGCGATGCCGCCCGCATTCAGCGGCTTGCCGGTGACGCAAGCGCGTGAGTTGATATCGGTGGTGTTCATCCGCGCATATTGATCGGCAATCCACGCCATTTCCCGCTCGCCAGTGCCCATATCGGGGGCAGGGACGTTTTGTGACGGGTGGATCAGGTCGCGCTTTGCCAGCTCATAGGCGAAGCGGCGGGTGATTTGTTCCAGCTCATGCTCATCCCACTCGCGCGGGTCAATACATAAGCCCCCCTTGGAGCCGCCAAACGGTGTCTCCACCAGCGCGCATTTGAATGTCATCAGCGCGGCGAGTGCTTCTACTTCATCTTGATGGACGTTTGCGGCGTAGCGAATCCCGCCTTTGACAGGCTCCATATGTTCCGAGTGAACCGCGCGGTAGCCGGTGAAGGTATGGATCTGGCCCCGCAAGCGCACGCCGAAGCGCACCGTATAAGTGGCATTACAGACGCGGATCTTTTGCTCTAGCCCAGGTGGCAGATCAACCAGCCGTACGGCGCGACTGAACATAAGATCGACGGATTCGCGGAAAGATGGCTCGGCTTGCTGGTTCATGGTCTTATCCCTGACATGGCAATCCTTAAAAGATTGCTACTTTTTTAGGCGTTTCTCGACCGTAGAGACGTGACAGCAATTGTGAAGCCTTAATCTTTACCGAGCCTTCACACTCTTGCCTTGAATCGGGCCAAGTGAGTCTGTGTTTGCGCCTTGTTTCTTACCCATTGTTTATTGCTTGGAAACAAAGCCAGTAAATAGGCATGATCACCCATGAAAACAGGCACAAAATGGTTAAATTAAGCCGTTTTCTGCCTAATTCTTGCCATAGTGTTAAGGCTAGATTGTGGCGGGCGTTCTGCTGCCCGAGTTTTTTTGGTTTTATGCGCATAGCGCGAGGATGAGTGGCATGAGTAACATGCGGGGAAATGGGGCTGAGTACGGAATTAAGCGCGTCTCGCGTCTGGCGAAGACATTCGCTCGCGCCGAAGACGGTGCGATGATTATCTTTGGTCTTTTCATCTTCTTGATCATGTTGATGGCTGGCGGCATGGCAGTTGACATGATGCGCGGCGAGTATGATCGCGCGCACATGCAGTATACATCTGACAACGCGGCACTTGCTGCGGGCTCGATGAGCAACCCGCTCTCACCTGAGGATGTGGTCGCTGACTATTTTGCCAAATCCGGTATCAAGAATTACTCGCTGACCGTGTCCGGTAACACAACCGACACTTCGCGTTCGGTGAACGTTCAGGCGCAGCGCACTATGAACACATTCTTCGTCAACATGCTCGGCATCGACGAAATGACGCTTTCGGCCAGCTCTGGCGCGATTGAGGCGTCGCAAAAGGTTGAGATCAGCCTTGTGTTGGACGTATCCGGTTCGATGGGCCGCAACGGCAAGCTTGAAAACCTCAAGACAGCTGCGAAAGAATTCGTTGATACACTTCTGACCGCTGACTCGCGTGATCTGGTGTCGATCTCGATCGTTCCATACAACATGCAAGTCAATGCTGGCGCAGACATTCTTGACCGTATGCAGGTCACAGACGAGCACGCTTATTCCAACTGCGTTGACTTTAAAGACAACCAGTTCGGCTCGACTTCGCTCGACCTGAACGCGACAACTTATCAGCGTACCGGTCACTTTGACCCGTTCTATCGCGACAGCACAGATCACGCGAACACGTCCTATGATGACAACCTGAACCGCTATTTCATGTGCCCGACAACGGCTCATTCTGAAATCATGCTCTTCAGCCAGGACATCGATGATCTGAAAGCTAAGATCGACAGCCTGCAAGCTGGCGGCAACACGTCCATCGATGTTGGTGTGCGCTGGGGTTCTGCCTTCCTTGACCCATCGACACAACCTTTGGTCGCAAGCATGCCAAACGTGCCGACTGTCTTTGCTGACCGTCCCCTGCCTTACACTGAACCAGATGTTCTGAAGGTTCTGGTTGTTATGACTGACGGTAAGAACACAACTCAGTACGCTTTGGATGATCAGTATAAAGAAGGTCCGTCGAATGTATGGTACGACCCTGACAGCACTTGGATGGGTATCCGTATGGACGAAGGCACTGGCGTTGACGCTGATGGCTCTGGCCACAAAGATGACGCGGTTTTCTTCAACTCGGACCTCTACACGTTCGATCTGAATGGCGATGGCATCGAGGACAAGTATTTCTCGGCTGACCCTCACAATGTGGCAAACGCTGTTCGCTTGTCCTGGCCTGAGGTTTGGAACCTGATGAGCACACGCTACAACGCGTATTACAACCACTACGCTCAAGCTGGTTTCACTGGGAATGGCTATGACGAATGGCGTGACAAAGTGGTCGAGCAGATCAACTCCACGACCAAGAACGCGCGCCTTCAGACGGCTTGTAGTGCAGCCAAGGCCAAAAACATGGCTGTCTATACAATCGGCTTCGAGGTCACTACGGCATCTGGTCAAGTGATGAAGGACTGCGCCAACTCGCCTGCCAACTACTTCGGCGTCGAAGGCACAGAGATTTCCAACGCGTTCAACCAGATTGCTGGTATGATCCAACGCCTGAAACTGGTGAACTAGGATCGGATGCGTCATGAAAGAGATCATCCGTAGGCTCCTGCGCCGCTCCAAGTCTGAGGACGGCAACGCCACCATTGAGTTTGTGATCGTCATCCCGGTCTTCTTGCTCTTGTTCGTATCGATCTTCGAGCTGGGCATGGCGACGATCCGGCTAACGATGCTGGAACACGGGCTTGACGTCACAATGCGCGAGATCCGTCTGGGAACAGGCGCTGACTTCAGCCACGCCGATATCCGCAGCTCGATCTGTGATGCGGCGACAGTTCTGAAGGACTGCAATCAGAACCTTCAGGTGGAGATGGTGGTCGTTGATACCAACACTTGGGCGCTGCCCGCAGCCGCCGCAACCTGCATTGACCGCAACGCGACAGTCGAGCCTGTGCTGACCTTCTCTAACGGCGCTCAGAACGATCTGATGTTCATTCGTGCATGTTTCGCCGTTGAGCCGCTCTATCCGACCTTCGGTCTGGGCGCGATCATTGAGACGGATGCGGCGGGATCGATGTTCCTCGTTGCCAAATCTGCCTTCGCACAGGAGCCAAGCTGATGTTGACCCATATTCGCTATTTCAAGCTCTGCGTCATGGACGGTCTGCGCTATCTGCGCGAAGAAAAGGGCTCGGTCGCGGTAGAATCCGTGCTGATCCTGCCGGCGCTGGCTGCGATGTATTGTGCATCATTCGTGTGGTTTGATGCGTTTCGCAACAAAGCGCTTGCGATGCGGGCGACCTATACGGTGGCTGATATCTTGTCGCGACAGGAAACGGTCGACGACGCCTATCTGACCGGTTTGCACGAGACGATGAACTTCTTGGATGAAAGCTACGCTGATCCGAAAATGCGCGTCTCGTTGATCCAATATGACGATGACGCGCCTGAGGCCAATAAATACCGCCTGATCTGGTCCTGGTCGATCAGTGGCAAGCCGAAGCTGACCCAGACCAATCTCGACAGCGATACAACTTGGTTGCCGGTCATGGGCGACGATGAGACGGTCGTCGTCACTGAAAGCTTCGTGTTCTATCAGCCGCTTTTCCGCGTCGGAATTGCCGATCAGGTCTGGGAGCATGTCTTTGTCACACGGCCTCGGTTTGCGCCGACATTGGCCAAGACAGACGAGCCCGACGATAGCGGCGGTGCGGGGAGCTAGGGACAGAAATTTCCCCTAAAGTTTTTTCTGGACAAGTCAGATCAACAACAAATGAGAGCGCTTAACCTATTGGTTTAGCGCTCTTTTCTTGTGATAAGCGGTGTTTCGCCTATATCGGGCATGCACAAAATGATCGGTAAAAGAACAAGATTTGGCCATTTCTTGCCCAACTCTGGCCACAGTGGAAGGTGTATTCCGGTAGCAGGGTAATCTGCAAACCCTGAAACCGTTTTATAGCGCTTGCTGGCGCTGGAAAGTTGGGACGCTGCCATGAGTAATCTGCTCAAAGAGACATCTAATGAAGGTATTGCGGGCGTTAAGCGCCGTGCGGGCCTTTTTGCGAAAGCCGAAGAAGGTGCAATGATCATCTTCGGATTGATCTTCTTCGTGATCATGCTGCTTGCGGGCGGGATGGCGGTGGATTTCATCCGCTTCGAGCACGAACGCGCGCAAGTTCAATATACGCTTGATCGCTCGATCCTTGCGGCGGCCGCCTTGCAGCAGCCTTTGAACCCGAAAGATGTGGTTGAGGACTATTTCGATAAGTCGGATCTCAAAAACTACAATCTGACAGTCACGCCAGATACTGGCCTGAACTACCGTACGGTGACAGCAAACGCCGATACGACAATGAACACATTCTTCGTGAATATGCTCGGCATCGACGATATGAAAGCCTCCGCACGCGGTGCTGCGGAAGAACGTATTCCGAAAGTAGAAATCAGCCTCGTGCTCGACGTATCTGGCTCGATGGGCAACAATTCCAAATTGTCGCGCCTGAAGACAGCGGCGAAGGAATTCGTCAACACGCTTCTGACCGCACAAAACCAAGACCTCGTCTCGATCAGCATCGTGCCTTACAACATGCAGGTGAATGCTGGCCAAGACATCTTGGATGAAATGCCTGTGACCAACGAGCACAGCTATTCGCACTGCGTCGACTTCCGCCACAGCGAATATAACGCAACCGCTCTGAACCTGACATCGGGCAACTATCAGCGCACCGGTCACTTCGACCCGTTCTTCCGCAATTCAACGTCGCACCCGAACACAAGCTATGATGACAATTTCAATCGCTTGTTCATGTGCCCGACGACGCCTGAATCCGAGATCATGCTGTTTAGCCAGGATATCTCTGCACTTGAGGACAAGATCGATGATCTGGTCGCAGGCGGCAACACGTCGATCGATATCGGTGTGCGCTGGGGTTCTGCATTCCTTGACCCGTCGACACAGCCAATCGTTGAAGATGTGCCAGGTGTACCTGCCGTTTTCCAAGACCGCCCACGCCCGTTCACCGACGAAGACGTGATCAAGGTTCTGGTTGTGATGACAGATGGGATCAACACCACGCAATATACGCTCGACAATAACTTCAAGAGCGGTTCGTCCAACATCTGGTACGACCCGGACAGCACTTGGATGGGCGTCCGCGAATGGTCTGGTTCAGGTGCTGATAGCAATGGCGATGGCCACCGTGACAACGCGACCTTCTTTAACAGCGACCTGTATTACTTCGACAATGACGGCAATGGCTATGATGACAAATATTGGAGCAACGTGCCCCATAACGTTACCGAAGCGCAGCGCCTGACATGGCCTGAAGTCTGGAACCTGATGTCGACACGCTACAACGCGTTCTACCATCACTACGTCCAGAACTGGAATGCCAATGACTATTACGACTGGCGCGATGATGTGACCAACTACGTCTCTGGCTCGACCAAGAACAACCGTCTGAATACGGCCTGTTCGGCAGCCAAGAACAACGAGATGGTTGTCTTCACAATCGGCTTCGAGGTGACCAATTCTTCGGCCAACGTGATGAAGAATTGCGCCAGCTCTGAAAGCCACTTCTTCAAGGTCGAAGGGGTTCAGATCTCCAGTGCCTTCAACGCAATCGCTAAGACGATCCAACGTCTTAAGCTGACACATTAAGGATTGGACGCGCCATGAAGAGCCTGATCAATAAGCTGCTGCGCCGCACCAAAGAAGAAGACGGCAACGCGACGGTCGAATTTGTGATCGTCATCCCCGTCTTCTTGCTGCTGTTCGTCTCGATCTTCGAGCTGGGCATGGCGACAATCCGGCTGACCATGCTTGAGCATGGGCTCGATGTCACAATGCGTGACGTGCGCCTGTCGACGGGTCAAAGCTTCACCCATAACGAGATCCGGTCGCGGATTTGCAGCAACGCAACTGTCTTGAAAGACTGTAATCAAAACCTGCAAGTCGAGATGGTTGTTGTGGATACGGGCACATGGTCGATGCCAAACCCGGGCGCTACATGTATCGACCGCGCCTCCACCGCCGAGCCGGTCATCACCTTCTCAAATGGCGCGCAAAACGATCTGATGTTCATCCGCGTCTGCTTTGCCGTTGACCCGCTTTACCCGACCTTTGGCTTGGGTGCCATTCTTGAGACCGACGCATCGGGTGCGATGCATCTGGTTGCCAAATCCGCCTTTGCACAGGAGCCGAGCTGATCATGTATAGACTTCGTATCATGGGGCAAAACTTGAAAGACGCGTTGCGCTATATCCGCGACGAGAAGGGCTCGGTCGCAGTGGAAGCTGTAATCATCATGCCCGCGCTGGCCGCGATGTATTGCGCCTCGTTCGTCTGGTTCGACGCCTTTCGCAACAAGACTTTGGCGATGAAAGCAACTTATGCGATCTCTGACATCATCTCGCGCCAAGAGACGATCGACGAGCCGTATCTCGATGGCCTTCAAACCACGATGGATTTTCTGGCCCACAGCTATGCAGAGCCGAAAATGCGTGTCTCACTGATCGAATATGATCTCGATGTGCCGGAGGCCAATAAATACCGTCTGGTCTGGTCCTGGTCGACAAATGGTAAGCCAAAGCTGACGCAAACCGATCTCGACAGCGACACGACTTGGATTCCTGTCATGGGCGATGATGAAACCGTCGTGGTCACTGAGAGCTTCGTGTTCTATCAGCCTGTCTTCCGTGTCGGCATTGCCGATCAGGTCTGGGAAAACGTAATGGTCACGCGCCCCCGTTTTGCACCGACACTCGTCAAGACCGACGAGCCTGACCCGGCCGATACGGCTGGTGACATCGACAATGAAGGCGATGGCAGCAGTATCTAAAGCTGCGCTACAAGATTGAGCTGTCCCCAAGGGGATTGCTGCCACGGGCGCGCGATGAGAAGATCATCCCGCGCCCGCTTTAATTAGAAGACACGCCTCTCATGTCGCGGCCCAGCCTTAATTTGTCGCGCCACCTGATTGAACTTCTGCCAACAAGCTGATTTTCTCCACCTAACCCATATGGGAGGGGTCGATGAGCTATAGCGCCTTGCGCATCCTCAAAGAGGGTCTGACAGGAAATAAGGGCTGGGGCCCCGTCTGGCGCGATCCGGAACCGAAGCCTGAATATGATGTGATCATCATTGGCGGCGGGGGCCATGGGTTGTCGACCGCTTACTATCTGGCCAAGAACCACGGCATCACCAATATCGCCGTGCTCGAGAAAGGCTATATCGGATCAGGCAATGTCGGGCGCAACACCACAATTGTGCGCGCCAATTACATGCTTCCGGGCAATTCAGAATTCTACAGCCACTCCCTAAAGCTATGGGAAGGTCTGGAAGAAGATCTCAACTACAACGTCATGCATTCGCAGCGCGGGCTGATTAACCTGTTTCATTCCGACGGTCAGCGCGACGCCTTCGCGCGGCGCGGCAATATGATGATGAACCAGGGCGATGACGCGATCCTTCTCGACCGCGAGGGCGTGCGCGCCGAGCTTCCCTATCTCGATTTCGACAATCACCGCTTCCCCGTTTATGGCGGGCTGTTTCATCCGCGCGGCGGCTCTGCGCGCCATGACGCGGTCGCTTGGGGCTTTGCGCGCGGCGCCGATCAATTGGGCGTCGACCTGATCCAAAACTGCGAAGTCACAGATATCGACGTCGTAGGCGGCGTGGTCAAAGGCGTCCAAACCTCGCGCGGGCCGATCCGCGCAAAGAAAGTCGGCATCGTCGTCGCAGGCCGCTCCAGCCAAGTGGCGGCGATGGCAGGCCTTGAGGTTCCGATTGAAAGCCACATCTTGCAGGCGTTTGTCTCCGAAGGGCTCAAACCCACGATTGATCATGTGATCAGTTTCGGGATGGGGCATTTCTATATCAGCCAATCCGACAAAGGCGGTCTGGTCTTTGGCGGTGACTTGGATTTCTACGCCTCCTACGCCCAACGCGGCAATCTGCCGATGATGGAGCATGTCATGGAAGCCGGCATGTCGCTGATGCCCGCGATTGGTAAAGCCAAAGTGCTGCGCTCTTGGGGGGGCATCATGGATATGACGCCCGATGGGTCATTCATCATCGACCGCACAGAAGTCGAGGGGCTCTATATGGATTGCGGGTGGTGCTATGGCGGCTTCAAAGCCGTGCCCGCCTCGGGCTGGTGCATGGCGCATTTGATGGCCGAGGACGAACCCCACGAGGTCGCAGAGCGCCACACGTTCGAGCGGTTTCGCACAGGTGAAGGCCTGATGGATGAGGAGGCGACCGGTGCGCAACATAATCTCCACTAAGCGAGCCCTCAGCCGCATAACTTCCTTGACCACAGTTATCTGCGAGGCGCGTGTCAAATGAGGATCACTTGCCCGCTTTGCGGAGAACGCGACCGTCGCGAGTTCTATTACATGGGCTCCGCAGACGCCCTAAACCGCCCCAAGCCGGGCGACGCTGAGGCGATGCATAAATATCTTCACATCCGCGAAAACTCCGCCGGAATCACCAAGGATCTGTGGCATCACGAGGCGGGGTGTTCGAGTTGGCTGGTGATAGAGCGCAACACGACGACGCATGAAATCCATTCCGTCAAACTGGCCTCCGAGGTCGCGCGATGAGGCTCGATGGCAAAGGTCTGATCAACCGCGACCGCGCGGTCTCGTTTAAATTCAACGGCACGACCTATCAGGGGTTTGAGGGCGACACGCTGGCCTCAGCGCTTCTGGCGCAGGGCGAAAAGCTGGTTGGCCGATCGTTTAAATATCACCGCCCACGCGGGATCATGTCGGACGGCAGCCAAGAGCCCAACGGGCTGGTTGAAATCCATCGCGGCGACCAGATCACGCCCAATACCCGTATGACGCAGGCGGAATTGCACGAAGCGCTCGACGCGCATGCACAAAACTACTGGGGCACGCTGAATTGGGATGTGTTGGAGCTCAACGATCTGCTCGCACCCTTCCTGAGCGCGGGCTTCTACTACAAGACCTTCATGTGGCCGAAAGCCTTTTGGGAAAAGCTTTACGAGCCTGTTATTCGCCGTGCAGCGGGGCTTGGCAAATTGTCGATGAAGTCCAATTCTGATCACTATGACAAGGCGTTTGCCTTTTGTGATGTGCTGGTCGTGGGCTCTGGCCCAGCTGGGATTATGGCTGCGCTCACGGCGGGTCGCGCTGGGGCAAAGGTCATCTTATGCGAAGAAGATTTCCGCGCGGGCGGCCGCTTGAACTCGGAAACCCATGAGATAAGCGGCACGCCCGGCCATATCTGGGCAGAGGCCAAAATCGCGGAACTGCGCGCAATGGACAATGTCCGCGTGATGACGCGCACCACGGTGACCGGCGCTTATGATGGCGGCACTTACGGTGCATTGGAACGCGTGGCCCATCATGTCGCCACCCCCGGCGATGCGCCGCTCGAGACCTTCTGGCGGATCGCGGCGAAAGGCTGCATCTATGCCGCTGGCGCGATGGAGCGCCCCATCGCATTTCGCAACAATGACCGCCCCGGCGTGATGATGGCCAGCGCATTGCGCGGCTATCTCAACCGCTACGGCGTGGCCTGCGGCGAGCGCGTCACCGTGTTTGGCAATAATGACGATGCGTTCCGAACGGCCCATGATTTGCACAGCGCAGGCGTTGAGATCGCGGCTTATGTCGACAGTAGGCCGGATGCGGACATCTCCGGCGATTTCCAGATTTTCAAAGGCGCGCAAGTGACTGCTGTAAAGGGTCGCAAAGCCATCAATGGCATCGAAATCCTGACAGGGACTGGGATTGAGAAGATCGCCACAGATTGTCTTGGTGTGTCAGGCGGTTGGAACCCGACCGTGCATCTGACCTGCCATCTGGGCGGCCGTCCGCAATGGAATGAGCAACTAGCCGCCTTCATTCCCGTGCCAAATATGGTGCCGGGGCTCGAGGTCGCAGGGGCTGCAGGCGGCTCGTTTTCGACCAAGGCCTGTCTCAAATCAGGCGTGTTCCGCGCCAAAGAAGTGCTCAAGGCGCTGGGCATCACCGCGCGCGCGCCAAATATGCCTGAGGCGGAAGATAGCGAGACGCGGATATCAGCGCTTTGGGCTGTGCCGGGCAAAGGGCGGGCATGGCTCGATTTCCAAAATGACGTGACCGTCAAAGATGTGGAGCAAGCCGCACAAGAAAACATGCGCTCCGTCGAGCATATGAAACGCTACACCACGCAAGGCATGGCGCCCGATCAGGGAAAGAACAGCAATGTCAACGCTTTGGCCGTGCTTGCTGATGCGACGGGGCGCGGTATTCCTGAGACCGGAACGACCACGTTCCGCCCGCCTTATATGCCGGTGTCTATCGCCGCGATGGGGGCCTACGCTCAGGCCGAGGGCTTCGCGCCGCAACGCTTCACCACTTCGCATGACGCCACGATCAAACGCGCCGCGCCGATGATCGAGGCGGGGCTTTGGTATCGCCCCAGCTATTTCCCGCAACCGGGCGAGACCCATTGGCGGCAATCCTGCGACCGCGAGGTCAAAATGGTGCGCGAACATGTCGGAATCTCTGATGTCAGCACTTTGGGCAAGATCGACCTGCAAGGCGCTGATGTTGGAGCGTTTTTGGACTTCGTCTACACCAACATGTTTTCCACGCTGAAGGTCGGTCGCGTCCGCTACGGGCTGATGCTGCGCGAAGATGGGCATGTCATGGATGACGGCACCTGCGCGCGATTGGGCGAGACGCATTACGTGATGACCACCACCACCGCCGCCGCAGGTCAGGTGATGCGGCATCTGGAATTTGTGCATCAATGTCTGGTGCCGGATCTCGATGTGCAGTTCATTTCCGTGACCGAGCAATGGGCGCAATTTGCCGTCGCAGGCCCGAAATCGCGCGAGCTGCTAAACGCCATTCTTGATGAGCCAATCGACGGCGAAAGCTGGCCGTTCATGGCGTGCGGCGAAGTCTCGGTTGGCGGCATGAAAGGCCGCTTGTTCCGTATATCCTTCTCGGGCGAGCATGCTTATGAAATTGCAATCCCCGCACGCTTTGGCGAAAGCCTGTTCGAAGCTCTGCTGGCCGAGGCGTCAGAGATAGGCGGCGGGCCTTACGGGATGGAAGCACTCAATGTGATGCGGATCGAGAAGGGCTTTATCACGCATTCCGAAATCCACGGGCGCGTCACGGCGCATGATATCGGGATGGGGCGGATGATATCGGCCAAGAAAGAGTGCATCGGCAAAACCGCCGCTGCGCGCCCCGGACTGGTCGAGAACCGCGAAGAACTGGTCGGCCTGCGCCCTGCCGGTGACGTCAAAATGATCAATGCAGGGGCATTTGTCTTTGAGCCGAATGACGAGCCGGTTCGTCAAAACCAGCAAGGCTACACGACCTCCGTTGGGTTCTCGCCCGATCTGGGTGTGTTGGCGCTGGGCTTTGTGCGAAATGGCCGGGCGCGGCATGGTGAGACGGTCAAGATCGTCGATCACCTGCGCGACGTAGAGACCTTGGTAGAGATTTGCGATCCGGTCTTTCTGGACCCAGAAGGAGGGCGCGTTCGTGGTTGAATTGATAGAAAAATCCGCAGGCGCTGACCTTTTACCAATCACCCAAGGCGCTTTGACGTTGAGCGAGGTTGCACAGCGCCAGATCACCTCTATCGCGCCACAAAGAGGCAAAGAGAAAGTGGTCGCGACGGCGTTGAAGAAAGCCACTGGGCTTACGTTGCCGGACGTCGGCAAGTCGGACGGCAAAGACGGCGCGCAGATCATCTGGACCGCGCGGGGGCAATATTTCTTGATCGGGGCCGATGCACCAAACCTCAGCGCGGCGCTCACAGATCAATCCGATGCGTGGTGCGCAGTGATGCTGGACGGGGTCGAGGCGGCGGACGTCATGGCGCGGCTTTGCCCGATTGATGTCTCCGCGATGCAGCAAGGCGATGTCGCGCGATCTTTGATTGGCCATATGAGCGCAATCATCATTCGTGAGGCGGATGGCTTTCAGATCATGGTGTTTCGCGCCTTTGCCAAGACACTGATCCACGAGATGCACCGCGCTATGCGCACGGTTGCCGCGAAATCGACTATCGCATGAGCAAGCGGGGCCTGTTTTTGATCGGTCTGCTCTGCGCGCTCATCTGCGTCGGCTGTTTTGTGATGATCCCCGTGATGGTTCCCGGCGCAAGCGATCCGGGGCAGTTGGCCAATATCTTGGGCTATAGCGGCGGGATTATCGGCGCGATTGGCGGCGCTTTGATGGTGCTGGCTTTGATTAGGCGCGCGCGAGACGACTGAGACCTCTCGACTCTGGCCCCTCGCGACACGATATTAACATCTATGAGTCTGCCACCCGGTTTCCTTGACGAGCTCCGCTCCCGCTCCTCCATCGCGCAGGTGGTCGGGCGCAAAGTGATGTGGGACGAGCGCAAATCGAACCAAGCCAAGGGCGACATGTGGGCGCCTTGCCCGTTTCACCAAGAAAAGACCGCGTCTTTCCATGTCGATGACCAGAAGGGCTATTACTATTGCTTCGGCTGTCACGCCAAAGGCGATGCGCTGGGCTTTATCAAGGAGACCGAGAACGTCTCTTTCATGGAGGCCGTCGAGATTTTGGCAGGCGAGGCCGGCATGCAAATGCCCGCCCGCGATCCGCAAGCGCAAGAAAAGGCCGACCGCCGGACCGAGCTTTCCGGCGTTATGGAGCAAGCGGCGCAGTATTTCCGTTTGCAGATAAAGACCGCCGCCGCGACGCCCGCGCGAGAATACCTGACGGGCAGGGGCTTGGGCGAGAAAACACAAGACCGCTTCGAGATCGGATTTGCGCCCGATGGCTGGCAAAATCTGTGGGATCACCTGACGGGCAAAGGCGTTAAGGACGAGCTGATCTTGGCCGCAGGGCTCGCCAAACCGTCATCGAAGGGTGGAAAGCCCTACGACACGTTTCGCAACCGCATCATGTTCCCGATCCGCGATCCGCGCGGGCGCTGCATCGCCTTTGGCGGTCGCGCGATGGACCCGAGCGACAATGCCAAATATCTCAACTCGCCCGAGACGGAGCTGTTTGATAAAGGCCGCACGCTTTACAATCACGGCCCCGCGCGCGAGGCGGCAGGCAAGGGCCAACCGCTGATCGTGGCCGAGGGCTATATGGACGTGATCGCGCTGGCCCAAGCGGGTATCGAGGCCGCCGTCGCGCCTTTGGGCACCGCCGTAACCGAGACGCAATTGCAGCTGATGTGGCGCATGGCGCCTGAGCCTGTCATCGCCCTTGATGGCGATAAGGCGGGGATGAACGCGGCCTTGCGGCTGATTGATCTGGCCTTGCCGATGATCGCGCCGGGCCAGTCTTTGCGCTTTTGCATCCTGCCCGAGGGCCAAGACCCCGATGATCTGATCCGCGCGCAAGGGGCAGACGCGATGCGCAAGCTGGTGGCCGAGGCCAAGCCCTTGGTGCATCTGTTGTGGAGCCGTGAAGTCGACGGCAAAATCTTTGACAGCCCCGAGCGGCGCGCGTCGCTCGATCAATCTTTGCGCGCAGCTTTGGCCAAGATCACCGATGGCGGGCTGCGCAACCACTATGGCGCCGAGATCAAGCGCCTGCGGGCTGAGTTGTTTCAAACCGCGAAGCCGCAAAACAACCGTCGCGACTGGACGCCGGGCGGCAAGCGTTTCCCTGACAAGGGCGTCGCGGTGGCATCGACCAAGAACTCGCTTCTGGCGCAATCCACCGATGTCGAAGAACGCCTGCGCGAGGCTGTGATACTGGCGATTTTGATCGCTCATCCCGGCCTGATGCCGGAATTTCTAAGCGAGCTAGAGACGCTGGAAATGCACGGCACAGATCACCGCGCGATCTTGTCTTCGCTGTTGCGTCATACTGACGAGACCGACCGCACGCGGCTCAAAAACATCCTCGATGCCGAACTTGGGCCCGCGCCTCTTGAAAAGCTCTGGTCGCTGAGCCATGTGCAAATAGCGCCTGCTGTGCGGGCCAATGCCGATCTTGAACTAACCCAAATGACTTTGGCCGAAGAACTGGCGAAATTGGAGGCCCGACGCGGCGTCCAACGCGAAGTTGAAGAGGCCGTCGAAGACCTTGCCGGTGTCGCGGATGAAGGCCTGACATGGCGCGTGACGCAGGCCTCTGAGGCGCGCAATGCGGCCAATCGCGGCCAGCTTGATGACGACGGAGCGGATGCAGAAGACCGTGGCAGTATGTCCGAGTATCTACAGTCGCTGATCGATGGTGAGGTTTGGGTAAAGAAAAGAAGGTAAACCGGGTGCGAATCACTCTGATTCGCGCTAATGATTCGGGAAGTGATTCGAACTGATTCGGCTTCGAATCACCACAAGACCTTGCCTTTAAGGAGCATTCCATGGCCCCCAAAGACACTGACGATCAAAAACAAGACCGCGAAGACGCCGAAAACGGGCTCGATATGAGCCAAGCCGCGGTAAAGAAAATGATCGCCGAGGCCCGTGTGCGTGGCTACATCACCTACGATCAGCTCAATCAGGTTTTGCCGCCCGAACAGGTGGCCTCCGAGCAGATCGAGGACGTGATGTCGATGCTCTCTGAGATGGGCATCAATATCATCGAGGAAGAAGAGGCCGAGGACGACGGCTCCACCAAGGATCTGGTCGAAGCCAATTCGTCAAAAGAAGTGGCCGTTGCGGCTTCCACCACCGAAACGCTGGACCGCACGGATGATCCAGTGCGGATGTATCTGCGCGAAATGGGCTCGGTCGAGCTGTTGTCGCGCGAAGGCGAGATCGCGATTGCCAAGCGCATCGAGGCCGGTCGCAAAACAATGATCGAAGGCCTGTGCGAAAGCCCGCTGACCTTCCAAGCGATTACGATCTGGCGCGACGAGCTTTTGTCCGAAGATATTCTGCTGCGCGATGTGATCGATCTGGAAACCACGTTCGGCGATCAGCTGGACGAGGATGGCGAGCAGACCGAACCTGTTGTCGCCGCCGCCAATGACACGACCCAACCCAAGGCAGAGGCCGAGGAAGAGGTCGATGCGGATGGCAATCCGATTGCCAAAGACGACGATGATGAGGATGACGAGGACGAGCAGGCGAACCTGAGCCTTGCCGCGATGGAAGCCGCCCTCAAGCCGCGCGTTCTAGAGACGTTGGACACGATTGCGGGCGACTATGAAAAGCTCGCTGGCATGCAGGATTTGCGGATTTCAGCCGCGATCAACCATGATGATACGTTCTCCAAGAAAGAGGAGACTGCGTATCAGAAGCTGCGTCAGGAAATCGTCGATCTGGTGAACTCGCTCCACCTGCATAACAACCGGATTGAAGCGCTGATTGACCAACTTTACGGCATCAACCGCCGTATCATGTCGATCGATTCCAGCCTTGTAAAACTGGCCGACCAAGCCCGTATCAACCGCCGCGAGTTCATCGACGAATACCGCGGCTACGAGCTTGACCCCGGCTGGGTTGAGCGCATCATGGAGAAGACCGGGCGCGGTTGGACGGCTCTGATCGAGAAGTCCAAAGACAAGGTCGAAGATCTGCGCGCCGAGATGGCGCAAGTCGGCCAATATGTCGGCGTCGACATCACTGAATTCCGCCGTATCGTTCAGCAAGTGCAAAAGGGCGAGAAAGAAGCCCGCCAAGCCAAGAAAGAAATGGTCGAGGCGAACCTGCGTCTGGTGATCTCGATCGCTAAAAAGTACACGAACCGTGGCCTGCAATTCCTTGATCTTATTCAAGAAGGTAATATCGGCCTGATGAAGGCGGTCGATAAGTTTGAATATCGCCGCGGCTACAAATTCAGCACCTATGCGACATGGTGGATCCGTCAGGCGATCACGCGCTCTATCGCTGATCAGGCCCGCACGATCCGTATTCCGGTCCATATGATCGAGACGATCAACAAGCTGGTGCGCACCGGCCGCCAGATGCTGCACGAGATTGGCCGCGAGCCGACGCCGGAAGAATTGGCCGAAAAGCTGCAAATGCCTTTGGAAAAAGTGCGCAAGGTGATGAAAATCGCCAAGGAGCCGATCAGCCTCGAGACGCCGATTGGCGACGAGGAAGACAGCCAGCTTGGTGATTTCATCGAGGACAAGAACGCCGTGCTGCCCTTGGACAGTGCCATTCAGGAAAACCTCAAAGAGACCACGACGCGGGTTCTAGCCTCGCTCACCCCGCGCGAAGAGCGCGTGTTGCGCATGCGGTTCGGGATCGGCATGAACACTGATCACACGCTTGAAGAGGTGGGTCAGCAATTCTCGGTGACGCGCGAACGTATCCGCCAAATCGAGGCGAAAGCGCTGCGCAAACTCAAGCATCCAAGCCGGTCTCGCAAGCTGCGCAGCTTTCTAGATCAGTAAGACGATCTCAAACAATAACAAATGGTTAAGGGGCGTATGAACAATGCGCCCTTTTTTCGTGGTTTTGTCGCCATTCCGTCGCAACCACGCCTTTATTTTTGGCTCTTTTCAGGTTTCGATGTAATCTATCCCCGCAAAGCTCGGCGTTCTGCGCGCTGTGATTTGGGGAAACAAGTAGAAGACTGCTGATGCCTGATGGAAAATCAGATGAGGACGTGCTTGCATCCGTCCTGTCCATGGTCGAACCGCCGGCCGCTGCACCCGCAGCTCCTGCCAAACCGCAGGCGCCGCCGGTCCAACAGGCGCGCCCAGCTTCTACACCTGCGACTTGGACTTTGCCGGGGTTTTACCCCAAGGCGAAAGTCGTCACCAGCCTCGGCGAAATGCCCATAGAGGCTCTGCGCCGCCGTGACCGTGTTCGCACGCAAAAGGGGACATTCCTAGAAGTTCAGTGGGTCGACCGTATCCGCGTTGATGAGGGCTTTTTGGAAGGCAATCCCGACGCGCATCCGATCTTGATCCGCACATCCGCCTTAGGGCCGAAAAAGCCTGTCACAAATATGTTGATATCGCCCGCTCAGATGATCGTTGTGGGCAGTGAGGCGTATAAGTCAGCGCTGGACCTGACCAACCGGCCCGGAATTTTGCGCTTGCCGCATTCCGGCTTCACCTATTTCCGCTTCCATTGCGGCGTGGCGTGCAATGTCTCGGTCGATGGCATGTGGTTTAGAACCGAGCCGCATTAGCGTCTCAGCGGACGGGCATCCACCCTAGTCCTGCTTTTTCCAGATGCCTTCCTTGAGGCATTGCATGATCTGGCCATCGCCCCCTTCAATCGCCAGCAATGCGCCGACCGCATAGGTTTTGCTGGCGTAAATGCAGCCAAAGGCGTCGCCGCCGAAATCAATCCACGTCCCATCCGCGCCGCATTGCGTGACCCGCTCGCCCGCGAGCGCTGTGGCGCCTGTGGTAAAGCTGATGCCGCCAACCAGACAGGTGGCGGTTTGCGCCGTGGTCGCTTGCTGCGCTTGCGCAGCCCCGATGCCTAGGCCTATCGCCATTGTCATCGCGACGCCTGCCAAATTCGCTTCAAAAGCCATGTGAACCCCTCGTGTCATCGCCCCGACAACTCTGAGGCTTGTTGAGAACCATAACATGCCATCATCCGGCGCGCAGATCGAAAATCACGCCTTGCGGAATTTCGCGCAGCCCCGCATCTAGACGGTGTGCAAACCGAATTTACAATCACAACGCAAGGCCAAGGGCTCTATGAGTTCACGCCTCTTGTGCGGGACTGGGTCCAAAACGGGCCTCAAACTGACGGGTTGCTGACGCTGTTCGTGCGCCATACTTCGTGCTCGATCCTGATCCAAGAAAATGCCGACCCCGAGGTGCAAACCGATCTGCACAATTTCTTCGCGCGGCTTGTGCCACCGACGACGGACCCGTCGATGGCGTATCTGACCCATACTTATGAAGGCCCAGACGACATGCCCGCCCATATCAAGGCCGCGATGATGCCCGTGTCGCTGTCCATTCCGGTGCGCGAGGCCCAGATGGTTTTAGGAACATGGCAGGGGATTTACCTGTTCGAACACCGCGACCGACCTCATACAAGGCAAGTCGTGGCGCATTTGTCTTAGGCGAGATGCGTGCCGATTAATGCTGAGGGCACTGCGCATTGCAGCCCTGAGGCCACACTATATGTTGCGTCTCAATTCCGCTCTACTCAAATACCATGTGACTGCCTATAGTCCCTGTGGATAACTGGGGATCAACACCCAGAGCAAGAACAAGGAAGTTTCAATGCGTTGCCCGTTTTGTGGAAATGTCGACACTCAGGTTAAGGATTCGCGTCCGGCCGAAGACCATGTAGCCATTCGCCGTCGCAGGTTCTGCCCGGCCTGTGGGGGTCGTTTCACAACATATGAACGCGTGCAATTGCGCGATCTGGTTGTCATCAAGACCAATGGCAAGCGCGAAGATTTCGACCGTGACAAGCTGGAGCGCTCGATCCGTATCTCGATGCAAAAACGGCCTGTTGATCCTGAGCGGATCGATCAGATGATCTCGGGCATTGTGCGACGACTGGAATCGATGGGCGAGACGGATATCCCCTCGGCCTCAATCGGTGAGATCGTGATGGAGGCCTTGGCGCGTATCGATACTGTCGCATATGTGCGCTTCGCCTCGGTCTACAAAAATTTCCAGGCGGCCAATGATTTTGAGGAATTCGTAGCCGAGCTGCGGCCCCCCGTCCCAGAAGAAGACTAGCTCCATGGCCAGTGCCGCCGATATGCGCTGGATGGCTCTGGCGTTGACACTTGGCGCGCGCGGGCAGGGGCAGGTCTGGCCAAATCCGGCTGTGGGTTGCGTGATCGTGCAAGGCGCACGTGTCGTTGGCCGTGGCTGGACGCAAGCGGGCGGCAGGCCTCACGCGGAAACCATGGCACTGGCGCAGGCGGGAACGGCGGCCAAGGGCGCTGTGGCTTATGTCACGCTAGAGCCTTGTTCGCATCACGGCAAAACCCCACCCTGTGCGCAGGCCTTGATTGACGCAGGCATTGTGCGGGTCGTTGTCGCACTGGGCGATCCTGATCCACGCGTAAACGGCGCAGGGCTCAAAGCTCTAAAGGACGCGAAGATCGAGCTGGAAACGGGCGTGCTCGAAGACCGCGCGCGCCAGACCCATCGCGGCTTTCTATATAATAGAGTAGAAAACCGACCCCTCGTGACGCTGAAACTTGCCACCAGCTTAGATGGGCGCATCGCGACGGCCTCCGGCGAAAGCCAATGGATTACCGGCCCAGAGGCGCGCCGCTACGTGCATGCAATGCGCGCGCGGTATGATGCGGTGATGGTGGGCGGCGGGACGGCACGTGCTGATCTGCCCTCGCTGACCGTGCGGGGCTTGGGTCTGAAGCGCCAGCCGGTGCGTATAATAGTGTCGCGCCATCTCGACCTGCCTGAGACTGGCCCGCTGGCCGAAGACACTGGTGCCGCTCCCGTTTGGCTTCTTTGCGCGCAAGATTGCCCGGCAGGGCGCATGAAGGCGTGGGCCGATCGCGGGGCAGAGGTCATCCCAGTCGCGAGTGACGAGGCAGGTATCAATATGGCGGTGGCGATGCGCATGCTGGCTGAAAAAGGCCTGACGCGCATCTTATGCGAAGGCGGGGGCGGGCTGGCGGCGTCCCTTCTCAAAGCAGGCAGCGTAGATCAGCTTGCGGCATTCTCCGCAGGCAAAGTGCTCGGAGCAGATGGCACGGCCGCCATCGGAGCGTTAGGGCTCGACGCATTGTCCGACGCACCTGTATTTGCGCTGAGCTCCACACGCCAGATCGGTGCCGATTCCCTTTCTCTTTGGGACAAACAGCCGGGTTAGCCGCTCAAACCTGCCGAAATACCCCTTTATTTCATCGATCTCACGCTTCGTGAGCGCTTTCTCACGCGCCCGTTACG
>CAZCEW010000029.1:0-23557 GCA_964497775.1 uncultured Rhodobacterales bacterium
ATCGAGGATGTCGGCGGCTATATCAACGCCTATACCTCGCGCGAGGTAACGGCCTATTACGCGCGCGTTTTGAAAGATGACGTGCCGCTGGCCTTGGATGTAATCGCTGACATTCTGCTCAACCCGGTGTTTGATCCGCGCGAGATCGAGATTGAGCGCGGCGTGATTTTGCAAGAAATCGGCCAATCGCTCGATACGCCCGATGATGTGGTGTTTGATTGGTTGCAAGAAGCGGCCTATCCGGGCCAGCCCATCGGGCGCACGATTTTGGGGCCATCAGAACGGGTATCGGCCTTTTCGCAAGGCGATCTGGCAGGCTTCGTGGCGGAGCATTACGGGCCGGGGCAGATGATCTTGTCGGCCGCAGGAGCGGTGGATCACGACGCGATTGTGCGCATGGCGGAGACGCTGTTTGGCGATGTGCCTGCGCGGCCCGGTCCGGTGGCTGACCCCGCGCGTTTTACCAGCGGTGCACGACGCGAGATCAAAGCACTAGAGCAAGCCCATTTCACACTGGCACTTGAGGCTCCGGGCTACCGCGACGATGATTTCTACGCCGCGCAGATCTTTGCGACCGCTTTCGGCGGCGGCATGTCCTCGCGTTTGTTCCAAGAAGTGCGCGAGAAGCGCGGGCTTTGCTATTCGATCTTCTCGCAAGTGGGTGCTTATGCCGACACGGGCATGATGACGATTTACGCGGGCACGTCAGAGCAGGATATCGCAAGCCTTTCAGATATTTGCGTCGATGAGTTCAAGCGCGCGGCCAGTGATATGTCGCAAGAAGAGCTCGACCGGGCACGCGCGCAGATGAAAGCGGGGCTGTTGATGGGGCTGGAAAGCCCCTCTGCACGCTCAGAGCGGCTGGCGCGGCTTGTCGGCATCTGGGGCCGGGTGCCCGATTTGTCCGAGACCATCGCCCGAATTGACGCGGTCGACACGGATCAGATGCGCGGTGTCGCGCGCGGTATGGCCGGTTCCGGCCAAGCCGCGATGGCGCTGTACGGGCCCGTCTCAAAGGCGCGCGATTTGGATGCGGTTGCGCAGCGGTTTGCCGCGTAATGCTGGGGCGCAAACGTAAAATCCGCATTCAGACAGAGCGGATGATCCTGCGCCTGCCGATGCATAGCGACTTTCGCAACTGGACGAATTTGCGCGCCGAAAGTGCCGAGTTCCTCACCCCGTGGGAGCCGTCTTGGGCCTCTGACCATCTGACACGCAAGAGCTTTACCAACCGCGTCTACTGGGCGCAGCGCTCGCTCAATTCCGGCACGGCTGTTCCTGTGTTTCTGGAGCGCCGCGAGGATGGGGCGCTTTTGGGGGCAATCACGCTCGACAATATCCGGCGCGGCCCGTCTCAGGCGGGGACTTTGGGCTATTGGATGGGCGCGCAATTTGCCCGCCAAGGCTTCATGCAAGAAGCGATTTTGGCCTTGGTGCATTACGCATTCACCACGCTCGATCTCAGCCGGATCGAGGCCGCCTGCCTGCCTGAGAACGCCGCATCGCGTGGCGTGCTGGAGAAATCCGGTTTCAAATATGAAGGCGTCGCGCAGAGCTATTTGCAGATCAACGGGCGTTGGCGCAACCATGTGCTTTACGCGAATTTGCGCCTTGATCGGCGCGGCAAGACCATCGTGGGCACAAAATAGCTTGGCAGATCGCGCCCTTGCGCTAATCTTGAGGGTAGGAGGGCTGTCTGATGCGTTGGTTGATTTTGTTTCTTCTGTTCCCCGTCGCGCTGTTCGCGCAGGAGCGCAAGCCAAGCCATTGCATTGCCTTGGTCGACGTGCCGGGCATGACATTTGTCCATAGGGCGAAGTTCGCGGACCCATTGGAAGAACATTCCGTCCGGCTGAATTATATCGACCACGCCACGTTCATTCTGGAGACCGCAGGCGGCCTGAGCGTTGCCACGGACTACACCGGTTTCTTAGGCGTGCGTGATTTTGTCCCCACGGCGGTGACGATGAACCGCGCGCATAGCAGCCATTGGACCGCGCGCCCTGATCCGCGCATCCCGCATGTGCTCAGAGGCTGGAACCCGGACGGGCGCTCGGCTGCTGATCATCATCTTGATCTGGGCGAGATGCTGATCCGCAATGTCGCTACTGATATTCGCGGCCGCTTTAGTGGGGAGGTCGACAGGCTTGGCAACTCGATCTTCGTGTTCGAGGTTGGCGGGCTTTGTATCGGGCATCTGGGCCATCTGCATCACGAGCCGGATGCCGCGCAATATGCGGCACTTGGGCGGCTCGATGTGGTGATGGCGCCGGTTGATGGCGGGATGACGCTGGATTTGCCGACGATGATCAAAGTTCTCAAGCGGTTGCGGTCCTCGGTGGTTATTCCGATGCATTGGTTCAGCTCATTATCGCTCGATCAGTTTCTGGCGGGGATGGAGGACGAATTCGAGATTGATCGCACGCCCACAAGTTTTCTGGAAGTTTCCTTGCGCAGCCTCCCAAGCCGCCCGACGGTGAAAGTTCTGCGCCCGGCATATTTGCGTGATGATGGCGACGAATAAGCGATTGCGCGTGCGGGTCTGCACGCCATAGTGAGTGCGATGTTGAACCCTGTCACAGATGAGTTTCGCGCCCAGCTGGCCGCGCTTTTGCCAAGCTCCGCGATGCGCGAGATGACCCCTGCCTACCTGCAAGAGCCGCGCGGGCGTTATGCAGGCCAAGGCGGCGTGCTGGTCGCGCCTGACACTGTGCAAGATGTGGCGGCTTTGGTCCAAGCCTGTAACGCGGCGCGGATCGGGATCGTGCCTTATGGCGGTGGTACTGGTCTGGTAGGCGGGCAGGTTCTGCCTGAAGGCCCCGCGCCGGTGATCTTATCGCTAGAACGGATGGCGCAAATTCGCGGGATCTACCCGATTGAGAACGTCATTGTCGCCGAGGCGGGCGCGATCTTGAAATCGGTGCAAGAGGCGGCGGAAAGTGCCGACAGGATCTTCCCGCTGTCGCTCGCCTCTGAAGGGTCGGCGCGGATTGGCGGGAACCTGTCGACAAATGCAGGCGGAGTGAATGTGCTGCGCTTTGGCAATGCGCGCGATTTGTGTCTGGGGCTTGAGGCCGTCTTGCCTGATGGGTCGATCTTTGAAGGGCTGACGCGGCTGCGCAAAGACAATACGGGCTATGATCTGCGCAATCTATTGATTGGCGCGGAAGGCTCGCTTGGGATCATCACGGCCGCCAGCCTGAAGCTTTACCCGATGCCCGCCGGGCGCGGCGCTGCTTTGATGGCCGTCACTGATCCGCAGGCGGCCCTTGATTTGCTGTCGCTGGCAGGCGACGCGTTGGGCGGGCAGATCGTGGCGTTTGAGTTGATGCACCGGATGGGGCTCGATTTTCTGGCCGAGGTCGGCCCCGAGACGCGCAGCCCGTTTGAGACGACGCCGGAATGGATGATCCTGATCGATATTGGAACCGTCAAAGGCGTCGACCCTGCGCAGGCGTTAGAGGATATCTTCATGCGCGCCCATGAGCGCGGTTTGGTTCAAGACGGCGTCATCGCGCAATCACTGGCCCAACGCGAGGCGTTTTGGGCGATCCGCGAGAACATCCCCGAGGCCAACCGCCGGATCGGCTCGGTCTCGTCGCATGATATCTCGATCCCTATCAGCGCGATCCCTGAGTTCATCGCGCGCGCGCCCCAAGCGCTGGCACGGCTTGATGACTACCGGATCAATTGCTTTGGCCATGTGGGTGACGGCAATTTGCATTACAACGTCTTCCCGCAACCGGGCCGCACCCGCGATGATCACGACCATCAGCGTATAGAGGTCAAAAGCGTCGTGCATGATCTGGTTGATGAGATGGGCGGCTCGATCTCGGCTGAGCATGGGATCGGACGTTTGAAAATCGACGATCTGACCCGCTACGGGGATCCGGGCAAACTGGCTGCGATGCGCGCGATTAAGGCCGCGCTTGATCCTAACGGCATCATGAACCCCGGCGCTGTTGTGCCTGCGGAGAGCTAGGCGGCCTTACGGCTCCAGAACCTGCCACGCGCCGTTTTCCCAAGTGTAGCTCTGTTGCGACAAGGGATAGCTGCCATTGGCGTAGTAATCCCTGGCGACGTTGCGCAGGGCCTCTTCGCTGCCATCCCAAGCTTTGTCGCTGAAAACGACCAGATCGCGGGTCGGGGTATCTTCAGCGTATCGGCGTAGCTTTCTGGGCGGGGCGTGTCGGCAAGTGCGGCGAGGCTCAGCGTGGCGACGAGGCACAGGGCAACAAGCGGGGCGAGATATTTCAACATAGGCGCAGCATTTGCCGCGAGGGTCAAACAGTCAAGCGCCCCGCCGTAAGGGATACGACGAGGCGCGGGAGGGGTTGAAGACTGAGTGCCTAAGGGGGGGTAAGCATCACTCTGTAAATTTAGTCTTGCGCAAAAGGGGTTAATGGAAGGTTAAGCGCCTTCAAAACTACATAGAGCGTGCACATCCATGCCAAGCGCGTCGAGTTTCGCGCGCCCGCCGAGCTCTGGCAGGTCGATGATGAAAGCGCAGCTTATGACCTCGGCGCCAAGCTGTTCGATCAGTTTGATACCGGCCTCGGCCGTGCCGCCTGTGGCCAGCAGATCATCGACCAACAGAACCTTCTCGCCGGGTTTGAGGCTGTCATCATGCAGCTCCATCGTGGCTTCGCCATATTCCAGCTTGTAGCTTTGCTCGATGGTTTTGCCGGGCAGTTTGCCCTTCTTGCGAATAGGCACGAAGCCAAGCGACATCTGATGCGCAATCGCGCCGCCCAAGATGAAGCCGCGCGCCTCGAGCCCCGCGACCTTGTCAAAGCGCTGGCCCGCATAGGGGTGGAGCAATTGATCAACCGCCATCCGAAACCCGCGCGGGTCCAGAAACAACGTCGTCACGTCGCGAAACATGATGCCTTCATGGGGAAAGTCTGGGATGGTTCGAATGTAATCCTTGACGGTTTTCATGGGCGGGCCTCGCTTAGTTTTGGGCCGGATAGTGACGCCGCAAAACAATGGCGTCCTGACCGGAAATGGCTGTCACAAGATTGCTGTCTTCTGAGAATATCGAGCGGGTTTCGTACCAATCGGCACGCACGTCTTTGAGAAGGCCCAGCGATTGGACGACCTCTTCAAGCATGACGGGCTCGATCTCGTCGCGGTCTAGGTCTTTCGAGAAGATCACCACGCCGCGCGTAAGCTCGCGCCGGCCATTCCAGAAGATGTGGAAATAGGCGTCATAGACGGTTGAGCCATCGACGCCTTTCAGACCGATCCCGTCAATCGTAGAGCCAGAGTCAAAGCCCGAAAGGTAGACGGTAATATGTGCGTCTGCACCATCCACAAGGCGTCGCAACTGCACCGCGGCCCCCGCAGAATTGATCTGCGCGACAGCATTGTTGAGCGCGTCTGAAGCGGCATCGTAAGTGTCATAGCTTGGATGTTTCTGGTAGATCGAGATCGTCAGGTCTTGCGCATCTGTCGCGGCCCAGCGGACGGGATCAAAACGGCAGGGGCCATCTGGAACCGCGTCGCAGGCGACGAGATTGTAGAACTGATCATCGGTCAACTTGCCGTCGACTTCGATGAAATCTTGCGCGCTTGCCGTTGATATCATTGCTGAAACGGCCACAAGGAAAACAAGGACGCGCCTCATAGCATCCGGCCCGCAACAGCGTCCAATTTGGCCACCAGCGCCGGGTCGCGCGCTGGCGCTTGGGTCAGGATCGCGTATTCCAGCGCGCGGTCGCACCCATGCGGGCAGGGCGCGCGCTCTGCGCCCAAGAGGGCGGGTAATCTCGCGACCATGTCTTTGGCTTTTCCGGCATTGCCCATCAGCGTGGCGATGATCTGCGTCACATCGACCTCGCCGTGATCGGGGTGCCAGCTGTCATAATCCGTGATCATCGCCACAGACGCGTAGCAAAGCTCTGCCTCGCGCGCGAGTTTGGCCTCCGGCATGTTGGTCATGCCGATGACATCCGCGCCCCAAACCTCGCGGTACATTTTGCTTTCCGCGAGTGTCGAGAATTGCGGGCCTTCCATCGCCAGATAAGTGCCGCCGTCATGGACCGTGATACCTGAGGCTTTGGCCGCGTCCCGGCAGGCCGCCCCCAAGCGCGGGCAGGTTGGATGCGCGACGGAGACATGCGCGACGCAGCCAGTGCCGAAGAAGGATTTCTCTCGCGCAAAAGTGCGGTCGATGAACTGGTCGACGATCACAAAATCACCCGGCGCCATCTCGTCACGAAACGAGCCGCAGGCGGAAACGGAGATCACATCCGTCACACCAATACGTTTCAGCGCATCGATATTGGCGCGGTAAGGCACGGTTGTAGGCGAATGAACATGACCCCGGCCATGGCGCGGCAGAAAGGCCATAGCTACGCCGTCCAGAGTTCCCGTCAGAATGTCATCAGACGGCGCGCCCCATGGGCTGTCCACGCTTTGCCACGTGGCATCTTTCAACCCATCGATCTCGTAGATCCCCGAGCCGCCAATGACCCCGATCATCGTCTCTGTCATACCCCGTCCCCTGTCTTCATCCTCACTGTACAGGGTCCATATTGGCCGATGGTTAAGCCAATGAAAATGCACAGATCGGTGTAATTTCGCGTCAAGCGCGATTTCTTGGAAAATCCCCTCGATTATTCTCGTGCATCTGCGGGGCGCATGGTCTATCCCGCGCCTAAATACTCAGACAGACCCAGATGACGAGGCGGACGCTTGAGACGCACCTTACTGGCATCGCTTGCCAAAAATCCTGTTCTAAATGATCTCAACATGGTGCCCGCCGCGATGGGGGCTGCGCGCTGGCGGATCGAGATCTTGTCTGGCCTGACGGTTGCGCTGGCCTTGGTGCCTGAGGCCGTGGCCTTTGCATTTGTGGCAGGCGTTCACCCTCTGGTCGGGCTCTATGCGGCCTTTATCGTTGGCCTGATCACGGCATGTATCGGCGGGCGTCCGGGTATGATTTCTGGCGCTACTGGTGCTTTGGCTGTGGTAATGGTGGCTTTGGTCGCCCAGCATGGCGTTGAATATCTGTTTGCGACCGTGATTTTGATGGGCCTGATCCAGATCGGGGCCGGGATATTCAAGCTGGGTAAATTCATCCGCCTTGTGCCCCATCCGGTGATGCTGGGCTTCGTGAACGGGCTGGCGATCGTTATTTTCTTGGCGCAACTCAGCCAGTTCCAAGTGCCGGGTACAGCGCATGGCGCGGGTCATGGCATGGCCAATGGCGAATGGCTCAGCGGTCTGCCTTTGGCGGTGATGCTGATCCTGACCGTCCTGACGATGGCGATCATCTGGGCCACACCGAAGGTGACATCCATCGTGCCGGCCCCGCTTGCGGGTATCGGTATCGTGGCGCTGTTGGTGATTTTCTTTGGCGATATGATTGGCGTCGAGATCCCGCGCGTGGGGGATTTGGCCTCAATCCAAGGTGGGCTGCCGCCGTTTCATATCCCGTTTGGAGACGGCACGCAGACCGGGCTTTACGGTGATCTGCTTGCGCCTTTGACCTTAGAGACGCTCTGGATCATTCTGCCTTACGCTTTGATCCTGGCTGCGATTGGTCTGATTGAGAGCCTGCTGACGCTCAATCTTGTGGGTGAGATCGTCAACAAGCGCGGCGGCGCATCGCAGGAATGTATTGCGCAAGGGGTGGCCAATACGGTCACGGGTTTCTTCGGCGGCATGGGCGGCTGTGCGATGATCGGGCAGTCGATGATCAACGTGAATTCCGGCGGGCGCACACGTGTCTCGGGCATCTCGGCGGCTTTGTTCTTGCTGGCCTTCATCTTGGTCGGCGCGCCTTTGATCGAACAAATTCCGCTGGCGGCACTTGTCGGCGTGATGTTCATGGTCGTGATCGGCACATTCGCTTGGAACAGCTTCAACATCATGCGCCGCGTGCCACGGATGGATGCGTTTGTGATCGTTTTGGTGACGATCACCACGGTGATGTATGACCTCGCGATTGCGGTGGTTGTGGGCGTAATCGTCTCGGCGCTGGCCTATGCGTGGTCAAACGCCACACGCATCCACGCCAAAACCTACGAGACGCCTGAAGGCGCGAAAGTCTATCAGGTGCAAGGGCCTCTTTTCTTCGGTTCAGCCGAGGGGTTTGGCGAGTTGTTTACTCCTGGTGACGACCCCAAACGTGTCGTGATTGATTTCGCCGATAGCCGTGTGGCGGACCAATCCGCGCTGCAAGCCATCGAGGCTGTCGCCGGAAAATACGAGGGTCTGGGCAAAAAGGTAGAGCTGCGCCATCTCAGCCGCGACTGCCACGAGCTTTTGACCCGTGCGGGCCAGTTGATGGTCGATAGTGACGACGATCCCGATTACGAGATCGCCACGGATTATAGCGTGAAAACCGGCGTCATGGCAGGCGGGCATTAAAGCCCGTTGGCGAGACTTTATTCGCCGGGTCGCTTCAAGCTGAACAGCTCGGTGACGCGCGCATAGTCGCGATACCCGAGCCGCGCCAAAGGCTGGAAGCTGGTCACGTCGAATAGACCGTCCTTGAGGCAATCATCGCGCAGATGAATGCCTGTGACTTCACCAAACACCGCGATGTTATGCTCGCCTTCCAGATCAACGATCTTGGTGACTTTGCATTCCAGATTGGCCGGCGCGCCCGCAACGCGTGAGCAGGCAATCGTGTCGCAAGGCGCGCGGGTGATGCCCGCTTTGTCGAACTCATCAACTTCACGAGGATAGCCGCCGGACGAGATATTCATCACATCGCGCATCGCGTATTCGACGATATTGACGCAGAACACGTCCGTCTCAAGGATATTGCCGACCGTGTCTTTGCCTCTCTCGCGATCCTCTTTGGTGGCTGTTGAGGCGAACATCACTTGCGGGGGCACATAAGCGACGGCGTTGAAAAATGAGTAGGGCGCAAGATTTTCGGAACCATCCGCGCCACGGGTTGAAATCCAGCCAATCGGGCGGGGTGAAACGATGGCGTTATACGGGTTATGCGGCAGACCGTGGCCGTCTTCGGGGCGATAGAACATGGGCGGCATCTTTCGTTGCGGGTATTTGCCCAATAGCTAACGCCATGCTACCCCGCCGCAAAGGGTCAATTTCAACTCCGAGGTGGGGCAGGGCGTGCAATTTAGCCAAGAGACGGCGCAAGACTGGTGGGAGGTCGAGGCGCTTTACGATTTGTGCTTCGCGCCGGGCCGCGAGGCGTTGTCGTCTTACCGCTTGCGCGAGGCAGGTCCGCCAGTGGCTGATCTGTGTCTGGTGGCGCGCGATGGTGATGGCATCCTTGCCGCGGCCATTCGGTTCTGGCCGGTTACGATCGGCACGCATGACGCCTTGTTTCTGGGCCCGATCGCCGTGCACCCAACGCGTCAGGGGGAGGGCTTGGGCGGCGGGTTGATCCGCGACGCGCTAGAGCGTGTCCGCGCCAAGAATATCTCGCGCGTTTTGCTGGTGGGCGACGCGCCGTATTACTCCAAATTCGGGTTTCAACGTTTGGGCGGCGTGCAAATGCCGCCCCCCACCAATCCAGACCGCGTGCTGGGCGTTGGCGATTGGGATGGCGTCAAAGGCGTTGTTCGCGCGGTTGGCGCTTGAAAAAGCACTGCCGCTGCCCCACCTTACTTGGATATGACCCAAACTATTCTGCCTCCTGTTGTTGTCGCATCTCCCTCCAAGGAGGTGCAGATCAAAACGCTGGCTGCGCGCCATAAATCCGCGCGCGGGGTTGGTATGCAGGTGATCGGCCTTTTGGGGTCTCGCGCCGAAAGCCTGATCGACCGATTGCCACGCCCAGTGCGGGCAGGGTTGGAGGGCGCTACCATGCAAGCGCTGGAAGTCAGTTTTGACGCCGCAGCCCGTACGCGCGGAGGCGCGGTGCCTGACACCAGTGATTGGCTCTCGAAGGCCGTGACGCTTGGCACAGGGGCCGCGGGCGGAATGGGCGGCTTGCCGTCGGCACTGGCGGAATTGCCCGTAACCACGACCGTGATCTTGCGCGCTATTCAGACCATCGCCGCCGAATATGGGTTTGATCCGTCCGATCCCGATACCCGCGCGGAATGTTTGCAAGTCTTCGCTTCCGCAGGCCCGCTCGAGGATGATGACGGCACGGATCTGAGCTTTCTGACACTTCGCCTCAGCCTGACGGGCGCTTCAATGCAAACCGTGCTTAAGCAAATTGCGCCGCGTTTGGCGTCCGTGTTGGGCCAGAAACTTGCGGCGCAAACAGTGCCGGTTTTGGGCGCTGTGACAGGGGCTGCGATCAATTACAGCTTCACCAGTTACTATCAGGAAATGGCGCATATCCAATTTGGTTTGCGCAGATTGGCCGAGGAGACCGGTGAGGATCGTGCCGCACTGATCGAAGATTTCCGAAAGGCCCTGAAGGACGCCTAATTCGGCGCAGTCAAATAGGTCATCACGGCCTGCCTGACAGATTGATCGCCCGCATCACGCGAGCGGTGAATGACCTCGCGCACTTCGTCCAGATTGGATTTGCGCAGGATGTTTTTGACCGGCCCAATTGAGGCCGGGCGCATCGACAAGGCGCGTAGGCCAATGGCCGCGAAACACAAAGCCTCAATCGGACGACCTGCATCTTCGCCACAAAAGCTGACAGGCGTATTCGTCTCGTCACACCGCCCGGCGATTTGTTCCAAAAAGGTCAGGAAGCTGACATTGAGCGTGTCGTAGCGCCGCCGGACACGCTCGTTTTCGCGATCGGCAGCAAAGAAGAACTGCTTGAGATCATTGCCGCCGATGGAGATAAAATCCGTCATCTCGAAAAACTGGCGCGGGGCGAAAGCTATCGACGGGGTTTCCAGCATCGCGCCAACCTCAACTTCCGAGGGCAGCGTGTGGCCTAGTTTTTCTTCGCGATCCAGCTCTTTCATCAACTGATCCCGCGCTTCGCGAAACTCGTCAAATTGCGCCACGAACGGAAACATCACGGCCAAAGGCCGACCAGCTGCGCCTCGGATCAGCGCTTGCAGCTGCATGCGCATCACGCCCTTCTTGTCCAAGCCCACGCGGATCGCGCGCCAGCCCATCGCGGGGTTCGGCTCGTCTTGCGGCTTCATATAGGGCAGCACTTTGTCGGACCCGATATCGAGCGTGCGGAACACGACGCGCTTGCCTTTCGCGGCGTCCATCACCGAGCCATAGATCGTCGCCAACTCAGACCGACGCGGCACGCTGGCGCGGGTCAGAAATTGCAGTTCTGTACGAAACAGCCCGACCCCTTCCGCGCCAGAGCTGACAAGTGACGGCAAATCGGCCATGAGCCCCGCATTCATATGCAAAGAGATCACTTTGCCATCTTGCGTCTCAGCCGGTTTTTCGCGGATCGACGCGTAGCGTTCCTGCGCCTTGGTTTGCATCGCCAGCTTGTCGCGGAAGGCTGTCTTGACGGCATCTTCGGGGCGCAGATGCACCACGCCTTGCTCTCCATCAACGAGGATCGGGTCGCCGTTCAGTGCCTCCGTGAGAATACGCTTGGCATTGATCACCAACGGAATAGCCCAAGCGCGCGCGACAATCGCGGCGTGACTTCCGACGGAGCCTTCCTCCAGCACGATGCCTTTTAGCTTCTTGCCGTAATCTAGCAATTCACCGGGGCCGATATTGCGCGCGACCAGAATGGGCCGCTCGGGCATTTCCGCTCCGGTATCCGAGCCTTGGCCTGTCAAAAGGCGCAAAAGCCGGTTGGACAGATCATCAAGATCATGCAGACGCTCGCGCAAATAGGCGTCTGGCACTTTCTCCATCCGCGCGCGGGTTGCTGATTGCTCCTTCTCGACAGCGGCCTCGGCTGACAGACCGAGCGAGATATCTTCCTCCATCCGCCGTACCCAGGATCGCGAATTGGCAAACATGCGGTAGGCTTCAATGACCTTGACCTGATCTTTGTCCGTGCCTTTGCCCACCGCGGCCAGCATCTGATCAACTGATCCGCGCAGGGTGCTGATCGCTTCTTCAAGGCGCTTGAGCTCGACATGGGGATCGTCGGCGATCGGGTTTGTGACAACCACGCGCGGCTCGTGCAGATAGACTTGGCCTTCTGCTGCCCCTTCCTGCCCAGTGGTGCCACGAAACAGCGCTTGTTGCGTGTGCAGCGCGCCCATGGCGGCCCCTTCGCCAACAAAGGCGCCAAGCTCGGTCATCTCGGCCAGAACCATGGCCACGACTTCCAGCGCATAAACCTCGTCATCCGAAAAGCTGCGCGCGTCTTTGGATTGAACAACCAAAACGCCCATCGTCTCGCCCAAGCGCTGAACCGGCACGCCAAGGAAGCTGGAGAAGATCTCCTCGCCGGTTTCCGGCATGAAACGAAAGCCTTTGGCCGACGGCGCGTCCGGCTCATTCACTGGGTTCTTGGTGCGCGCGACGCGGCCCACAAGGCCTTCGCCGACGCGCATCCGGGTCTGGTGGACGGCTTCGGGGTTCAGACCTTCTGTGGCACACAGCTCCAACGTATCAGCATCGCGAAACAGATAGATCGAGCAGACTTCCGTGCCCATCTGATCGGCAATGATATGAGTGATGCGGTCAAGCCGTTCCTGCCCTGCGCCATCCTCGGCCAGAGTGTCGCGCAAACGTCCAAGAAGTTTGCGGCTTTCGCTGTCTGTGCGCTCTGCCAAGTCAGTCCCCATTTTTGGTCAGGTCCCAGCATAAGCGAGTTGCGATGACTTTGGGAGAGGCATTCGCGCTTCGGCCTCAGAGTTTTTGCAAGGATAGGCGCAGTTTCAATCACCTTGCATTGAGCGGAGATTTATTAGCAAGTTCGCGAAACCAATGATCCGCGTCGCGCGTGCGAGGCTTGGCGACAAGGTCAACAAGATTGGAACTTTTTAGGCGATGAAGCGATCAGATATCGAGATTTTATCGGGTTTGCAGCGGCTTCCGCATATCCGCCCCAATCGCCTGAATGAACGCTATGAGACCCTGCCTGATGGGGTGTCGAGCTATCTTTCGACGGATCTGTTGCGGCTTGTTCATCTGAAAAATGGTGCTGACCCGACCCCTGTGGTTGATAAGATCTATAAGCCTGAAGAGGGCCTACTTTCTTTTCACAACGCCAATGAGATTAGATTTTATGATCAGCTGCGCCAGCATCTCGACGGCTGCGCGACGATTTATGTCCCACGCGCGATCGCAGTGCTGACAGAGCAAGGCAAGCTGGGATTGCGCACAGAATATGTCGAAGGGTCGCGGCGGCCTACTGACGCGCAGGCTTTGAATTTGGTCGCTCGCGCCTTGGCTGAACTGGCCAATGCACTGCATGGACATGCGCAAAGTTTGAAATGGTTGCCGCGGAGCCGGTTCAATGTCGACGATGCCAACTTGAATGTTGGTCGTGATTTTGTGGCACTTTACGAATTCCTTGATCTGCCGGAGCTTGCGAAGGTTGCACAAGAATTTACAGCATCGCCAGATCGGGCGCTTGAAGCCTTCAATGCTGCGCCGCGCGGGATAATTCACGGTGACGCAAATCTTACAAACATGCGCATATTGCCTGATGATAGGCTGCTTGTCGTAGATTGGGTGCGGATCGCATATGGCCCGCTGGCTTGTGACGTCATGCGGTTTTTGGGGTGCATCTGGTTGGTGCATATGACAGGCGGCACTGCCGAGAGCTACCGCGAGCTTGAAGGCAGTGTCATTGACACGTTTTTGGATGGGCTAAGTTTGTCGCAGGCAGATCACGACCTCACCAAAGCAAGTATGGATGCGATTATGATCCACTCTGCCGCAACGCTTGCGCCGCGCGCGAGACAGCTTACCGGACGCGAACGCGACAGGGGGATTTCCGGGCGCTATGAAAATCAGGCGATAAGTTGGTATACGGAAATTGGCGCAAAGATGGAAAACGCGCTGGCACGTAAAGGCTAGCCGCAGGCATCCTGAGCGAAACTGGAGTTTGACCAATTATGCAGCAGTTTGACAAAGCGAAGGCCTATACCGACCGATTGCGCAAACGCTATTCCGGAGACGGGGCAAAGCGCTACGTTGCTTCGCGCGCCAAGAATGCGAGGTGGGACCGGGAACAAGCGTGGTTCGGCGGCCATATTGCGCGCTTTCAAGGCGCTAGCTTCTTGGATGCACCCGTTGGAACAGGCCGATTTGTCTCGGAGGTCAAAGCGGCTGACGGTCAACTTATCGCGGTCGACATCTCAGCTGATATGCTCGCGCAGGCCCGCGAGGCCGCGCATGAGGCGGGGCTCAAATCCGTGCGATACCTGGAGAGTGATATGTCTTCGGTGGAATTGCCTGAAGATGTCATGGCGGATGTGGCGATCTCGGCACGATTTCTCAATTGGCTGCCATCAGCGTTGGCAAGCAATGCGTTTGCGAATATCGCGGCACATACACGTTCGGAAATGCTCGTCTCCTTAACCTCGATTGATGAGCGTCACTTCTCGGGCACCGAGCTGGCTCAGGTCCAAAACAGATTGGCACGTAGCCACGACGTCGTGGCAGGCGACGACCGGGCTCCTAATGGCCCTCATAGTTTCACGGCGTTTTTGGATTGGACAGAACAAGCAGGTTTCGAGCTCGTCGAAACGGAATTGCTGGCCGAAGGCCAATCAAACCTGCGCGTGGAGCTTCACCGACTGGTGCGCAAAACTGCGCTCTAGCCTGCCTTTTCCAGCTGGAAGGTGTCATGGAGCGCTTGAACGGCGAGTTCCATGTATTTGCGGTCGATCAGCACGGAGATTTTGATCTCTGATGTTGTGATAACTTTGATGTTCACGCCTTCATCTTGCAGCGCCTTGAACATCTGAGCGGCCACGCCCGCATGGCTGCGCATGCCGATACCCACCACGGAAACTTTCGCGACGTCAATATCAGCAACGAGATCATGGAAGTTGATTTCGCCTGAGGTTTTGGCCTCTTCCATTGCTTTCTCGGCGCGCGCGACTTGGTCGACAGGGCATGAAAACGTCATATCCGTGCGCCCTTCCTCCGAGATGTTCTGGACGATCATATCGACATTCACGCCAGCCTCGGCCAACGGGCCGAAGATTGATGCGGCAATGCCGGGGCGGTCGGCGACCGAAATCAGTGTCATCTTGGCTTCATCACGCGAGAACGCGACACCTGCAACAGCTTTGGTTTCCACGATATCCTCCTCGGCACATACAAGCGTGCCTGCATTGTCATCCATTTCCTCGAAACTGCTCAAAACCCGCAGTTTGACGCCGTAGCGCATCGCAAGCTCCACGCTTCGGGTTTGCAGCACTTTTGCGCCCAGCGAGGCCAGTTCCAGCATTTCTTCAAACGAGATCCTGTCCAGCTTGCGCGCTTTGTCCGACACGCGTGGATCGGTGGTGTAGACCCCGTCGACATCGGTGTAGATGTCACAGCGCTCGGCTTCAAAAGCGGCAGCGAAGGCCACCGCAGTCGTGTCCGACCCGCCGCGCCCCAGCGTCGCGATGCGCCCGTCGGGGCTGACGCCTTGAAAGCCTGCCACCACGGCGACTTTCATGCCTTCGCCAAATTTCGCGTCCAGATTGTCGGTCGGAATGTCCAAAATCCGCGCCGAACCATGCGCATCCGATGTCAGAAGCGGCACTTGCCAGCCTTGCCAACTGCGCGCAGGTACGTCCATCTCTTGCAAGGTCAGCGCCATCAAGCCGGCGGTGACGTTTTCGCCAGAAGACACGACGGCATCATATTCGCGGGCATCGTAAAGCGGCGAGGTCTCGTTGACCCAGCCGACCAGCTCGTTGGTTTTGCCCGACATGGCCGAGACGATGACGATGACCTCATAGCCCTTTGCGACCTCAACACCCACGCGTTTGGCCGCCCGCTTGATGCGGTCGAGATTTGCAACGGACGTGCCGCCGAATTTCATCACGAGACGTGGCATGAAGATCAGACCCTTCGGAAGTTGGGGATGGTCCTAAGAGACTAAGGCCCAAAGGGCAAGAGTGGCGCGGCTTAGTAAGGCATCGCCTCGCCATTATACATCTCGAAACAGCCCGTCGTGGCGGAACACAGAGTATCAAAGCGTTCAATCAGACCTGCGGCAGACGTATCGACCGTGATCGACGCATGCGTGCCACCCATATCGGTCTGAACCCAGCCCGGATGGTAGATGCCCACCGCAATTTTCGGTGCGAGTTCTACGGCCAGATTGCGCCCCAGATTGAGTGCTGCCGCCTTGGAGGCGCGGTAAATCAAGCCGCCGCCGCCCGCGCGCTCGGATGAGCCCATTTGGCTGGACATGATCGCAATTTTCGCGCCGCTTGCCGAAAGTTTGGGCAACATCGCCTGAATGGTCAGAAACACGCCCGCTACATTGGTCTGAAAGGTGCTGGCCCAATCTTGCGGCGCGTAGCCTGTGGCAAGTGTGTCGCCCTTATCAAGAAAGACGCCCGCATTGCAGATCAACAGATCGACCGAGCCGTTCTCAAACGAGGCCGCAAAAGCATTGATCGAGGCAGGGTCGTTGACATTGAGAGTGGCGAATTCCGCACCGCTGCGGGCCGTACCGGTCACCTCATCTCCGCGTGCGGTGTAGCTGTCAAAAAGCGCGCGCCCGATGCCGCGATTTGCGCCAGTAATTACGACTCGCATCAGTTTGCTTTCCGGTTAGGGCCGAAGGGGAGAGGGACCACGGGGACGCCGTCATCTATCAAAGATTTCGCGTCTTTGATCTTTGCCTCGCCAAAAATGGGACGGTCGGGCGCTTCGCCTTCATGGATCTTGCGCGCCTCAGAGGCGAAATTCGTACCCACATTCTCAGAGCTTTCCTCGATCTTGCTACGCAATTCGCGCAAAGCCTGTTCTGCAGGAGAGGCGGGCGCGGACAGAGGTGCATCTGGCAGCTTTGCGGGCTCTGCCTCGCCTGATTTGGCAATGCCCGGCGCCATGACCGATTTGCGCACTTTCGCCGATCCGCAGACCGAACAGGTCACCATACCCGCCGCATCAAGCTTGTCGAAGGCTTGCGCGGACTGAAACCAAGCGTCGAAACTGTGGTCTTTGTCACAATTTAGGGCGTAGCGGATCATTGCGGGGTCCTGTGTGGGGCGGTGAGCATTAAGGCTCGGTCCTTACTTAGGAACGATAGCGCGTCCTTGTTCAAGGTCCAGATGGCCAAGATCGATAATCTCGCAGATCAGGCTTTCAGCAACGAGGCGTCGAAATGCTTTAAAATCTTGCGCAGTTCCGGCTCGCGCACCCGCGCAGCGGCCTTTTTGAGGCTGAACCACTTGCGTTTGCGCTCTTTGGCTTCGGGGTAGGTTTTGAGGATCTTTTTGACCTTCACGGGGAAGACTGACACGGCACAGGGCAGATCGTCGCTGCCTTCCATCACTTTGGTGTAGGAATATAGTCCTAGGCAGACATTGAAGGATTTGCCTTCAACGCCGGCCTCTTCAAAGGCCTCTGTCGCTGCGGCCTCGGCCGGCGTTTGGCCTTCCATCGGCCAGCCTTTGGGAATGATCCAGCGTTTTGAGGCGCGCGAGGTGATCAGAAGGATTTGCGTCTCGCTGTTTTGCACACGGTAGCACAGCGCGCCGAATTGCGTGCGCACGTCTCTTTTGTCTGCGCCCCCAACCTGCAAGGGGGCCTGTTTCAACCGTATCAAAGACAAACCGTCTACCGTCCGTTTTTTCTTGTTTGAGTGCTAACTTAGCCTGTGGATAAGCAAAATTGAACCCTGAGCGCGTAAATTTAGCGTTAACCCGCCCAAATCTGGTTGTCATAGGATGCAGCGAGGCCACATCTAGGCGGGGAAAGGAAATGCCTTGTTAGAACGCGCGCTGTTTATCGGCTCTGAGATCTATCGCGGGTCTAGCTATGGCGGCTGGCATCCTTTGCGCGTGCCGCGTGTGTCAACGGCGATGGATCTAAGTCGCGCGCTGGGTTGGCTGCCGTCTGAGGCCTATGTTGCGAGCCCGCGCGCAAAGCCCGAGGCGTTGCATGTCTGGCATGATCCGGACTATGTCGCGGCCCTGCAACGGGCAGAGGCCAGCCAAGAGGTCAGCGCGTCCGAGCGTGACAGGTTCGGCATCGGCACGCCCAATAATCCGGTCTTTGGCGAGATGTACCGCCGCCCTGCAACGGCGGCTGGCGGCTCGCTTTTGGCGGGTGAATTGTTGCGAAACGGAGGTGTGATTTATAACCCAGCCGGCGGCACGCATCACGGCATGCCTGCGCGCGCCAACGGGTTTTGCTACTTGAATGATCCTGTACTGGCGATGCTGTCCTTGCGCCGCAATGGCGCGCGCCGGATCGCCTATGTCGATATTGATGCGCATCATCCGGACGGGGTCGAGCTGGCTTTCGCGGGTGATGCCGATTGTTTGATGATCTCTGTGCATGAAGAGGGGCTTTGGCCCCGCACTGGCGATATTGCCGAGACGGCGGGGGGATCGGCGCTGAACCTGCCTGTGCCGCGTGGGATGAACGACGACGAGATGGCGCTGATCCGCGAGGATCTGATCTTGCCTGCGGTCACACAATTCAAGCCTGATGTTGTGGTGCTTCAATGCGGCGCGGACGCGGTGGAGGAAGACCCTCAGGCGCATTTGAGCCTTTCGAACAACGCGCATTGGGCGATTGTGCGCGCTCTGTCGGGGATTGCCCCGCGCTATCTGGTTTTGGGAGGTGGCGGGTATAACCCTTGGTCTGTCGGACGCCTCTGGACCGGAGTTTGGGGGATTTTGAGTGGGCAGGACATCCCAGAGCGTTTGCCTGCACGTGCTGAAGAGGTATTGCGCAATCTGCGCTTTGAGGGCAATTCGCGCGGTCGCAATCCGCCGGAGCATTGGTTTACGACATTGCAAGATGCGCCGCGCAATGGGGCGATCCGCGATGAGATCCGGACGCGTGTAGCGCAGTTGCGCGCAAGAGTTTAGTCGTCGGTCGGATTTGCGCGGGTGGGATTTGAGTATTTTTGCCAAAGCGAAGCCGGATTGGCGCTAAGGGGTTGGGGTTTTGCCTGCGAGCACCTGCAAGAACCAGTCGGTGTCGATATTGCCGCCGCACAAGATGACGCCAACGCGTTTGCCGGCCATCTTGTCTTTCTCAGCTATTAAGGCGGCAAGCGGGGCGGCACCCGCGCCCTCAGCCAAGTTGTGGGTGTTGTAATAATAGGCGCGGATAGCCTCCGCGATATGGTCATCACTGACTGCCACGATCCGTTCTGCGCCTTTGGAATAGATGTCGAAGGCTTCCTGTACAGGCATGCGCACGGCCATGCCATCGGCGAAAGTATTGGCGGAATTGGTTTCGATCATAGCACCCGCCTCGACCGAGAGCTTTGCGGTTTGCGCGTGTTCCGAGACAACGCCTACGATTTTGGTCTTTAGCCCAAGTGCGTCGCGCGCAAGGATCGTGCCGCAGATGCCCGAGCCGCAGCCAATGGGGACATAGACCGTGTCGAGATTGGGTTGCGCGGTGAAAAGCTCATAGGCATAGGTGGCCACGCCGCGCACGAGCTCTTCGTGGAAAGGCGGCACGATGAACAGGTTTTCTTGCTCGGCCACACGGATGGCCTCGGCTCTGGCCTCGTCGAAATCATCACCGAACTCGATCAGTTCCGCGCCGAACGCGCGCATGGCGGCGTTCTTTTCGGCCGAATTGCCGTGAGGCGCGTAAACGAGCGCTCTGAGCCCTGCGGCTTTGGCCGCGCGGGCTTGGCTTTGGCCGTGATTGCCGCGTGTGGCGGTGCAGATGCCATTGGCGTCCGGATGGGTGCGGGTGAGCCAGTCGATAAATGTAATGCCGCCACGGACTTTAAAGGCGCCGGTGGGGCTGTGATTTTCGTGTTTCACCCAGAGCTCGCAGCCCATCGCATCGTTGAGAAGCGGCCAGCTATATTGCGGGGTGGGCTGCATTTGGGTGTAGACCAGCTGAGCAGCGGCTTCGAGATCGGCAGAGGTAAAGGCTATCATTGCGCCAGTCTTGCGCGTTGCGACCTCAGCGGCAAGAGGCGTTTTTGCCTTGCGCCTGCCTCTGTGGGCGGCAGTATCGCGTGGTTATGAAATTGAACCGTCGGAGAATTTTGGGCTTGGGAGCCGGATGCGTCCTTGCATCCGCTTTCGGTGTGCGTGCGTCGGCGCCAAAGCCTTTAGTCATCTTCGCGGCCTCCAGTTTGAAGCCAGTATTGGACGAGATTGCAGCGCTTGATCCGAGCTGCCCTTTGTCGATTTCATACGGTGGCAGTGCAGCGCTTGCGCGCCAGATCACTTTGGGCGCTCCTGCTGAAATTTTTCTATCGGCTAATCCGCAATGGTCTGGGCTTGTTGTGCCTACGGATTTGGATGAGGAGCCTGCGCGGGTGAGCTTGCTGTCCAACCGTTTGGTGGTGATCGCGGCGCGTGGCTCGCCTTCGGTTGAGCTGGCGAAACTTCCGTCTGACGCGAAGATCGCTATGGGCTTGGTCAATGCCGTTCCCGTGGGTCAATACGGCAAAGCGGCGTTGCAGGCTTTGGAGCAATGGGAGCGGCTTTCGGGCAATATCGTAGAAACTCAGAGCGCCAGTGCGGCGCTCACTATGGTGGCGCGCGGAGAGATGCCTTACGGCGTGGTTTATAAGACGGATGCGCTGGCGGAGGCTCGGGTTGATATCGTCGCGGAATTTCCAAGCGCGAGCCATCCGCCGATCATTTACCAGATGGTTCTGACCGCGAAGCCGCCGCCCCGCGAAAGTGCCTTGAAGCTGTTCAACAGGTTGCAAGGCGATGAGGCCAAAGCGATCTACGCCAAGCACGGGTTCATTGTGCTATGAGCTTTGGTCTTGGACCCCAAGAATGGATGGCAGTGGCGCTGTCATTGAAAGTCGCGTTTTGGGCGACGCTTCTCAGCCTGCCTTTGGCGATTTGGGTCGCGCATCTGCTGGCGCGGCGGGAGTTTTGGGGCAAGCAGCTTCTTAATGGCTTGGTGCATTTGCCGCTGATCTTACCGCCCGTTGTGACGGGGTATCTGTTGCTTTTAACCTTCGGGACGCAAGGTCTTGTCGGCGGGTTCTTGGCGGATATGGGCATCGTCTTGGCGTTTCGCTGGACGGGCGCTGTGCTTGCGGCTGCGATCATGGCTTTCCCGCTGATGGTGCGCGCGATCCGTATCGGGATAGAGGGCGTTGATCCGAAGCTTGAGCAAGCCGCAACAACGCTGGGCGCAGGGCGATTTGCGGTGTTTCGCACAGTGACCTTGCCGATGATCGCGCCTGCGGTGATTGCGGGCGCGGTGCTGGCTTTTGCAAAGGCCATGGGCGAGTTTGGCGCAACGATCACCTTTGTGGCCTCGATCCCCGGGCAGACGCAGACCTTGCCATCGGCGGTTTATGCGTTCTTGCAAGTGCCGGGCGCGGAGGCGTCAGCGATCCGGTTGACCATCATTGCCGTGATCATTGCGATGGGGGCGCTGTTGGCCTCTGAATGGTTGGCCGCCAAGGCGCGCAGATCATGAGCGACGGCTTGGACATAAAGCTCAAGCACAGCTTCGGCGTGTTTGATCTGGATGTTGATCTGTCCAGCGCGTTGGGCGGTGTGACGGCTGTGTTCGGCCCGTCTGGGTCCGGAAAGACAAGCTTGATCAATGCGGTGGCGGGGCTATTTGAACCTACCGAGGGGCGTATCCAAGTGGGCGAGGAGACGTGGCTTGATACGGCGCGCGGGATCAATCTGGCTGCGAAAGATCGCCGAGTTGGGTATGTGTTCCAAGATGCGCGGCTTTTTCCCAAGATGCGGGTCCGCGAGAACTTGACCTATGCGACGCGGTTCGGCGGTGCGGGCGATCTGGCAGGTGTGACCGAGATGCTTGGGATCGACGATCTGCTCGACCGCTATCCGCGTGATCTGTCTGGCGGAGAAGCACAAAGGGTCGCAATCGGACGCGCTCTGATGCGCGATGCGAAGCTGCTCTTGATGGACGAGCCTTTGGCGGCGCTCGACCAGCATCGGCGCGACGAGATTTTGCCCTATCTCGATAGGCTCAAGCGGTTTTCCGGCGTGCAGATGATCTATGTCAGCCATGCGATGTCGGAAGTCGCGCGACTGGCAGATACGCTGGCATTGATGAAAGACGGACGCATCACGCGCGCGGGGCTCGTGGGCGATATTTTGGCCGATCCCGCAGCCGTGCCGGATATTGGCGTGCGCGAGGCGGGCTCGATCTTGGATTTGCGTCTGGCAAAGGTTGATGCGGGCGACGGGCTGAGCGAGTTGAAAACTTCTGCCGGACGGCTGCTTTTGCCTCAGTTGGGTATGACTGAGGGCGCGCGGGTGCGGGTGCGCATTCTGGCCAGCGATATAATCTTGTCGCGCGACAGACCGGACGGGTTGAGCGCGCTGAATGCTCTGCCCGCAAAGATTTCTGATATGCATGACGGGTTTGGCCCGGGGGTTGCTGTCGGCTTGCGCTCGGGCGAGGACAGGCTTGTGGCGCGCATCACGCGGCGTTCGGTTCGATTGCTTAAACTGAAGGTCGGAACGCCTTGTTTTGCTGTGATTAAAACCGTTTCTGTGGCGGGGCACAATGTCGGCCAATTGCGTGATTTAACACCAGAGGAGACCTCTTAGATGTGGCAGTTTTGGGTGGATCGTGGTGGCACGTTTACGGATTTGGTGGCGAAACGCCCTGATGGCTCGATCGTGCTGTCGAAGCTCTTGTCTGAGAACCCCGAGCAATATCGCGACGCCGCCGTCGAGGGTGTGCGCAGGCTGTTGGGCGTAGCTGCGGGCGATGCAATTCCTAAAGGTCAGATCGATGCGGTGAAAATGGGCACCACTGTGGCCACCAATGCGCTGCTGGAGCGTAAAGGCGATCCGACACTGCTACTCATCACGCAAGGCCTGCGTGATTTGCTGAAGATCGGCTACCAAAACCGGCCGCAATTGTTTGATCTGGAGATCATCAAGCCCGAATTGCTCTACAGCGATGTCGCAGAAATTCCGGGCCGCTTGGATGCCAGAGGTGCCGAGATCACAGCGCTGGATGAGGATGCCGCTCGCCATGTCTTGCAAGCTGGGTTTGACGCAGGGCTGCGCTCCGTCGCGGTGGCCTTTATGCATGCCTATCTCAACCCTGCCCATGAGGCGCGTGTGGCGGCCATTGCGCGCGAGATCGGGTTTAGCCAAATCTCAACCTCGTCTGAAACCTCGAAACTGATCAAGCTGGTGTCGCGCGGGGACACAACCGTGGTCGATGCGTACCTCTCGCCCATTCTGCGCCGCTATGTCGATCAGGTGGCCAGTGCGCTGGATGCAGGCGAAAGCGGTGCGGCGCGCTTGTTTTTCATGCAAAGCTCAGGCGGTCTGACCGATGCGGCACTGTTTCAAGGGCGCGACGCGATCTTATCGGGGCCTGCGGGCGGGGTCGTCGGCATGGCCAAAACCGCGCAAGCGGCGGGCTTCGAGCGTCTGATCGGCTTTGATATGGGCGGCACCTCTACCGATGTGTGCCATTTCGCAGGCGCCTATGAACGCTCTTTCGAGACGGAAGTTGCAGGCGTTCGGATGCGCGCGCCGATGATGAATATCCATACTGTCGCGGCGGGTGGCGGCTCAATCTTGAGCTTTCGCGATGGGCGCTATCAGGTGGGCCCTGAAAGTGCGGGCGCTGATCC
>CAZCEW010000030.1:0-23103 GCA_964497775.1 uncultured Rhodobacterales bacterium
TTTTTTTGCGCAAACGCGGCGAATTTCAGGGTTTGCGGTTGGCTCAGTAGCGGCAATGCGATTTGAAGTTCTGGGCCACTTCGCGAAATCCGGTTGTATCGAACACCATCGTGATTTCTTGGCCAGAACGCGCATAGCCCCGCAAAGCGATCTGCGAGTAATTCCAAAACGCGGCGTGAATGTCGCGGTTGTTCCATTTGAAGTTCAACTTGGCATTCTTCGCGCCCGGCGCAAACGCTCCCAATAGCCCGGAGGCCAATTCACCGGCCAAAGCAAGCCCCGGACCCGGCGCATAGGTTTGCGTTTGACTGCCTGACATGCTCCAGCCTAACTCCATCGGAGCGTGGTTTCCGAACTTGGTCGTGATCCGTGCTGCAGGCTCGCCGCCTCCATTGCCAAACGCATTATAAAGCGGCTGGCCCCATTCAACCGTCAGACCAACCGGGTATCGCTCACGCGCCCCGTAACACCCCAAGCGGACAAAAGGCGCTTTGCCCGGCGTTCCATTTTTTGGGAAGGCAAACACATATTGTTTTGCCACCCCTGTCATGACGTCCTTTTCTTCGACGTAGTGAAATTGGCCCGATTGCTTCGTCTTAGGCTTGGCTGGCGCTTTGGCCTTTGGCGCAGGTTTTGCAGCGTCTTTGGCCTGCTTGCGCTTGATCCAAGCTTGCGCCGCAGCCTTGCCTTGGCGCGTGTCGAGATCATGTATTCGATATCCGATCCGCGATGACGCCTTCACCTCGGACAGATTGGCCAGAACCTTGCGCACTTCGCCATCCAATTCGGCCCGCGTCTTCACGGCACCAGTGCTGACGATCTGATCGTAGCTGTTTGCCCCGGTTTTCTGGAAAATCGCCGACACGAAAGAAACCTTGTCGTTCTTCACACTGCGCTGCTCGGCTATGAAGAAGCCGTTTGCTCCGTCAATGCGGCGCAGTTTTACGATCTGAGAAGAGCCTTCAATTTCGTAGGAGCTCGCCTTTCGGATCACGATCATCCCGGACTTATCGTCATCACCTGCCAGCAAGAACCGCGCGGGCACTTCAGACAGCGTTCCATTTCCCGAGATCAGCGAATTGCTATGGGTGAAACACGCGGAAAGCAGCACCGGCAGACATAAAAGGACAAAAATTCTACGAACGTAACTCATCACGGCTTCCCCTCTAAGCGCTGTGTCGTTCTAAAGCCTAGCACCGAAGCCAATTTTGATAAAAGAGGTTTATTGCTACCGCGTCCAAAAACAGATTTCCTTACAGACTCTTGCGCGTAAAGCTAGACACCGACGCCTATTGGTCGTTATCTCGAACCTATTCGATCCAATGGTTTAGCTAATTCAGTTGCAAAAACTTCTTGAAAAAGGCCTCGTGCGTGAGGCCGACGATATGGTCGCGATCGAGCGTAAAGGCTGGTTCGAATTTGCGTCGCGTCTCACCATTCTAGCCCTCCAATCGGCGCTGATCGGCTATGTGCTTGGGTTTCCGCTCGTCTATCTGTGGTATCTGATCTATGCGATCAATATTACGCTCAGTCGGATTGCTGTCTTTCGGCTCGATCACCTGCGCACAATACGCGCCTATGTTTACGTCCTCATCTCCAACTTCATCGCAGCCTGGGTCTACCGCTCGATCATGGTGTATTTCTGGACCTTCCCTGAAACGAGCTACAAGATCATCGCTATTTTGATGATCACGGCGTCGATGCTGTTCTCGATTACGCAACGCTCCACCGTGCGATCCTATACCTATTTCGACGCAGGCGCGGATTCGCTGGTGTTGCTCTTCTTTGCCAGCTCCTTGCTATTGGTCGACCCAACTGCAGTGAATATCATCGAGGCCGTGGCAGTGATCGGGGTCGGTTGCTACCATTGGATCGTTTTGCGCGACATTTTCGAGACGCGAAACTCGTTGCGCGACGCGGGCGAGCGCAACCTTCAGGCGCAAAAGATGGAAGCCTTGGGCCGGCTGACCGGCGGGATTGCGCATGATTTTAACAACATCTTAACCGTGGTGATGGGCAATCTTGACCTGTACCGCGAAGTCACGGACCCGAAAGAGAAAGCGGCACTCGCCAACAAAGCGCATGAGGCAGCCGCACGCGCCTCGATCCTGACCGCGCAGCTTTTGGCGTTCTCGCGGCAATCTCCGCTGATCCGAGAACAGATCGAAACCCGCGACTTCATTGACAGCTTTACCCAACTCACTTCGCGCGTGATCCCTGCGACGATAGAATTTCGGCAAGACATTCATGGCGGCATCTGGGACATCCATGCCGACCGCAACCAGCTAGAGAATGCTCTGCTGAACCTCGTCATCAATGCGCGCGACGCGATGCCAGAGGGTGGCACGCTGGTCTTGAGCGCGCATAATATGATCATCTCCGACCCGCCCAGCCATGACGTGAAACCGGGACCTCATGTTTGTCTTGTGTTGCAAGATGATGGCGACGGGATACCAGCCGAGATCCTCGACAAAGTTTTTGACCCGTTCTTCACCACCAAAGATGTCGGCAAAGGGTCAGGCTTGGGCTTGTCGATGGCAAAGGGCTTTACCGAGCAATCGAATGGCTGGCTCAGCATCGAAAGCGAACCCGACGAGGGCACATCGGTGAAATTGCTCTTGCCCGCCAACCCGGTGAACCTGACTGAGTCGGGTTAGCCCTTCCCCCTGAAAGCTACGTGATTTAAGAAGCGCGCAAGCAGTAAATCCTTGGGGGATACAGGCCAGATGCAAGAGCCCGAAATTACCGAAGACCTGATCGCGTCGCATGGGTTAAGCCCCGACGAATATAAGCGCCTTTTGGAGATCATCGGACGCGAGCCGACCTTCACCGAGCTTGGTATTTTTTCGGCAATGTGGAACGAGCATTGTTCTTACAAATCTTCCAAGAAATGGCTGCGCACCCTGCCCGTTGACGGCCCTCAAGTGATCTGTGGTCCGGGCGAGAATGCAGGTGTGGTAGATATCGGCGACGGCCAAGCGGTCGTCTTCAAGATGGAAAGCCACAACCACCCCTCCTACATTGAACCCTACCAAGGGGCTGCCACTGGTGTGGGCGGCATTTTGCGCGATGTCTTCACTATGGGCGCGCGCCCCATCGCGGCGATGAACTCGCTGTCCTTTGGGGAGCCGAGCCACCCGAAAACCAAGCAACTTGTTTCGGGCGTGGTGGCTGGTGTCGGCGGCTATGGCAATTGCTTTGGCGTGCCCACGGTCGGTGGCGAAGTGCGCTTTCATGCCGCCTATAACGGCAATTGCCTGGTCAACGCCTTTGCCGCCGGGCTCGCAGACGCCGACAAAATTTTCTACTCGGCCGCATCTGGTATCGGCATGCCCGTGGTCTATTTGGGCGCCAAAACGGGGCGCGACGGCGTCGGCGGCGCCACGATGGCCAGCGCGGAATTTGACGACACAATCGAAGAAAAACGCCCCACGGTTCAGGTCGGCGATCCGTTCACAGAAAAGCGCCTGATGGAGGCCTGTCAGGAGCTGATGCGCACCGGCGCAGTGATCTCGATCCAAGATATGGGCGCGGCTGGTTTGACTTGCTCTGCCGTTGAAATGGGCGACAAGGGCAAGCTCGGGATCAAGCTCGATCTCAACAAAGTCCCCGTGCGCGAAGAAGCGATGAGCGCCTATGAAATGATGCTGTCCGAAAGCCAAGAACGCATGCTTATGGTCCTGAACCCAGAGCTGGAAGCCGAGGCCAAGGCCGTGTTCGACAAATGGGATCTCGACTTTGCCATCGTCGGCGAGACCATCGCCGAGGACCGTTTTATCATCCAGCACGACAACCAGATCAAAGCCGATCTGCCTTTGTCGGAGCTTGCCTCCTCCGCCCCCGAATATGACCGCCCTTGGGTCGAAACACCGGCCCCGGCAGCGTTGCAAGACGCGCCCGAGGTGGATCCAATCGAAGGTCTCAAAGCGCTGATCGCCAGCCCGAACTACGCGCGCAAATCCTGGGTTTGGGAGCAATATGACGCACAAGTCATGGCCGACACGATCACACCACCGGGTGCTGGCGCAGGCATCATTCGCGTACATGGCACCAATAAGGCGCTGGCCTTCACCTCGGACGTGACACCGCGCTACGTCAAAGCCAACCCGTTTGAAGGCGGCAAACAAGCCGTGGCCGAAGCTTACCGCAACCTCACTGCCGTGGGCGCCAAGCCGCTTGCCACGACAGACAATCTCAACTTCGGCAACCCCGAGAAGCCCGAGATCATGGGCCAATTCGTCGGCGCCATCAAAGGCATTGGCGAGGCCGTGGCAGCGCTTGATATGCCTATCGTGTCGGGCAATGTCTCGCTTTATAATGAAACGGACGGCACAGGGATCTTGCCCACGCCCACCATTGGCGCAGTCGGTCTGATCGACGATATCGACCACATTATTTCCGGCCAGACCCGCGAAGGCCATCTGGCTATGCTCGTGGGCGAGACCACTGGCCATCTGGGCCAATCCGCCCTTCTGGCCGAGATGTTTGATCGCGAGGATGGCGACGCCCCAAATGTCGATCTGGACGCCGAAAAGCGCAATGGCGATTTCATCCGCGACAACCGCGACTGGATAGATGTCTGCACCGATCTCAGCGATGGCGGCTTGGCTCTGGCCGCGTTCGAGCTGGCAGAGGCCGCAGGCGTCGGCGTCATCTTGGACAGCGATGACACAGGCGAGGTCTTCGGCGAAGACCAAGCACGCTACCTGATCGGCTGCTCTTTTGACAAAGCCGAAGCGCTGATGATCGCCGCAGGCCAAGCCGGCGTGACGCTGACCACAGTCGGCAAATTTAGCGGTGACACCGTTTGGATCGGCAATTCCAGCGCGCCTTTGGCTGAGTTGTCAGAGATCTACCGCAGCAGTTTCGAGGCAGCAGTTGGGTAGTCGTGCCGCTTCCTCCCTTGTCAGTCCGCATCCGCACACCTAGATTCATGACAAGTCAGACAAGGACACACACATGAACGCCCAAGACGTCGAAGACCTGATCCGCGAAAGCTTCCCCAATGCGACCATCAAGGTCGAAGGCGAAGACGGAGTGCATTTCTCAGGTCTGGTGATCGACGAAAGCTTCCGCGGCCAAAACCGCGTCCAACAACAGCGCGCCGTGATGGCCGCGATCAAACCTCAGGTCGATAGCGGCGAAATCCACGCGCTCGGCCTGACCACAAAAGTGCCGGACTAAACCACCCGCGCCCCCTACTTTTTAAGATAAGCGAGATCAAACATGACCGATGCAAACTCAACCATCAAAGACACTGTCACTTCCAACGACGTGGTGCTTTTCATGAAAGGCACATCGCAAATGCCGCAATGTGGCTTTTCAAGCAAAGTCGCAGGCGTGCTGAATTACATGGGGGTGGAGTTCAAAGACGTAAATGTCCTCGCCGATGACGATATCCGCCAGGGCATCAAAGATTACTCCGATTGGCCCACAATCCCGCAGCTCTATGTCAAAGGCGAATTTGTCGGCGGTTGCGATATCATCACCGAGATGACCCTTTCGGGCGAACTCGACACCTTCCTCGATGACAATGGCGTGGCGTATAACAAAGAAGCCGCCGATAAGATCCGCGAAGCCAACGCTTAAACGCTCTTCTTTTTGGCCAATAAACTCCCGCCGGAGGCGCAGGCCGGCCAAAGGTAGTCTGGCTCGAACATCATGGGCTCAGACACGCCAGACCCATTTGCAAGAAACGCAAAAGCCCTGAGCGACAAGCTCAGGGCTTTTTCAATTCGACCTCGACTGAGCTTACGACAGCAAAGACATAACTTTCTTCGCTGTCTCATCCGCCGTGATGCCGAAATGCTTGTAAAGCTCGCCCGCAGGCGCTGAGGCGCCAAAGCCGTGCATACCGACAAAACCGCCCTTCTCGCGCTTGCCGCGCTCTCCATAAAGCCAGCGATCCCAGCCAAAGCGGATGCCCGCCTCGACAGCGACACGCACCGGGCCTGCGGGCAGGATCTTGCGGCGGTAGCGCTCGTCTTGTTCTTCGAACAGCTCCCAGCACGGCATCGACACAACGCGTGTTCCGATCCCTTGCGCCTCCAAGATCGCGCGCGCGTCCATCGCGACCGACACCTCAGAGCCCGTGGCCATCAAGATCGCCTGACGTTTGCTTTCGGCCTCTGCCACGACATACGCTCCAAGTGCTACTTGATTTTTCAACTGATGCGTCACCCGCACCGTGGGCAGACCTTGGCGCGACAAGGCCAAGACCGTCGGCGTGGATTTGGATGACAGCGCAATTTCCCAGGCCTCAGCCGTCTCCACCGCATCGGCAGGCCGGATCACGTTAGTATTGGGGGTCGCGCGCAGCATGGCCAGATGCTCAACCGGTTGGTGCGTCGGGCCGTCTTCGCCAAGCCCGATGGAATCATGCGTCATTACATAAGTCACCGGCAGGCCCATCAGCGCCGAAAGCCGCATCGCGCCGCGCGCATAATCGGTGAAACACATAAACGTGCCGCCATAAGGCTTGACCCCGCCATGCAGCGCCATCCCGTTCATCGCAGCCGCCATCCCGTGCTCGCGCACGCCGTAATACATATAGCGGCCTTTGCGATTGTCCGGGCTGAACACGCCCAGATCAGAGGTCAGCGTGTTGTTCGAGCCGGTCAAATCGGCCGAGCCGCCAAAGGTCTCCGTCATCAGCGGGTTCAAAACCTCCAAAGCCATTTCAGATGCTTTGCGCGTGGCCACTTTCGGCTGTGTCTCGCTCAATTGCTTTTTGAGCGCTTTCACACAGGCCGATAGTTTCGCAGGCACATCGCCTGCCAAAATACGCGCCAGATGCTTTTGTTTGCCTTGAGAGACAGAGGCCAAACGCGCCTCCCAGTCTTTGCGCGCCGTAGCCCCGCGCGCGCCGATGGCCTCCCAGCCGGATTTCACATCAGACGGAATCTCGAAGGGTGCATAATCCCAACCATAGACCTTCTTGGTATCGGCGATCAGATCATCCGCCGTCAAAGCGCCATGGCCTTTTGACGTGTCCTGCGCTGATGAGCCCAAAGCGATATGCGTTTTGCACGCAATCATCGACGGGCGCCGGGTCTTTTTGGCTTTCTCAATTGCGGCATCGATCGCATCAGGATCGTGGCCATCGATCTCAATGACATGCCAGCCCGACGCCTTGAAACGCTGCACCTGATCCGTGCGGTCAGACAGATCGACCGTCCCGTCGATTGTGATGTTGTTGTTGTCCCAAAAGACAATCAGGCGGCCCAGCTCGTGACGGCCCGCGATACCAATCGCCTCTTGGCTGACGCCTTCCATCAGGCAGCCATCACCTGCAATCACATATGTATAGTGATCGACCAGCTTCTTGCCCAAAGTGGCGCGTTGCACCTCTTCGGCCAAAGCAAAACCTACCGAGTTCGCAAGACCTTGGCCCAGCGGGCCGGTCGTTGTTTCAATCCCGCCCGCATGGCCATATTCCGGGTGACCATCGGTGATCGAGCCCAATTGGCGGAAGTTCTTGACCTGCTCGAGCGTCATGTCTGCGTAGCCCGTCAGATGCAGCAGCGAATAGAGCAGCATCGAGCCATGGCCCGCCGACAAGATGAACCGGTCGCGATCAGGCCAGTTGGGCGCGGAGGCGTCGAATTTCAGGTGCTTTTCGAACAGCACTGTGGCCACATCGGCCATCCCCATCGGCATGCCGGAATGGCCGGAATTTGCGGCGGCCACGGCGTCCAAGGTCAAAGTGCGGATCGCGCAGGCTTTCATCCAATGATCAGAGTGCTTGGAGCGTAGCTCAGAAATTTCCACGGGAGGTGCATCCTTCGTTGTGAGGCTTATGTTTGATCCCGTGATACCAGCGTCACCGCGAAGTTCAAGCCGATGCGCGTGTGCGGCTACATTTGGGGGGCGCATTTGACTGCGCGCTTAGATAAAATAGGCTTCACTGTGGAGGGATCGATTCGAGGATGGACTCGGATCGGCACGAAATCAAAGGACAGATATGTCAGATATCGTCGAATATGAACGCCGCATCGCAGCCGCGTTGGACCGGATCGCAAAAAGTGCTGCCGGTAGGACAAATGCGGCCCCGGAGGGTGCCGATATTGACCTCGTTGAAGAGCTGGAAGTCGAGCGCGCCACCAATGCGCGGCTTGTGACCTCTCGCGAGAAGAACGTGGCGCGGATCGAACGTCTGGAAACCCGCGTGATGCGCATGACGGATCGGCTGGAAGCCGCAGATGTCGAAAACCGTCGTTTGCAAAATGTGATCGCCGCTTTGCGCGACAACAACGCCAAACTGCGCGACGCCAATGCCGAACATCAAGGCGCGGGCGAGACAGTGAACGCAGCCCTTGCCGCAGAGCTCGACAATCTCAAAGCCGCACGCAGTGCTGATCTGGCGGAGTTGGACGATATTTTGGCCCAGATGGCGCCGATGATGAAGGAGGCCTAAGCGATGCCCGAAGTGAATATCGAAATCGGTGGCCGCGTTTTTCAGGTCGCATGCCAAACCGGCGAAGAGCATTTTCTGCAATCCGCCGCCAAGCTTTTGGACAATGAGGCCAGCGTGCTGGCGCAACAAATCGGCCGTATGCCCGAGCCTCGCATGTTGCTCATGGCAGGCCTGATGTTGGCCGATAAAACCGCAGGTCTGGAAGAGGAGCTGCGCTTGTCGGAGACCAAAAACCAAGAGCTTGCGCAACAGCTTCGCGCGTCGCAATCGGCGCCGGCACCGACCACCGAGGTCGCCGTGATCCCGAACTCGGTCACCGACAGTTTTGCAGAAATTGCCGCGCGTGCCGAAGCCATCGCCGATAGCATGGAAAACGACGCCGCTTAAACTGGCAAGGCCAAGGGCGTTCTGCGCCCTGGCCTTGGCGGGGCTTGGCAACAGCTTGACCCGCCTCCCCAACAGGCGTACTTAAAACTTCGTGGCGATTTGTTACCGGATTGCGGGCCACGTTAAACATGCCGCTAAAAAGGATGGGCAATCAGGCCTCCCCCTTTGACCGGTGGAGGCTTTTTGTTTGGGCAATGGCATTTAGGCCAAGGCCCTAAAGGATAAAGATATGAAAGACTGGTCCCCCCGCACTCGTGCTGTGCATTCCGGCACGCGACGTTCTCAATATGGCGAGATGTCAGAGGCTATATTTCTGACGCAAGGCTTTGCCTATGACAGCGCGGAGCAGGCAGAGGCGCGCTTCATTGAAAGCGGCGATGACGAGTTCATCTATGCCCGCTACGGCAACCCCACCGTGCGGATGTTCGAAGAACGCATTGCTGATCTGGAAGGTTGCGAGGACGCTTTCGCAACTGCCTCGGGGATGGCTGCGGTCTCCGGCGCGCTAATGTCGATGCTGAAGGCGGGTGATCATGTGGTGTCGAGCCGCGCGTTGTTTGGGTCATGCTTATACATCTTGGAGGAAATCCTGCCACGCTACGGCGTCGAAGTGAGCTTTGTCGACGGCACCGATCTGGACGCGTGGCGCGGGGCGATCCGCTCTGACACTAAGGCCGTGTTCTTGGAAACCGTTGCCAACCCGACGCTTGAGGTGATTGATCTGGAGGCCGTCTCCAAGATCGCCCATGACGCGGGCGCCTTGGTGTTGGTCGATAATGTCTTTGCGACGCCCGCCTTTTCCGATGCCGTGGCGCAAGGCGCGGATGTGGTGATCTATTCTGCGACCAAACATATTGACGGGCAAGGTCGCTGTCTGGGCGGCGTGATTTGCGGGACGCGGGACTTTATCCGCAAAACGGTCGAGCCTTACCTGAAACATACTGGCGGCTCGCTGTCGCCGTTCAATGCGTGGGTGATGCTGAAGGGTCTTGAAACGATGCATCTGCGCTGCAACGCGCAAGCGGGAACTGCGCTTGAGCTTGCGCATAGTCTTGAGGGCCACGCAAAGCTGGCCCGCGTGATCTATCCCCATCTCAAATCGCACCCGCAATACGAGATCGCCGCACGGCAAATGGGCGCTGGCGGCACGGTCGTCACGCTCGATATCAAAGGCGGTCAGGCAGAGGCGTTTCGCTTCCTCAATGCCCTCAAGATCGCCACGATTTCGAACAATCTGGGCGACAGCAAAAGCATCGTGACGCATCCTGCGACGACAACGCATCAACGCCTGAGTGCCGAGCAGCGCGCAGCCCTATCTATCACCGACGGCATGGTGCGCTTTAGCGTAGGCTTGGAAGATGTGAGCGATCTGATCGCCGATTTTGAGCAGGCGTTGGAGGCTATCTGAACGTCTGCACTAGAAAATAGGGTTGGAAGCGGCGGCAATCGACCCCATATTGATGAGGCGTGAACCGAAGGAAGGGATGTCAGATGACCATCCACAAGCCGGATATTGACCGCTTACCCAGCCGTGACGACGCTGAGAAGGCACTTGAGACGCTGCGCCAATGGGCGGACGCGTCAAGCGATGTGGAAATCGCTGATCTTGATCCCATGGTGGCACGTCTGGTGCCGGGACAAGAGCTGTCCAATTACCCAGCACTGGCGCGTGCTTACCCCGAAGATTTTGAGGCCGACGAGGCCTATAGAGCGTCGATGCCGGACCTGCAAAACGGGCCCTCTTCGCTTATTCGCGGTGAAAAGCAGCATATTGAGCATGTCGGTATTTCCAATTTCCGCCTGCCTATTCGCTTTCATACGCGCGACGGTGATGATCTGACGCTTGAGACCTCCGTGACCGGAACGGTTAGCCTTGAGGCCGAAAAGAAGGGCATCAACATGTCGCGTATCATGCGCAGCTTTTACGCTCAGGCCGAGAAAACCTTCAGCTTTGAGGTGATCGAGCAAACTCTGGAGCTTTATAAGGCCGATCTGGAAAGTTTTGATGCGCGCATTCAGATGCGGTTTTCCTTTCCGGTGAAAGTGCAAAGCCTGCGCTCTGGCCTTGAGGGCTACCAATATTACGATATCGCGCTTGAGGTCGTTGATGTGGCGGGCCTGCGCAAGAAATTCATGCATCTCGACTATGTCTATTCCTCGACCTGCCCGTGCTCTTTGGAACTCTCAGAGCATGCGCGCCAGTTTCGCGGGCAGTTGGCGACGCCGCATTCGCAACGCTCTGTAGCGCGGATCTCAGTGGAGATTGACTGCGATAAGGATTGCTTGTGGTTTGAAGACCTCATTGATCTGTGCCGCGCCGCCGTCCCGACGGAAACCCAAGTCATGGTCAAACGTGAAGATGAGCAGGCTTTCGCAGAGCTGAACGCCGCCAATCCTATCTTTGTTGAAGATGCCGCGCGCTCGTTTTGCGAACAATTGAAAGGCGACCCACGGATTGGAGATTTCCGGATCGTGGCCTCTCATCAAGAGAGCCTTCACAGCCATGATGCGGTATCTGTGTTAACACAAGGCGGCTCTTTCGAGGCGGAAAGCCTTGATCCGAGACTGTTTGAGACACTTTTTCACACAGGCTAGGCCCTTATTTATAAAGCCTGCACAAAAAATCTGCCGTTTTTTCGTCGTTTTCTCGCGCCGTTCATGTCTCATTCATCTTTGGAAGGTTAAAACTTCTTTAACACCCGTGAGAAGATGACCGAGTTGACCAAAATAGAGAGTCTTAACCAATGATGCAGATTGCCTTTATCCTCCTTTGCTTCGCCCTGATGACACATTTGTCCGTGCACTGGTATTCGCTCAACAGCCGCCTGCGCGAAGAAGCCCGAGTGAGAAAAGCCGTCGATTGGACACAAGACACAACCCGCGCGCGCAAAACGGCCAAGAAGCCTTTGCTCAAGCGTCTGGGGCTTCTGACATAAACGAGACCTCCAAGCTCAGTTAGACAGTCAAACGGCCTCTCCTTAATCGGGGAGGCCGCTTTGCTTTTGGCGCTTCAAGCCTGGTCTTCGGGGGTCTCGGCATATTTATCAAAGAGCCATGCTTGGCTCATGAAGAAGGCAAACAGCGCTATGGGGAAGCCAAAGGTTTCGATCTTAACCCATGCATCCGTGGACATCGTGCGCCAGACGATTTCATTGGCCACCGCAAGGGCTGCGAATGCTGCCGCCAAGCGGCGCGTCAGGATCATCCAGCCCTCAGATTTCAGAGGCATCATGTCGTCCATCACATATTCAAGCCATGACTTCTTCAAAAGCAACCCAAGACCCAAGATCGCGGCGAAGAATCCATAGACGATTGTTGTTTTGATCTTGAAGAATTTCTCGTCGTTGAACCACACAGTCAGCCCGCCAAAGAAGATCACCATGATGGCCGTCATCACTTGCATCCGGCTTAGCTTTCCGGTGAGTTTCCACAAGATCGCAATTGACGCCAAAAGCAGCGGCACGAACAAGGCCGTCACCACGATGAAGCCGGAATATTCAACACCACCAATGGTGTAGACCTCTTCCTTCATCTTCAGATAGGCAACGAAGAACAGCAAAACCGGGCCCAATTCCAGCGCCGATTTCAACCCTTGCGATATTTGCTTCTCGGCCATTTAGCCTCCTAGTTCCACAATCACGGCGCCCAGAGCGATCAATGCCATCAAGGTGACACGGCGCGGGCCGGTACGCTCGCCCAAGATCAGCCAGCCGATGAGGGCCGCAAAAACGGTCGAGGTCTCGCGCAATACCGCAGCTTCGCCCACATTATCAAGCCGTGTTGCAAGCATGATTGCGCCAAATGAGAAAAACGCAACAAACGCACCCAAGAGGCCCCGCGCGGCCAGCGGCCCAAGCGTCGGTGGCTCCTCCATCCTCCTCCAGCGATAGGCGGCATAAAAGGGCATTGTCATGCCATCGATGAAGAAAAACCACGCCAGAAAGGTGAAAGGATCGGCGGTGGCTCGGATGCCGTAGGCGTCATAGGTTGTGTAGATCGCGACAAGTACGCCCGTCGCAGCCGCCAGCCAAAGCGCGGGCACAAGCGTGTCGCGATCAACGGTGATGTGGCGCAGATTGTAGGCCGCAAGCCCGAAAATCCCGCCCAGCAGCACCGCCACACCGAGCCATTGCAGCGCGGTGAACACCTCACCAAACACAATGTAAGCGCCGATCACCGCGAAAAACGGCCCTGTGCCGCGCACGACCGGATAGACGACTGTGTAAGCGCCTTTAGTATAGGTCAGCGCTTGCAGGACCTTATAGACGATGTGAATGGCCCAAGCGCCCGCGAAAATCGCCCACATATGCGGCTCCGGCCACGGCACGACGAACAGCGCGAAGGGGGCCGCGATCAGGCAATAGCACGCATCGATTGCGCCGCGTGACAGCCACGGATCATGGCGCCCTTTCTGAAGCGCACCAAACAGCGCATGAAGAAATGCGGCCATAAGCGCCAGACCAAGGGCAAGGCTATGACCCGCCTCGGTGCCCTCAAGGCTGACGAGCCACGCGCTCATTTAGTCTGCGATGCCTGTCAGCGCTTTGGCGAAATCCTCGGGGTCGAACGCATCCAGATCATCAATTTGCTCGCCCACGCCAATCGCATGAATGGGCAGGCCGAATTTATCGGCGAGCGCTACCAGCACGCCGCCTTTGGCTGTGCCGTCGAGCTTTGTCATCACCAGCCCCGAGACATCGCTGATCTGTTGGAACACATCGACTTGGTTTAGCGCGTTCTGACCTGTGGTTGCATCAAGCACCAGAAGCGTATTATGCGGCGCGGTCTCGTCTTTCTTGCGGATCACGCGGACGATCTTGGCAAGCTCTTCCATCAGATCGGCGCGGTTTTGCAAGCGCCCTGCCGTGTCGATCATCAACAGATCGGCGCCATCGGCCTCGGCTTGGGTCATCGCGTCATAAGCGAGGCTTGCCGGATCAGAGCCCTCAGGCGCGGTCAGAACCGGCACCCCTGCCCGGTCCCCCCAAACCTGCAACTGCTCAACAGCGGCAGCGCGGAATGTATCACCTGCCGCGATCACAACCTTTTTGCCTGCGTTTTGGAACTGCAGCGCCAGCTTGCCGATTGTGGTGGTTTTGCCGGAGCCATTGACACCCACAACCAACACCACTTGCGGCCGCTTCGGATAGAGCGGCATCGGCTTGGCCACGGGTTCCATAATCGCCGTGATCTCGGCTGCGAGAAGCTCTTTGATCTCGCCTGTCGACAACTTCTTGCCCATGCGGCCCTCAGCCATATTGGCGGTGACGCGCAGGGCGGTGTTCACGCCCATATCGGCTGAAATCAACAGCTCTTCGAGCGCCTCCAGCATATCATCATCAAGCTCGCGCCGGATGACGGTTTTCTTTTCCTTGCGCCCAAGCATGCGACCAAAGAAGCCGGGCTTCTTTGCGGGCTCGCTTGTTTCTTCTTCCTCGCCTGCCAGCAGGGCTGCTGCGGCGGGGGCATCAAGCGCAGAAGCGACATTGGCTTTCGCCTCGCGCAGCGCATCTTGCGCGGCTTCAGCTTGTTCTTCCGCGGCCTTGGCGGCTTCATCTGCGCGAGTTTGTGCCTCGGCGGCTTGTTCTTGCGCCTCGCGCGCGGCTTGGGCTTCTGCCTCGCGCGCCTCATTGGCAATGCGTTCCGCCTCGGCCTCAGCGGCTTGTTTCGCCTCAAGCGCCTCGCGTTCGGCTTCTTGCGCTGCGGCTTCCTCGGCTGCGCGACGCTCGGCTTCAGCGGCTTGTGCAGCCGCTTGCTGTTCAGCCTCCAGCGCGCGGGCCTCCGCCTCGGCCTTCAGGCGCGCGGCTTCTTTTGCGGCTTCTGCCTCCGCCTCAGCCGCAACCCGAGCGGCCTCTGTGTCGGCTGCGGCTTGCGCGCGTTCGGCCTCGGCGCGGGCGTCTTGTTCGGCTTGTGCGGCCTCTTGCGCGCGCTTGGCGGCTTCGGCTTCTGCCGCTTCTGCCTCGGCTTGCGCCTTCGCGAGGGCCACCTCTTGCAGGCGTGCGGCTTCTTCTTCAGCCTCTCGGCGTGCCTCTTCTGCGGCGCGGGCTGCGTCTTCCTCGGCCTTGCGCTGCGCTTCCTCTGAATCGCGCGCAGCTTGTTCTTCGGCGGCGCGCGCTTCTGCTTGCGCCCTCTCGGCAGCTTCAGTTGCCAGACGTTCCTTTTCGGCTTGCGCGGCTTTAGCCTCATCGGCAAGCCTTTGCGCTTCTTCTTCAGCCAAACGCGCGGCCTCTGCGGCCTGAGCCTCCGCTTCTTCGGCGACCCGTGCAGCTTCAGCCTCCGCCGCGCCCGTATCCGGGACATCAACCTCGATTTCCTCTGCCACGCCACCATCTTCGACAATGGCATCAAGCCCCTCGTCGAGCTTCTTGGAGGACTTGAACAGCTTATCTTTGAGTTTTTTGAAAAACGACATGGGACGTCCGTGATTGGTGGTCTCATTCACCTAATACGGGCGGAGCCAAAGTGAAAGGGGCTGCGGTTTGTCCACGAAAGCCTCCAAATCTTCATTTTTGGACCACATTAGGCGGCGATAGGAAACACGACTTCACGTGGGAGACGTCGTGTGCCTCGATCATTTCTGGCCTTCGCGCTTGTGACATTGCTGCCTTTGCCGCTGCTTGCGGCAGGCATGGTCTTTGGCGGCTGGGCGACATGGATCGCGCTGATCTACATCACGCTTTTTGTCGCCGGTGTTGACGAATTTATCCCCGCGCTGGATCGCGACGGACCGGCAGCGGGCAGTGATGAGGCCGATAGCCTCGTTCTTATTCTCGCTGGCGCGCATTTTGTCCTGCTTTTCGGTGCGATCTGGTCGCTCTCGGGCAATGGACCGGGGCTTTTCAGCCTCAACGGCCTCGCACTTTTCGCGGCCACGGGGCTGTTTTTCGGGCAGGTTAGCAATTCCAACGCGCACGAGTTGATCCATCGCAGCCCGAGAGGCCTGCGCGCTTTGGGGCGTTGGATCTACATCTCGCTTCTTTTCGGGCACCACACATCGTCGCATACAGGCGTCCATCACAGCTTCGTCGGCACGCCGCTTGATCCAAACACCGCACGCATGAACGAGCCGTTCTGGCGGTTTTTCAAACGCGCTTGGCTTGGGTCTTTCAAAGCGGGTTTGGCCGTAGAAACCGTGCGTCTGAAAAAGCGCGACTTGCCGAAATGGCACCGCAAGAACCCCTATCACATCTATATCGGCGGCGCAGTCTTGATGCTGATTATCTCAGCAATGATAGGGGGTTATAAGGGCATCTTGATCCACATGAGCATTGCAGGATTTGCGCAAACTCAATTGATGCTGAGCGATTATACCCAGCATTACGGGTTGGAGCGCAAGACGCTGGAAGATGGCAATTACGAGCCGGTGGGCATTCAACACTCATGGAACGCGCCGCATTGGCTGTCGAGCCTTTGGATGCTCAACGCGCCGCGCCATTCAGACCATCACGCCAACCCGTCAAAGACCTATCCAGATTTGCAAAACCCCGCGCGTGGCGAGGCGCCGATGTTGCCCTATTCGGTGCCGGTCATGGCTTGCATCGCGCTCTACCCGAAGCTCTGGCGTCGCGTGATGAACCCGCATGCGGAGGCATGGCGCGAGGTTTAGCCTCTGGTCATTTGGCGCGGGTTTTGGCAAGCTAGCATCATGAAATATACCGCTATCGCCCTTGCCTTGCTGGCTTTTCCGGCCTCAAGTGAAACTCTGCTGACAGAGCAGCAATTCGACGCGTTCACCTCTGGCACCACGGTCTATTTCAACCGCCATAACCAGCCTTACGGCGCCGAGCAGTATCTCAAGGATCGCAAAGTCATCTGGACGTTTCTCAATGGCGATTGCGAGCGCGGCGCTTGGTTTGCACATGAAGACCAGATTTGCTTCGCCTATGAGACGCAAGACGAGCCGCAATGCTGGCATTTCCTCGAAGTCGGAGGTGAAAAGCGTGGCCGTGTTGTCGGCGCGGATCCCGCCAATGATCTGACGGTCGTAGGCCAAGACACGCGCGATCTGGTGTGCCCAGGTCCGGGCGTGGGCGTCAGCTATACACCCGGCTCACTCGTCAAATAGCCCTTTTTGCGCCTTAGGCTTGGATTTTGAGGCTTTCGGCTTCGCGCCAGACATTGCGTGACGCCCGTCCTTGAACTGGATTTCCAGCGCACTTGCTGCCGCTGCAGCCTTCTTGGTTGTCACCACTTGCTCCCCTGCCCAAACGACCGCATAGCCGCGATCGAGCGTCGCCTGATAGCCCAACGTCTCGCGCAAACGGTCCAAGCGGTCGGTCTTTTCGCGCCATTTCTCAAGCTGGCGAACGGCCACGTTCGACAATGACTTGAGCGATCCGTCCAATTGAGTGCGACGCTGCGCAATATCGCGGATCAGTCGCGCAGGTTGCAGCCGTGTGAGCGCATTCTTGAGTTGAATATCGCTGCGCTCCACCCGCGTGATCAGGCTGCGATCAAGCCGCGATGCCATCGCATCGATTTGCTGCCCCATTCCGGCGGTCTTGGTGCGCAGGGTGGCTGGGCGCAGCGCAGCTGAGGCGCGCTCTAACGCGCCACGTTTGATTTGAAGCGCCGATCTCAAGGCCGCGTCAAAGCGAATGTTGATCGTATCGAGCCGTTGTCCCGGCCCTGACAGAAGGTCATTCTGGCTTGGCAGCGCCCGCGCGATATCACGCATCCGCTGCTTGCGGGTCTCAATCATCGTGCTCATCGCGCGCGTCAGGCGGCTGTCATAGCTATCAAGCCCCGCCATCAGCTCTAGACGCACGGGGACCGCATGTTCCGCCGCAGCTGTCGGTGTCGGCGCGCGCAGGTCCGAGACATAGTCGATCAGCGTCGTGTCTGTTTCATGGCCCACAGCTGAAATCAGCGGAATCTCGGAGGCCGCTGCCGCCCTCGCGACGATCTCTTCATTGAACCCCCACAAATCTTCAATCGAGCCGCCGCCCCGCGCCACAATGATCAGATCAGGACGCGGCAACGCACCACCCGGCGTCATCGCGTTGAAGCCTTCAATGGCAGCACTGACTTGCGGCGCGCAAGCATCCCCTTGCACGGCCACAGGCCAAATCAAAACCTTGCGCGGGAACCTGTCGCGCAAACGGTGCAAAATATCACGGATCACGGCGCCTGTGGGCGAGGTCACGACGCCAATAATCTCCGGCAAATAAGGGATCGGCGCCTTGCGTTCCGGATCAAACAGCCCTTCGGCGGCCAACATCTTCTTGCGCTTTTCCAGCAGCATCATCAGCGCGCCTTCGCCCGCGATCTCCATGCTGTCGACATTCATGTTGTAGCGCGATTGCCCGCCAAAGCTGGAGATCTTGCCGGTGACAATCACCTCCATACCTTCCTCAGGCATCATGCCGAGCCCCGCGACCTGACCTTTCCACGTATTGCACGACAAAACGTTGCGATCATCTTTGAGGTCATAATACAGATGGCCCGAGGCCGCGCGCACCACGCGCCCAATCTCGCCGCGCACGCGCACCCGCGCAAAAGTGCCCTCAAGCGTCTTTTTGACCGCGCCAGAAATTTCCGAGACGGAAAATTCCGGCTCGTTTCGTGGCGTTGTTTCGTCGTCGAGAAGGTCCATATCCAGCGATGCTCTTGCCCTTGGCTACCCGCCCAGCTTAGAACGCGATCAAGGCGAGGGAAAGCGGGGCTTTGCGATGAATATTCTGATTTTGGGCGGCGGCGGACGCGAACATGCGCTGGCATGGGCGGTCAAGCAAAACCCCAAATGCGACCGACTGATCGTCGCACCCGGAAATGCGGGCATTGCGGACGTTGCCGAATGCGCCGATCTCGACATCCTAAACGGCGCGCGCGTGGTAGATTTCGCTGTAGCCCAATCGATAGATTTCGTGATCATCGGCCCTGAAGCGCCTTTGGTCGAAGGCGTCGCGGACGCGTTGCGCGCAGCAGATATCTTGTGCTTTGGCCCTTCGGCGGCGGCGGCCGAGCTGGAAGCTTCCAAAACCTTCACCAAAGAGCTTTGCGATGCCTGCGCGGCCCCCACCGCGGCCTACGCACATTTCACAAAGCCCGAGCCTGCCAAGGCCTATATCCGCGCCCAAGGTGCACCGATCGTGATCAAAGCGGACGGTCTGGCGGCCGGCAAAGGCGTCATTGTCGCGATGAGCGAGGATGATGCGCTGAATGCCATCGACGACATGCTGGGCGGCGCATTCGGTGAGGCCGGCGCCGAAGTGGTGATCGAGGAGTTCATGACGGGCGAGGAAGCCTCCTACTTCTTGCTCTGTGACGGCAAAACCGTTCTACCTATTGGCACCGCGCAAGATCACAAACGCGCCTTTGATGGCGACACAGGCCCCAACACCGGCGGCATGGGCGCTTATTCTCCTGCCCCGATCCTTGATAATGAAACAGCCGCAAAGGCGCTCAGCCAGATCGTGCAGCCTTGCGTAGACGAGATGGCAAAGCGCGGCACGCCCTACCAAGGGGTGCTCTATGCAGGCTTGATGATCCAAGACGGCCAGCCGCGATTGGTCGAATACAACGTCCGCTTTGGCGATCCAGAATGTCAGGTCCTGATGATGCGTCTGGGCGCTCAAGCGCTTGATCTGATGCTGGCCTGCGCCAAAGGAGAGCTCGACAAAGCACAAGTCAACTGGGCCGAAGATTGCGCAATCACTGTGGTCATGGCCGCCAACGGCTATCCCGGAAGCTACGAAAAGGGCTCCGATATCCGCGGATTGGAAACCCTACCCGAAGACAGCACAAGTATGGTGTTTCACGCAGGAACGGCTCGATCAGGCGACAAAATCACGGCCACAGGAGGCCGCGTTCTCAACGTCACGGCACGCGCCTCTAATCTAACTCAGGCCCGCGCTCAGGCTTATGAGATGATCGACCAGATTGATTGGCCAGAAGGGTTTCACCGCAAAGATATCGGCTGGCGCGCGCTCTAAAAGTTTCATCCTGGCAAGAAAACCTCCCCCGGAGGGTCGGGTTACTCGCAGCGCAAAGCCGCGTTCAGCGAGGCACGGCCCGTATGAGGCCCGATATCACGGGTCTCAAGCGTTCCTGATTGCAGCCGCGTGGCCATCACCCGGTTCCAATTGGCAGAGGCCGTGATCATCTCAGGGCCGTCGCCGCAATCGCGCAAGCCACCACCAATATCGCGCTCACCAATGCGGTGATTGGTCAGGCCAACAAGCTCTGCCACGGGAACCAAATCGCCGCCCTCATAACGCCACACCCGCAAGGTTCGCGCCAAATGTGGTCGGTCGATAAATCCTATTTCAATCGCACCGTCGCCATCCATATCTGCAGCGCCGATGGGCGCCAACCAGCGATTTGCGCGCCCGATATGTGGCGTGGCCGCAATCTTGCCAGTCTGGTCATAGACAGCAAGTTGGGCGCCCAAACGCGCGTCGCTTTCAATCACCACAACTTCCGGCGCGCCGTCGCCCGTGATATCCCACAAGCGCGGCTCCACATCCTCAAAGACGCGGGTTTGCGGCAGTTTGATCACATAGTTCTTTTTCGTGCCGTCGCCTTCAGTGACGATCTCCAACGTGCCGAACTCAATCGCATCGCCTAAAATCCCGTGCGCATAGCGTGTCGTGGGTTCGGAATAGCTGGCGGCTACAATGGTCTCGGCCAGTGCAGGCCCGCCCGCCAGACTTAGCCCGGCCAGCGCTGCGCGGCGCGCGAAATTTCGCAAATTGCGCAGCACCCGCCGCCGCGCTTTGCTCGCGCTCAAATCTGTTTTTCGGGCATTTGGACGACAAGCCCGTCCAACGCATCAGTAACCTTAACCTGACACGTCAGGCGCGAGCGCGTCTCGTCCGGCTCAAAGGCAAAATCAAGCATATCTTCTTCCATCGCTTCTTTGCCCGGCAATTTCGCGACCCAATCGGGATGGACATAAACGTGACAGGTAGAGCACGCACAGGCCCCGCCGCAATCGGCCTCGATCCCGGGGATGTTATTGTCGCGCGCGCCTTCCATAACGGTCAGCCCGTTGGCCACGTCTACAACGTGCTCGGTGCCGCCATGTTCGATATATGTGATCTTGGCCATCTGTCTTGTCTCGCTGAGTTACTTCACGTCCCTGCCATGTAGTGCAGTCGTAGCCAATTTGCCAGACCCGAGATGAGCCCGGCCCGGAAGCGCGAACAAAAATTGATCTTTGTGCAGATCGCGCCAATCAGATAGCATTTCACAGTGAGCCCTTTCTAACGACCCTGAAGCGGAACCCCCTCAACTTGATCCGGCATTGCGCAACTTCTTTGTTATGTCTTTTGACACTGGCCTGCACGCCAAGCGGCGATGCGGTGCAGCTTGCGCAATATCAAAGCTTCACAGAGCGGCCGAAAGGTGTGGGGTGTGTGGCCAATATCGCAGGACCTGCAGTGACTGAGATCATCTCCGAGACCATTTTGGTTGAACCCGCGCAAATCGGCCCGGACGGGGTCGAGACGCGTCCGGCGATTTACCGCAAGATCACCCGCCCTCAGACCATCAATGAGGGGAGTGGGACGTGGTTTATGCGGGTCTGCGACGTAGAGCTGACGCCTGATGTCATTGCCACGCTGCAACGCGCGCTCAGCGCTCGCGGGGCGTATCGAGGGTTCGCGACAGGTCAAATGGATGCGCGCACCATGCGTGCAATCCAAAGCTATCAAGCAGCTCGTGGGCTCGACAGCGCGCAAGTGAGCGTCGAGATGTTGGTAGAGTTTGGCTTGCTGCAAGGGCCCTCGCCTGCCCCTGCGCAATAAAAAAGGCGCCCAATCTCGCAGGCGCCTTTCCTTGTTTGATCTTTGGCCTAGAACTTAGCCACCCAGCGACAGCGCCACAAAGCGCGGATCACCTTGGCGACGGATCAGCATCAGGAAGGATTTGCGCCCCGCCTCGCGCGCCTCGTCAATGCGCTTGGACAGATCATCAAGCGCTACGATCTTTTGTTGCCCGGCCTCAACGATCAGATCGCCTGCGCGCAGACCTTTGTCATAGGCGTCGCTGGTCTCATCGACCTCTTCGACAACCAGACCTGTGGCATCGTCGCCCAAGCCCAACTGAGTGCGCAGCTCGTCATTGAGAACCGCAACGCTCATGCCGAGAATGGTGGTCTTCTCTGGCTCGGCCTTCTCAATCGCGGCAGGCACAGCAGTCGCTTCAGCCTCTTCGCGGCGGCCAAGCGTGACAGGAATGGTCATCTCTTCGCCTTCACGAATGACGATCACATCGACGGCTTTGCCGACGGTCGTGTTGCCGACGATGCGCACCAATTCGCGCGTGTCATCAACTTCGCGACCGTCAAAAGTCGTGATCACGTCACCGGCTTCAATGCCTGCATCTTTCGACGGGCCGTCTTGCACTTCTGTGACCAAAGCGCCGGAGGCTTTGGCCAAGCTCAGCGCTTCGGCCACGTCAGAGGTGACGTCTTGGATGCGGACACCCAGCCAGCCACGGCGGGTTTCGCCGAACTCTTGCAACTGGTCGACGACGCGGGTCACCACGTTTGACGACATCGAGAAGCCAATCCCGATCGAGCCGCCTGTGGGCGACAAGATTGCCGTGTTCACACCGATCACTTCGCCGGTTGTGTTAAACAGAGGACCACCGGAGTTGCCTTTGTTGATCGCGGCATCGGTTTGGATGAAGTCATCATAAGTGCCTGACAAAGCCCGCTCGCGCGCGGATACAATACCAGCTGAGACCGAGAAGCCCTGACCCAGCGGGTTGCCCACAGCCATGACCCAATCGCCAACGCGCATTACGTCGCTGTCGCCAAATTCAACAAATGGCAGCGGATCATCGCTTTCGACCTTCAACAGCGCGATGTCTGTTTTCGGGTCGGTTCCGATCAGCTTGGCGTCGAGACGCTCGCCCGAGAAAAACTCGATCTCGATGGCGTCGGCTTTGTCGATGACGTGGTTGTTGGTGACGATATAGCCGTCAGCCGAAATCACGAAGCCTGAACCCAAGGCAGAAGATCTGCGCGGGCGTTGGCCGTCTTGCTGGCGGTCCATGAAATCTTTGAAGAAATCCTCCAAAGGCGAGCCTTCGGGGACAACAGGGCGCGGGCCGGATCCGACGCCTGCGACAGTGGTCGAGGTGGTGATATTGACCACGGACGGGCTGACCTGTTCGGCCAGATCGGCGAAACTGTCGGGCATCTTGGCCGCAGCGCTGGTCGCTTGTGCCACAAGTAGCATCAGCGCCATCATCGAAGCGGCAATGACTTGCGCGACAGGATTTCTGCGCAAGGTTTGCGGAATTGCGTGAGCGTTCACGGTAAGCTCCTTCATTTTACTACTCTCTCCCAA
>CAZCEW010000031.1:0-22746 GCA_964497775.1 uncultured Rhodobacterales bacterium
ATGACGCGCGGTCGCTCGGGCGCTTTGACCGACAGGTATTCGGAGCGGGTGGAAAGCGCGGAAGCATTGTCTAAGCGCGTGAATGCACCGCAATCTTAGCGTTTGTCGTAATAGAGCCCGACAGTGTGTTCTGCTTGCGCAAAGAACAACCACCGCGTCATCAAGGCGCCTGCAAAATGCAACAGTAGCGCTACAACCGCGAAGACATGGCCCGGGAAGGGCAGCATGAATATCGCCCAAGGTATCACGACAAGACAGGCGAGCCCAAGGATGCGAAGCGTTCCAGCATGTTTGCGTCCGATCTGGTGAACCATTTCTTTCAGTAGGTAATTTTTGCCGGAATGCGGCGGCTCAACCATGCGGACCTTGCCGATGCTTCCCAAGCCCGTCGCGGATTCAATTGTAGATCCGGCTTCTTTGAACAACTTGTCTTGTATGAACCAAGCGCCTAGCTGTGCGATGCCCAAGATGACCAAAAGGACACGCGCGATGCTCAGTTGACCTGTCAGGATTGCTCCGCCTGTGAGGGCGTAGAGGATGAATAGGACAGGCGTTGTCCAATGGCTCCAGCGCGGTACAGTCTTGAGCTGGCCGTAGATCATTGATGTTCCAAAGACGGTCACCAAGGACAAGATGGCGCCTAGGTATCCCAGCGGCTGCCAACTGCGATGAAAAAATATCACCCCGATCGCATAAAGCCCCATGACGCTGAGTGCGGCGAGTGACAAGCACGCCTCGCGCGACAGCCAACTGGTTTTCCATTGCGTAAACGCCTTAAGCGCGCGCTGCGGATTGCCCAAGTGAAACGCCGATGAGATCAACCCACCGACGGCCAATGCGAAAGCGATGAAGTAGAAGACAAACGCGGTGAAGCCAGAGCTGTCATTCACGCCAAAGCCCAAGAAAGCCAGCATGCCAAAGCCAAGGCCTGAGGCGACGGTGAAGAAGATAATGGAGGGTGCGGGATGCATTAGCCGATCCTCTCAAGAGTTTTGTCAAGCCAGCCAAGAAAGCCCTGCGGCTCTTCGGCGACGGGTTCCAAGAAGGGCGCCAGAATATCAATCGCTTCATCTTTGGGTCGGGGCGGCAGGTATTTATTGACGGGCTTCGTGCCTTGCTCGGGCATCAGGTCCATCCCGCCACGCTCGGCCACAAGTTTGCTAACATCGCTGTCCGCATCACCCAGATCACCGAAATGCCGCGCGCCTGCAGGGCATGTGCGCACGCAAGCCGGCTGGCGATCTTCCTCGGGCAGGTTTTCATTGTAGATGCGGTCAACGCAGAGCGTGCATTTCTTCATCACGCCTTCCGCTTGATCCAACTCGCGCGCGCCGTAAGGGCAGGCCCAAGCGCAAAGACCGCAGCCGATGCAATCGCTTTCATTGACCAGCACGATGCCGTCTTCGACGCGCTTATAGCTGGCACCTGTAGGGCAGACCGTGACGCAAGGCGCGTCCTCGCAATGCAGGCAGGATTTGGGGAAGTGGACAGTTTGGGCTGCACCTTTTTCAGGTTGCACTTCATAGCTGTGAACGCGGTTGAGAAACGTGCCTGACGGGTCGGCACCGTAAGGGTTTTGATCGCTCAGCGCAGCGCCGTAGTTTTCGGTGTTCCAGCCTTTGCAGGAAACGACGCAAGCATGGCAACCGACGCAAGTGTCGAGATCGATGACAAGGCCCAGTTTCTTTTGGGTCGTGGTAGGAAGCTGGGTCATTTTATGCCTCCGGCGGGGATATTTTTGGAAAATGGAAGGCGGATTGGAGCATCTATGATCATTTGCCAACCTTCCATGTGAGCGCGTCCGGGCCTTGCCCCACCGGTGATTTGATCGCGGGCAGTTCCGGCTGGCTTTGAGAGGGTGCATGGGCGCGCTCGATCTTGACCTTAAGGTCGAACCACGCGGCCTGACCGGTGATCGGATCGGAATTGGCCCAGCGGAGCCCGTCGCCTTTGGGTGGCAGCAATTCGTGGATCAAGTGGTTGAGCAAGAAGCCCCTCGTGGCCTCGGGCGCGTCTTTGTCCAAAGCCCACGCGCCTTTGCGTTTGCCGATTGCGTTCCATGTCCAGACAGTGTTCTCATTGAGGGCGGCTTGATGGGCGACAGGGACGACGATCTCGCCATGCGGAGAGGTGACGCGCGCCCAATCGCCTTCTTTGAAGTTCTTCTCTTTCCAGATTTTTGTTGGCACGAAGAGAGGGTTATGGCCGTGGATCTGGCGCAGCCATGCGTTTTGTGACCCCCAAGAGTGATACATCGCCATCGGGCGTTGGGTCAGCGCGTTGACGGTGAAGCCGTCATTGCCGGTTTGATCTGTCTCGTACCAGATTGGCAGCGGGTCCATTGTGGCTTTGATCCGCGCGCGCAGATGATCTGGCGGCTGGCGTGTGCCGTGACCTTCGGCGGCAAGCTGGAACTTGCGCATAGGCTCTGACCAGAGATTGAAAATATAAGGCTGCGGCGCGTCATAGATGCCCATCTTGACCGCCCAATCCTGATAGGCGGTATTCCACGGCTTGTAGAATTGCGCCTCCTCTGGGATGTGGCTCGACCAGAAGCCGCCATTGTCAATATAGGCTTGCAGCTGGTTCGGGTTGACCTCGCCGCGGCCTTCATCTTCGCCATTGCCGCGAAAGCCCGCCAAAGGCCCGACGCCGGGGCGGCGCATGTGGTTGGTGATGTAGTCACCGTAATCAGCATATTTCTGCGAGCCGTCTTCATTCACAAAGCCCGGCAAGTTTAGCCGCGCGCCCAGATCGCAAAGCATCGACTGGAAGCCGCGCACATCGCGATCAGGCTCGATCACTGGCCAGCGGATTGCATCAGCGACAGCCTCTGCCTCGCAAATCGGGCGATCTAGCAGCGAGATGCAGTCATGGCGCTCCAGATAGGTTGTGTCGGGCAAGATCAGATCGGCATAGGCGACCATTTCCGAGCTATAGGCATCGGAATAGATGATCTTCGGGATCACATAGTCGCCATTCTCATCCTTGTCGGTCAGCATCTCGATCACGCCGCGCGTGTTCATCGAGGAGTTCCACGACATATTCGCCATATACATAAACAGCGTGTCGATCTTGTAGGGATTGCCCGCATGCGCGTTGGAGATCACCATATGCATCAGCCCATGGCTCGACATCGGGTTTTCCCATGTGAAAGCTTTGTCGATGCGGGCGGGATTGCCATCAGCATCTAATGCCAGATCGTCGGGGCCGTGCACGAAGCCCAGATGCGGCCCGTCAAGCGGCGCGCCGGGGGTGACTTTACAATGCGGTTTGGGATGCGCTTCGGGCGGCTTGGGGTAGGGTGGTTTGAACCGGAAGCCGCCAGGGACTTCGACCGAACCCAGAATGATTTGCAGCATATGCAGCGCGCGACAGGTCTGGAACCCGTTGGCATGCGCCGAGACGCCGCGCATCGAGTGAAACGAGACAGGGCGGCCGACCATTTTGTCGTGTTTGTGGCCGCGGAAATCTGTCCACGGTTGATCGATCTCGATGGCTTGGTTGAAGGCCACATCTGCCAGCTCGGCCGCGATGCGTTTGATGCGTGCGGCGCCGATGCCGGTGCGCTCTGCTACGGCTTCGGGTGCGTATTGCGGGTCGAGATATTTCTCGGCCATGTGTTGGAAGACGGTGCGGTGCGTCCAGCCTTTGTCGCGGACTTTGCCTGCTAAGTCAGGCTTCACGCCGGTTTTGTCAAAAGCCGCAGGTTTGCCGGTGGCGCGGTCAATGACTTGCAGCTTGCCGTCTTTATCGCGCAGCAGCAGGCCGAACTCGTCGGACTTCTCGTCGCCATTGACCAACACAGGCGCGTTGGTGAGGTTCGCCAGATAGTCCAGATCAATCTTGCCGGCCTTAAACAGCTCATGGACCATCGCGAGGATAAACAAGCCATCCGTGCCCGGCGTGATCCCGACCCATTCGTCGGCAATCGCATTATAGCCAGAGCGCACAGGATTGACGCCCACAACTTTCGCGCCGCGTTTCTTCAGCTTGCCCAGACCGATCTTGATCGGGTTGCTGTCATGGTCTTCGGCCACACCAAAGAGCATGAACATCTTGGTGCGGTCCCAGTCGGGCTGGCCAAACTCCCAAAACGCGCCGCCCATCGTATAGATGCCCGCAGCGGCCATATTGACGGAGCAGAACCCACCATGCGCGGCGTAATTTGGCGTCCCGAAGGCCTGCGCCCAAAAAGACGTGAAGCTTTGCGACTGATCGCGGCCGGTGAAAAACGCAAGTTTCTGAGGCGCCTCGGCGCGCACGGGTGCAAGCCAATCGGTGGCAATGCCAAGCGCCTCATCCCAAGTGATCTCTTCAAATTCGCCGGAGCCGCGCGGGCCCACGCGTTTGAGCGGCGCTTTCAGGCGTGACGGCGCATTGATCTGCATGATGCCGGCAGACCCTTTGGCACAAAGCACGCCTTTGTTGACCGGATGGTCGCGGTTGCCTTCGATATAGGCGACCTTGCCGTCTTTCATATGCACATTGATGCCGCAACGACAGGCGCACATATAACAAGTGGTCTTGCGGATCTCGTCGCTGACTTTCGGAGACAGATCGATTTTTGGCTGGTTCATGAGCGTCTCTCCAAAGTCATGACGGGGTATTTGCACTCACAATAGAGGCCAAACAGATTGAGGCCATCCGCGCCGCTGGCGGATCGGCGCGAGAGGTCAACAGAACAGGCACTTTGGCGCCCATCACAATGCCCCCGGCGCAGCCGCCCGTCAGATAAACGAAGGCTTTGAACAGCGCGTTGCCAGACACGATATCGGGGACGATGATCGCATCGGCTTTGCCTGCGACCGGATCATTGGTCAATTTCTTGGTGGCCACAGCTTCGGGCGACAGGATCAAATCCAACGCAAGCGGGCCGGAAAAATCAGCGCCCTCAATCTCGGTCTTGGCCCATGTTGCGAGCTCGTCTGCCTCAACAGAAGACGGCACTGCGGGCAGCACACTTTCGGTCGCTGACAGGAAAGCCACACGTGGGCGTTTCGTGCCAATCATCTGCAGCAGTTTGACCACCTCGCGCGTCGCGTCTTTGCGGGTCTCGAGATTTGGGTCCACATTGACCGCCGCATCCGAGATCGTGATCGCGCCACCATCGGGATGCGAGATATGGAAGATATGCACCAGACGATTGCCAGTGCGTAGACCCGCGTCGCGTGCAAGTGCTGCCCGCATAAATGTGTCAGAATGCAGCTGGCCTTTCATCATGACATCGGCGCGACCGTCGCCGCAGGCCATGGCGGCGGCCTTGCCGCTTTCGGCCTCGCCTTCCGCCTCGATGATATCAAATTGCGAAATGTCCCAACCGAGCTTCTCGGCCTCTGCTTCGATCAGGTGACGCTCGCCTGTGAAAACCGGCTCCATGATGTTGGCTTGCGTCGCATCGCGCGCGGCCTCCATCGGCAAAGGAGCGCCTGCGCGCGCAATGGCCACACGCGGGCTGCGCAATTTTTGCGCCATTTCTAACAAGGCCGGAGGGCAAACAGCGTCGCGCGGTGACAGGAACGGATTACTTTTTGTCATCTAGCCACTCTCTCCCAAACGCGCGCTTTCGCCCAAAAACCCGCCCCGATATCTCGGGACGGGCATGATCTTGGTATGATCTAACCGTTACTCTGCAGCCATATCCTTGGCCGAGACGCCAGCAACCTCAACCGGTTTCTTCATCGCATCGCGGCGGAATGGCTCACCCAGCTCTTGGTTCAGAACCACTTCGATGAAGGTTGTGACGTTGCCGCTCATCTGACCTTTGATCGCTTCGTTCAAAGCGTCTGTCAGTGCGTCCATGCTGTCAACCTGAACCCCCTTCAATCCGCAAGCATCTGCGATCTTGGCGTAAGATACATTCGTGTCCAACTCGGTGCCGACGAAGTTGTCATCAAACCACAAGGTCGTGTTGCGCTTTTCAGCGCCCCATTGATAGTTGCGGAAGATGATCATCGTCATCGCAGGCCAATCGCCACGGCCAACCGACACCATTTCATTCATCGAAATACCGAAAGCACCGTCACCGGCAAAGCCCACAACTGGCACGTCAGGGCAGCCGATCTTAGCACCCATGATCGCAGGGAAGCCGTAACCACACGGACCAAACAGACCCGGCGCCAGATATTTGCGACCCTCTTCAAAGGACGGGTAAGCGTTGCCGATGGCGCAGTTATTGCCGATATCGCTAGAGATAATCGCGTTCTTTGGAAGCGCCGATTGGATCGCGCGCCACGCCTGACGCGGCGACATCTTGTTTGGCTCGCGCGTACGGGCACGCTCGTTCCAAGTGGTGCCGGGATCGTCCTCTTCGTGATCCAAAGAGGTGAGCTCTTGCGCCCAAGCCGATTTGGTCTGTGCGATCAGGGCCTTGCGGTCCTTGCGACCTGCATCGCCAGCACTGCCACCCAGATTGGCCAAGATACCTTCGGCCACTTTCTTAGCGTCACCAACGATACCGACGGTTACGTTTTTGGTCAGACCAATACGGTCAGGATTCAAATCGACCTGAATGATCTTCGCATTCGAAGGCCAGTAATCAATGCCGTAACCCGGCAAGGTCGAGAACGGGTTCAGCCTTGTGCCAAGGGCCAAGACGACGTCGGCCTTCGAGATCAGCTCCATCCCCGCTTTCGAGCCATTATAGCCCAGAGGGCCCGCGAAAAGCGGGTGGTTGCCCGGGAACGCATCATTGTGCTGATAGCCCACACATACCGGCGCGTCCAAAGTCTCGGCCAGTTTCATCGAGGCATCGATACCGCCTGCCAGAACGACGCCAGCGCCGTTCAAGATGACCGGGAATTTTGCAGAAGACAGCAAGTCCGCGGCTTTCTTGACGGCCTCAGTGCCACCGGCGGGGCGCTCAAAGTCGACCGCGACAGGCAGTTCGATATCGACCACTTGTGTCCAGAAATCGCGCGGCACGTTGATCTGCGCCGGAGCCGAAGCGCGGTAGGCCTGCATGATCACGCGGTTCAACGTCTCGGCGATGCGCGACGGGTCGCGAACTTCTTCTTGGTAGGCAACACAGTCAGCAAACAGGTTCATCTGTTCCATCTCTTGGAAGCCGCCTTGGCCGATAGTCTTGTTCGCGGCTTGAGGTGTGACGAGCAGCAATGGAGTGTGGTTCCAATAGGCGGTCTTCACGGAGGTCACGAAGTTCGTAATGCCGGGGCCGTTTTGCGCGATCATCATCGACATCTCGCCCGTGGCACGGGTGTAGCCATCTGACATCATACCGGCGGTCATCTCATGGGCGCAGTCCCAGAATTTGATGCCAGAGGTCGGGAACAAATCGGAAATCGGCATCATCGCCGATCCGATAATCCCGAAAGCGTGGCGGATACCGTGCATTTGCAGCGTTTTTACGAAGGCTTCTTCGGTCGTCATCTTCATGGCGATATGCTCCCAGATAAATAGAATTGTGCCGCGTCGGACCCCCGCGCGGGCTTGTGACAACAGATAGGGCTGCCAGCCCTAAGGCAATAGGACCAGAATTTTCGTACGATAGAGCCAGTCATCGGCGCAAGTCTTTAATTGACTCAGCAATCAGCGCGACACCGGGGGCGATTTGAGGTGTTGGGATTGAAGAATAGGCCAGTCTGTAATGCCGGTTCAGCCGGTCTTTGCGTTCACAAAAGGCAGGTCCCGGCTCGATCAGCACGCTTTTGGAACGCAAGTGATCTGCCAGCGCCTCAGTATCGACCCCTTCAGGCGCGCGCATCCATAGGCTTGATCCGCCGAAATTGTCCGACCCCGCAACTTCCAGCCCGTGATCGGAAATTGCCTTGTCCAAAACACGCCGCCGGTCATGAAACGCATTGCGCAAGCGCCGCACCAGCGCGTCGTAATGGCCGAGCGACAGAAAATAGGATGCCGTGCGCTGCATATGGCCGGGCGGATGGCGCAAGACGGAAGATCGCAATGCGCGCGCCTCTCGGATAAACGGCGCGGGGCCTACCAGATAGCCCAGCCGCAACCCCGGGAAAAGTGACTTGGAAAACGAGCCAGCATAAATCACGCGCCCGTCCTCATCGAGCGATTTGAGCGCGGGCGAGGCGGGTTTGAGGAACGACATCTCGAACTCGTAATCATCCTCGACGATTAGAAAATCATCATCCGCCGCTTTCTTAAGCAATGCTTTGCGCCGCTCCAGCGGCATCGTCGCTGTTGTGGGGCATTGATGGCTCGGCGTGCAAAACACGACATCCGTCTCGGGCGAGATCATCTCTGGGTCAAGCCCGTCGCTATCCACAGGCAACGCGATGCGGTGACAGCGCGATTGGCGCAGAATGGAGCGCAGCCCCGGATAGCAGGGGTCTTCATGGGTTGCAGTGCGGCGCTGGGTTAGCAGTACCTGTGCCGTCAGCCACAGCGCGTTTTGTGCGCCTAAGGTGATCAGGATCTCGTCCGGGTTTGCCAGTATCCCACGTCGTGGCAGAGTATTGCGCGCGATAAACTCGATCAATTGCGGGTCGTCGCGGTCGACATGATCCGCCGTCAAGCTGTCAAAGTCACGCTGCCCCAAAGCGCGCACCGCGCAAAGCCGCCAGTTCTGGCGATCAAACAAGGTCGGGTCGACTTGACCGTAAAGAAACGGATATTTGAATTTCCGCCAATCGACGGGCTTCTCGACTTGGATGCCGCCCGAAAATTTTGTCCCGATCGCGCGCGACCAGTCGACCGTATCGCCTGAGACGCGGGTCGAGAGCGTCAGCGGCTCCGGCGCATTCTCCGAGACAAAGTAGCCGGACCGTCCAGCCGATGACAGATAATCATCGGCCATCAACTCGTTATAGGCGAGCGTCACCGTGATACGGCTCACGCCCAGATGGGTGGCCAATTTGCGCGAGGAGGGGAGTTTTTCTTTAGCCCGAAACCGCCCCGACAAGATCCCGCCCGCAACCATCTGCTGGATCTGCTGCTGCAAGGTTCCCTCGAAATCAGGGTCCAGAAAGAAAGTCTCGACGGCGATTGGCATGATTCTGGCCTTAAGTGGGTTTCTATTTGGATATACGAGATTTCAGGCGATGGCGAAAGGCGGACGAGTTTTAGCTTGTGCGCTGCGCCAAAAGGATCGTGCTTCCGGCGCAGTCGGGGTCCTCGGTTTTGAATGCCAAAACCTCAAGCCCAAGCCGCGCTAAGATCGCGCGATATTCGTCTTGGTTGAGGCTGGAATGATAGATCGGGTCATCGGCGACTTGGCCCTCGACCTCTCCATCGCTTGTGCCAACCGTCAGCATCAACGCGCCGCGCGGCTTCAGATGGGCGGCGATTTTGGGTAGCGTCGCGCGCTGCTCGTCTTGCGTTAGATGGAAGAAGCTGTGCCACCCGATGATGCCGTCAAACCTATCTTCTAAGTCCAACGCGCGCATGTCGCCTGCGCGCCAATCACCGTTCGGCAGGGCCTCGCGCGCCAATTCGATCATCGCCTTTGAGGCGTCCAATCCAATGACGCGGTGGCCCTGCGCCAGAAAATACGCCGCAATAGGCTTTCCCGCGCCGCAGCCGAGGTCCAAAATGGAAGCCTTGTCTGGCATCACATCACAAAACCGATCCAGCCAAGCTTTCTCGATCAACGCCTTAGGGCGATGGCTCGCAAACCACGCCGCGCGCCGCTCGTAGACCGCTTGCGTTTGCGCAGCCAGCGCCTTGAGGTCTGTGGTCACGGGCGCAAAGTGCTAGCCCATCACCGCCGTCAACGCGCCGTCCACGGAGGTGATGATCGCGTCGATATCGTCCTTGGTCGCAATCAAGGCTGGCGAGAAGCAAAGCGTGTTGTTGAAGCCCGGCACAGAACGGTTGGTCATGCCGATGATGACCGCGTCTTTCGCCATGCAGTGGCCCGTAACTTGCGCAACCAGTTTTTCGGCCAGCGGCTCTCGGGTTTCACGATCTGCGACAAGCTCGGCACCAAGGAACAACCCTTTGCCGCGTACATCGCCGATACAGGCATGCTTGGCTTTAAGCTCTTCCAGTTGATCGAGCATATACTCGCCCATAGCCGTGGTATTTTCCAACAGCTTCTCTTCTTCGAGGATCTTCATATTCTCCAGCGCCGCGGCCGGACCGGCAGTGCAACCCCCAAAGGTCGAGATATCGCGGAAGTAGTTCAGGTGATCGGCCGTGTCGTCCTTGAACATGTCAAAGACCGCTTCCGTCGTCACACAGCACGAAATCGCGGCGTAGCCAGAGGCCACACCTTTGGCCATCGTCACAATATCCGGCTTCACACCGTAATGCTGATAGCCAAACCACGTCCCGGTCCGACCCATGCCGCATACGACCTCGTCGATATGCAATAGAATGTCATATTTCTTACAAATCTCCTGCACGCGGTCCCAATAGCCTCGCGGCGGAGTAATCACGCCGCCGCCTGCTGTAACGGGCTCAAGGCAAAGCGCGCCGACCGTGTCAGCACCTTCGCGCAAGATGACCTCTTCAATCGCGTTGGCCGCGGCTAGGCCATATGCCTCGCCCGACAGATCGCCCAAGCCTTGATCCATCGCGCGGTATTCAAGGCAGTGAGGGACTTTTACGAAGCCCGGAGTGAATGGCCCATATTGCGCGCCACGCTCGTCCTGACCACCGCCTGACAGGCACGCAATCGTTGTGCCGTGATAATCGCGGTCGCGGTACAGGATTTTGTGCTTCTTGCCACCATAACGCTTATGCGCGATTTGGCGGACCATCTTGAAGCCTTTCTCATTGGCCTCCGAGCCTGAATTGGCGAAATAAACGCGGCTCATTCCGGGCATCTTCTCGATCAAACGCTCCGAGAACATCGCGGCAGGGATCGATCCAACCGTGCCGCCGAAGAAGTTCATTTTCACCAGCTGGTCTCGCACCGCATTGGCAATCGCTTCGCGGCCATAGCCGACATTGACCGTCCAGACACCGCCAGACACCGCGTCAATATGTTCACGACCATGTTGGTCCCAAACACGCAGGCCTTTGCCTTCAACGATAATCTTTGGGTCCGTCCGGCCATCGCCTTGCGCCATATAGCCCGCATGTTGGCTTAGGTGATGCCAGACATGGGCGCGGTCGGCCTCGACGATGCCAGAGATATCATTTGCTTGCAGATTGCCGTCCATAACAGAGTCTCCCAGACTGAAATAAAGGAATTCGCGCAGCGCTGCCGTTTTTCGAATCTACGGCTTGCGGGTAGTATAGCTCGAAAAGACGCTGCACATAGCGGGGCGATGAAAATAGGGCCAGTTGCTTGCATTGAATAGGTCCAAAACGACCAGTTGGTTGATGAAACCAATAGTTTTTATGCGCTGACACGGCTCCTAAAAGCGACGTCTTTTTCGAAAGGGCCCGTGATCGCCATACGTCGCAAACTCGCCACCGCTTGTCTGAAATGGAGGGGCGCAGGTGCGCAGAAAAGGCGCTAAGGTGCAGCTATGTTTCTAAGTATCTTCGATATTTTTAAGATCGGCATCGGCCCGTCTTCCTCGCATACAATGGGGCCCATGACGGCGGCTGGCCGCTTCTTGGATGATCTCAGAGGTGGGCGCGACCGCGAACCTGGCGCCGGAGAAGTCGCAGCACTTGGTGCATCCTTGCATGGCTCGCTGGCGTTCACCGGCAAAGGCCACGCGACCGACCGCGCGATCATGTTGGGTTTCATGGGGTTCCTGCCCGCCACACTCGATCCCGACGCCGCCGAAGGGCTGGAAGCAGAATTGCGCAGATCAAGCGTGGTCGAACCCGCAGGCCTTCCCCCTTTAAAATTTAACCCTGACAGCGATCTGGTGTTTGACTATGACCAGACGTTGCCCGGTCATGCCAACGGGATGATCTTGAAAGCCTTCGACGCGTCCGGAAATTTGTATCTGCAAGAGACCTACTATTCCGTCGGCGGCGGATTTGTCGTCACCCAAGACGAGCTTGATGCTATGGGGCGCGGCGACGCCGATGCGCTGCACGACCAAAAGGCGCAAGCCGGATACCCTTACCCGTTCGGCTCGGCGCAAGAGATGCTTGAGATGGGCGCGGCCTCCGGCAAAACCATCGCCGCGATGAAAGAGGCCAATGAGCTGAGCCATATGAGCGGCAAAGAGCTTGCCACATCTCTGGCGCGAATACGCGACGCCATGTTTGATTGCATCGACAGAGGCTTGCGGATGGACGGCGAATTGCCCGGCGGTTTACGCGTCAAACGCCGCGCCAAGCATATCCATGAGCAATTGTTAGCAGAGCAAGGCGTCAATATCTCTCAGCCCCATACGATCAATGATTGGATGAGCGTCTATGCGATGGCCGTCAACGAGGAAAACGCGGCCGGAGGCAAGGTCGTGACATCGCCTACCAATGGCGCGGCCGGCGTGTTGCCAGCGGTCTTGCGCTACTACCGCGATCACTGCGTGGGCGCCACGGAAGACGGGCTAAAGACCTTCTTGCTGACTGCGGCAGCCGTCGGAGGGTTGATCAAACACAATGCTTCGATCTCTGGCGCTGAAGTCGGATGCCAAGGCGAAGTTGGTTCCGCTTCATCTATGGCCGCGGCGGGCCTTTGCGCAGCACTTGGCGGCTCTAACGAGCAGGTTGAAAATGCCGCAGAAATTGCTTTGGAGCACCACCTTGGCATGACATGCGATCCGGTCGCAGGCCTCGTTCAGGTTCCTTGCATCGAACGCAACGGCTTAGGCGCGATCAAGGCCGTCTCGGCGGCGTCATTGGCTTTGCGCGGTGACGGCACTCACTTCATGCCGCTCGACAATTGTATCGAGGCCATGCGCCAGACCGGCCTTGATATGAGCAACAAGTACAAAGAGACATCGCAAGGCGGATTGGCCGTCAATATCCCTGAATGCTAGATCAATGAGCGCCTTCGGCGCGCGGTTTTCAAAATGTCCTCAGCCTTTCGGCTTCGAACATAATGCCTCCGGCGGAGGTTTTATTGGAACAATGAAGATTTAGAAATCCACCGCCCCATCCCGACCCGAGGGCGCAAGATGGGGCGGCTTCATCGTCCACGGCCATCAACACCTCTGCCTGTACCGCTATTGGGGTTTGCACGACCGACATTAAGATTGCGCTAATCCAGCTTCATTGTCCCATTCAAACCTCGGGGAGCGCGAGGGGCAGAGCCCCTCGTCTTTGCTCTAAAGACGCTAGACGTGGCGCTTGTTTGACGCCAATCTGATTGCATGCTCGGAGGCAGGCTAATGGCGCAAAGAAACAGCTATGACGTTATCATTATCGGCGGCGCCATGATCGGCTCTTCCGTTGCGTGGTGGCTATCTGACAATCCCGATTTTGATGGCTCGGTCTTGGTGATTGAGCGAGACCCAACTTACGAATTCACATCAACGACAGCTACAAACAGCTGCATCCGACAGCAATTCTCTAATCCTCTCAACATTCATATCTCGCAATTCGGCGCCGAGTTCATCAAAGGTTTTCGGGGCTTTATGAAAGATGACCAAGCGCCTGATGTCTTGCTGCAAAGCTATGGCTATATGTATCTTGCCGACAATGAGCCTTTCGCGGAAATCTTGCGCGAGAACCAGAAACTGCAAGCCTCCTGTGGAGCGGGAACAAAGATCTATTCTCCGGACGAAATCGCCAAAGCCTATCCATTCTACAATCTTGAAGGCATTGTCTGCGGATCGCATAATCTTGTCGACGAAGGTTATTTCGACGGCAACACTCTGTTTGATTGGTGGAAGCGCAAAGCGCGCCAGAACGGGGTCGAGTATCTTCATGATGAGGTGACCGAGATCAATCTCAGCGCGGATCGCGTTACTGGCGTCACTCTTGCCTCTGGAGATACCATCGCTTGTGGTCAGTTGGTGAATGCGGCCGGGCCACGCGCGGCGAAAACGGCGGCGATGGCGGGGATTGAGATCCCCGTGGAGCCGCGCAAGCGCTATACGTTCATCTTTGATGCCGAAACACCGCTTGATCGGGACTTGCCGCTGACGATCGATCCCAGCGGGGTGCATATGCGCTCGGACGGGCAATACTATCTTGCAGGCTGCCCGCCTGATGATGACCCGGCCGTGGCATTTGATGATTTTGAGATCGATCATTCGCTTTGGGAAGAAAAGGTCTGGCCCATTCTTGCGACGCGCGTACCCGCTTTTGAGGCGATCAAACTGACCAACACATGGACGGGTCACTATGCCTTCAACACGCTCGATCAAAACGCGATCATCGGGCCGCATGATCGGGTTCGCAACTTCATCTTCGTGAACGGCTTCTCAGGCCACGGCTTCCAGCAAAGCCCGGCCATGGGGCGCGGCGCGTCCGAGATCCTGACCTATGGTGAATTTCGTACCCTTGATTTGACGCCATTGGGCTACGCGCGTATCGGTCGGGGAGAGCCATTCTTAGAGAAAGCAGTGATATGAAAAAGATCGTTCTGACCGGAGCCAATGGAAACTTAGGCAAGCAATTGCGCGCACCATTGTCGAAGATGTGTGACACGCTCGTCTCGACCGATATCAATCCCGTTGAAAACAGCTTGGAAAACGAGACTTTCGTTCAGGCAGATTTGGCCAATATGGAACAGATCAAGCCTTTGCTGGAAGGGGCGGATATGGTTGTCCATTTCGGAGCAATCGTTGATGAGCTGCCATTCGAGCAGATGTGGGGTCCGAATTTCGTAGGTTCTTACAATATCTGGCAGGCAGCCAAGCTGCATGGGGTGCGCCGGATCATTTACGCTTCGTCAATCCACGCAATGGGGATGTATTCCAAGACGGTCGCGATCGACACGCAGATGCCGCATCGCCCGGATACTTTTTACGGGCTTGCCAAGTGCTTTACCGAAGATTTGGGTCGGATGTATTGGGAAAAGGAAGGCATCGAAAGCGTACATCTGCGCATCTATTCCGCCACCTCAAAGCCAGGCAATGCGCGCGCGCTCGGCTCTTGGCTCAGCCCTGATGATTTGGTCCAGCTTGTCACCCGCGCTGTGGATACTCCGCATGTTGGGTTCACGATTTGCTACGGGATTTCCAACAATGACCGCTCTCCGGTCGACAATTCCGCGGCGTCGCATCTGGGTTACCGTCCGAAAGACAATGCTGAAGAGTTCGCGTCTGAATTTTTGACTGACGCACCCGTTGTCGAAGTAGGCGATCTGAGCCAAACCTGTCATGGTGGCCCTTTCGCCTCGGCCAGTTTAGGCGTAAGTCCCATGGCGCTGATGGATATCCCTGACGACGACTGACGTCGCATCGCCTGCTGTCTTAACGATTGCCATACCAAGACAGAAAATCACCAGAGACTTCGACATTGGCACGGCTTGACGAAGCGGTGCTAAATCTATGTGTAGAGCCAAGCTCACCTATGTTTAAGCGAGGAAGATGTGCCCCAAGACGATCCTCTTGATCTCTTTGTTATCGGTGGCGGTATCAATGGCTGCGGCATCGCGCGCGATGCTGCTGGGCGAGGCATGAGCGTCGGTCTGGCGGAGATGAATGATCTTGCATCAGCGACCTCTAGCGCCTCGACGAAACTGTTTCACGGGGGGCTTCGCTACCTCGAGTATTTCGAGATCGGTCTCGTGCGCAAAGCTCTGATCGAACGAGAAACCCTGTTGCGGGCTATGCCGCATATCTCTTGGCCGATGCGCTTTGTGTTGCCTTACCATCCGGATATGCGCTTTGAGGGCTCGACGCCAACGTCAAAAATCCTCGGCACGCTCATGCCTTGGATGAAAGGGCGCAGGCCGGGTTGGCTGATCCGGTTGGGTCTGTTCATGTATGATCATCTTGGTGGGCGAAAGATATTGCCAGCCACCAAGACACTCGATCTTCGTCACGACCCCGTCGGCACCGCACTAAACCCGAAATTCGCGCATGCATATGAATACTCCGATTGCTGGATCGAGGATTCGCGACTTGTGGTGCTTAATGCGCGCGACGCAGCTTTGCGCGGCGCCAAGATTATGGTGCGCACCAAGGTTGTCTCTGCGCATGTCGAGGATGGCATTTGGCAGATCGAGACAGAGGACCAAGATACCGGCGAAAAGGCTACCCATCGCGCGCGCATGCTGGTTAATGCGGGCGGTCCATGGGTGGAACAGATCATCCGCGGCACGGTCGGCATCAATGCCAGCGCAGGGATCAGGTTGGTGCGCGGCAGCCATATCGTGACGCGCAAACTGTTCGACCACGACAAAAGCTACTTTTTTCAAGGCGAAGACGGGCGGATCGTTTTTGCGATCCCCTACGAGACGGATTTCACCTTGATCGGCACTACTGACCACGAACACGCCGATCTCGACACAAAACCAGAATGCACGGAGGAGGAGCGGGATTATCTGCTCGACTTCGTATCGGGTTATTTCGACAAGCCCGTTACAAAGGATCAAATCGTCTGGACCTATTCCGGCGTGCGCCCGCTTTATGACGATGGTGCAAGTTCGGCCACGGCTGCCACGCGCGACTATGTTCTGCGCATCAACAGCTCTGCCGGTGCGCCGATGCTCAATATCTTTGGCGGCAAGATCACGACTTACCGCAAACTGTCAGAGCAGGCTTTGGACAAGATCGATGGTGAGTTTGATGCCGAGACGAAGAAATGGACCGCAGGCGTGCCATTGCCCGGCGGCGATTTCGAAGTCTCAGACGTCGCCGATATCGTGCGCCTACTGGGCAAGCGTTACAGCTTTCTGACCGAGGCATGGGCGCTGAGGCTGGTGCGCGGTTACGGCATTGAAGCGGGCGAAATGCTGAGCGATGCGGAAGCGAAATCCGATCTGGGTGAGGACTTTGGCGCCACACTGACAGAGCGCGAGGTCCGCTGGCTGATGGAACATGAATTTGCGCGCCGCGCCGAAGATGTTGTCTGGCGTCGCTCCAAACTGGGGTTGCGCATGACGCCCGAGCAGATCAAGGTTTTGGACGACTGGATGCGCCAACACCGCGCCGCCTAAAACGGGGATTTCCATGCGCTATATTCTTGCAATCGACCAAGGCACAACATCAAGCCGCGCCATTTTGTTTGATGAGACCATGCAGGTCACTGCCTCGGCGCAGCAGGAATTTAAACAACATTTCCCTGCCTCGGGCTGGGTCGAACATGACCCGGGCGATCTGTGGCAGACAACGCAATCCACCTGTCGCGATGCTGTCGCTAAGGCGGGGATTGATGCAGCAGAAATAGCCGCAATCGGCATCACCAATCAGCGCGAGACGACGATTGTCTGGGACAAAGCAACCGGCGAGCCTGTTCATAACGCAATCGTTTGGCAAGATCGCCGGACGTCGGACTATTGCGCTCAGATGCGCGATGCGGGCCATGAGCAGATGTTCACTGCCAAAACCGGCCTGCTGTTGGACCCGTATTTTTCGGCCACAAAACTGCGTTGGATCTTAGAGAATGTAGACGGCGCACGAGCGCGTGCAGAGGCGGGAGAACTGCTCTTTGGTACCGTCGATAGCTATATCATCTGGAAACTAACCGGCGGCGCACGCCATGTGACTGACGCAACGAACGCGGCGCGCACGATGCTTTATGACATCCATAAGGGCGGGTGGTCGAAATCCATCTGTGAGCTGTTGGAGATCCCGCTGGCCATGTTGCCCGAAGTCAAAGACAGCGCTGCTGATTTTGGAGAAGCTTCCAAGGATCTGTTGGGCAGTCCTATCCCGATCTTGGGCGTCGCAGGCGATCAACAGGCGGCCACGGTGGGTCAGGCTTGCTTTGAGCCGGGTATGTTGAAGTCGACCTATGGCACGGGGTGTTTCGCGCTTCTCAACACGGGCGACACGCCTGTTGCCTCAAAAAACCGCCTTCTGACGACAATTGCCTATCAGTTGGACGGCAAGCCGACTTACGCGCTGGAAGGGTCGATCTTCATTGCGGGCGCGGTTGTGCAATGGTTGCGCGACGGGCTACAAATCATCTCTGACGCGACGCAGACCCAAGCAATGGCTGAAGCCTCAGATGCGGGGCAGGGGATCGTTCTGGTCCCAGCTTTTACCGGGCTTGGCGCACCCTATTGGAATGCCGATTGCCGTGGCGCCGTCTACGGATTGACGCGAAATACCGGCCCCGAGGATTTTGCCCGCGCCGCACTTGAAAGCGTTGGCTACCAGACCCGCGATTTACTGGAGGCGATGACCGCCGATTGGGATGGCAGTGGCGACAGCGTGCTGCGTGTCGATGGTGGCATGACGGCCAGCGATTGGGCGATGCAATTTCTCTCCGACATTATCGACGCGCAAGTCGACCGCCCCCAAGTGCTTGAAACGACTGCGTTAGGGGCCGCTTGGCTGGCTGGCATGCGGGCGGGCATTTACCCCGATCAGGCGGGCTTTGCGAAAAACTGGGCGTTGGAAAAGCGGTTCGAGCCCGCGATGAGCGACGCGCTGCGAGACAAAAAATACGCCGCTTGGAAGCGCGCCGTTAAAGCCACGCTCAGCGTTTGATTGACCGCTTGCTGACGTAGCGCCACCGGCGAAAATCCAGCTTATCGCCTTGAACACGGATGCAATTGGCGTAGTTTGGCGCTCTGTCATAACAAAGGAGACACCTATGTCAGTTGCACGCGTTACAGAAATCATCGCCTCGTCCAGCAAGAGCTTCGAGGATGCGATCGAAAGCGGCGTCGAGCGCGCGTCCAAGACCCTCAAGAACGTCGAAGGCGCTTGGGTTCAGGACATGAAATGCACAGTCAAAGGCGGCAAGATCAAAGAATATCGCGTGATCTTGAAAGTAACTTTCGTTCTGGAAGATTAAGTCTAATTGCGGTGGCGCGCTGATATGCGCGCCGCTGCAACTTTACCGCGCCTCTCTATTTGGCGTCCGGCAGACCGATTTTGTGTTTGAGCAGCCGCCAGGCAAGTTTCGGCATCCGCTGAACCAATGCCCAACGCAGATCATGATAATCTACATCACCTGCTAAGAGGTCGAGATATTTGCGTTGCAGCGTCGAGCCCTTGGCAAATGCGCGCTTGAAATAGCCTTGTGTGGCCTCGGGAAACATAATCATCCGCCAGAGCCGCGCTTGCTTCAGTGAGCGGTGGATCGGCCCAAGCGATCTGAGATAAGCCAGATAAGCGCTGCTGGGTTGATTGCGCTGCAAAGCTCCGGCAATTGCATCGGCCGCCAGCGCGCCACTTTCCATGGCCAGCGCAATTCCTTCGCCGGTGATCGGATCCACCAGACCTGCCGCATCGCCCGCCAGCACCACATTGCCGCGCCCCGGCCTGCGGTTGAAATCGCCAAAGGGCAAATACTGACCCTTGTATTTCAGCGTCGCATCGCTGTCGGTCTGAACAACATAGCGCGCCATATTGGCTTTCATATCCGCATTGCGACTATTGATACCGCCCACCCCGACCGTCACGGTTTTGCGTTTGGGAAAGGCCCAACCGTAACCCCATTCGGCGGCGTCGAAATCAACCTCGACAGCCTCGTCGCGGCTGGGCTCAAGCGGGGTTTCGATCTCGAGACCGAAGCCAATGGTTGCAGGGTTAAAGGACCGCCCAAAGAGCGATTTGGCGACAAAAGAATTCACCCCATCCGCGCCGATCAAACCCGAGAAGCCGAGCATTGTACCATCGCGCAAAACCACATGGTCATTTGCGAGCTCCGTTATCGGCGTACCCAAAAAGGCGTGAGCGCCGGCATCCAGCGCTAATCCGTGCAGCATCGCGTCGAAATCGCGGCGCATCGTCAGATGTACGGGGGGCGCATCTTTGATATCGGCCAGAACTGTGCCGCCAGCGCTAAAACGCATGTGGTTGGAGGTGGTGAACAGATCGTCAGTGACGCCGCGCTCGAAGATCGCTTTCATCGCCTTCTCGCTGCGACCGGTGAACAACCCGCCGCAAAGTTTGTCGCGTGGAAATTTTGCTTTATCGACAATTGCGACGCTCAGGCCGAGCTTGCAGCCGCGCATAGCAGCAGCCGAGCCAGCCGGACCGGACCCTATCACAATCAGATCAAAACGCGTCATGGCGCGGTTCTATGTGATGGGGCGCGCCATGTGCAATGTCGCGCAGCACCTTGCGTTGAAAATAAGCGGCCTGCAGCTTTTAGGCGGCACGTGAATTCTGCGATCGGTCGTGTTCAGACCTTTGGACATTTACCTGAGAAGGCTCCCTGTAGCCTAATTCTTCACGCCAAGCTTCGATCTGGTCGCCCTGCGCATCCCCAATTTCGACGCGGCGCAAAATAGGCCCGATCATGGCGGCCAGTGTCGCCACGCCTGTTCCAAAGTAAATCATAAGACCAGTCGCCCAACCCGTTCCAAGCCCGTAAACGACGAACAGGGCCGAGATCAGACCGACCCCCCCTGCAGCTAAGACAGAAATAGCACCCATTTGAAAATCCCCTCAAAGTTACCCCGATAGGGACAAATGACGCATCAATAGCTGCCAGCACGTTAAACAACGCGCCTCGCATGTCTCAAATTAAAGATGAAGTTTAGTCTGTCGGTCGCGACCAAAGGCCTTACGACGACATCTCGTCGCGCTCGGCGGAAAGCAAAAGGGTGACGATGAAAAGGACAGATGCAAGTGTTGCACTTGAATAGATCTCAAAGGCAGTCGTAAAGCTCGCGTTAAAAAGGACAAGCCCCGAGACAGCCATCAACAGACCCAAAACGCCCCCGAAAAGAACACTAACCGTTCCCATAGCAAACCCTTTCAATACACCTTCCCATAAGCAGAAATAGTCGCAGAAGGTTTACTCAGAGTTAACTTCAATCCTGCCCAGAATGAGGCAACGGCAAGGATTCTCTATGGTTAACGGGGGCAATTCGCGGCGCAAAATCCATCTCAATGCGTGTTTCAAGCAGAGTTTCTTCGAAATTTTTGGCGATAATCCGCGCATTCTCGGCACTGTAAATCTGACCAAATCGCCAAGGTTTTGCCTTATTCGCGCGCATCTGGCTCCAAACCCGTCCAAAACATGGCAACTGCAAGGCAATCCACGCACTTTTTCGTGTTTTATCAAACAGTAAGGAGAACAATACTTGTTTGAGTAGGCCATTTGCGGTTTCTTTAAGAGGCAAACACACACCGCCACGGTCGCACACCAAACGCGGACACTAAGACGACACACACTCTTTAAGATCCCTCCGATCAGGGTAACGACAAAAGGCAAGAACACACGGGCCGGGGCGCCCTCGCTACACACAAGTTCGCCCCCGCATAGTCAGCCTGCGCAGAACAGGCCGCCCTCCACCGGAAAAACCGCCCCCTTCCCCTGGGCGGTTTTTCCTATTTTGGAGCATGCTCATCTCAAATTTCGCGCGACGATTGCCTATATATGAGATGCCCAGCCCAAAGAGGAGCTTGCTATGACCCAAGAGGCATTGACGACATTTTTTGCCTGGAGCAGCGCCATCCATATCGGATTTCTGCTTTTCGCGACGGTTGCGCTCTATGCGCTGGGCAATTTTGCCAAGTCGATCCACGGCCGGCTTTTTGCGGCCTCGGACGCGGATCTAGACCGTCTTTATATGAACTTCTTGGCTGGATATAAGCTGCTGATCATCATCTTCGCGCTCGTGCCTTATCTGGTCTTGCGCTTCGCGATGTAGCTATTTCGGGACATAAGCCGTTTTGCGTCCGCGGCCTTTGTCGCGGATTGTTGCGATGTTCTTGCCGTCCACCTGAACCACAATGCAATCATTGGGCAGTTTCTCGCGCCCCAGCTTGCGCGTATAGCAGACATGCTTGCCGTCCCATTTCCACGCGCCCGAGAGCTTCTTGCCGTCAAAGCCCCCTGTCAGCTTGCCGTTCTGGCGCAAACGAAACCAACCTTCATGTTTCTGATTAACCCAAGACTTACCAACGATCAGTTTTGACAGATCTGCCTCGGATTTGATTGTTTGCCATCCAGCATGGGCAGGAGCGGCAATCAAAAGGCAAAGGGCGAGACAAGTTGAGGGAAGACGCATGGCTAAATCCTGACAAATTGGGGTGTTATGATAAGAGTATGCCCAATCCATAAAATTCGTCAAATATTTGTGCTGGCGCAATGTCGCAGGGGCTTGGAAAATGACGCGGTTGCCCCATGTAATGTCCCAACATAAAACGGAGAGATGACTGCCATGTCGAGCCTTGAAGATCGCCGCAGCGCGCTTGCGCGCCAAAACACCGCCCCACAAGCTGAGGCCGTTGTGCCATCAATCGCCGCCAGCGCCCGTAAGAACGAGGCGATGGGCTATGCCGTGATGGCAGGCTTGGCGTCTTTTGGAGAGGCTAGCCAAGGCGAAACCCGCTTCGGCCGTATCGTCCGCTTCGCGCCATGGTTTGTGTTGTGGTTCGCGATGGTAGCACCGGTTCTTTTGTTCTGGCGCGTGGTCTTCTAGTTAGCTGTTGTTCACGGGGCCCTGAATTTCAGGTGCCCCACCACGATCAAAAACCATCTTCAAAAGCTGCGGCGCCGTCAGCCCCAGCCCAGCCAATGCGCCGATCAAAATGATCCAGCGCAGGCTAGAGACGATCTTGCGCAAAATCTGCTCCGCCATGAACCACGTAAACAACCCCAACCCAAACGCCACCACGCCGGGCAGGTCATTTACCGTGGAGCCGATATTGACGATCCAATTGGTGAGCGTCGAGATGATGGTGGCGAAGTCCATGGGGTGCGGTCCTGTTGGTTGCGTGGCCGTTGTCTAAGCCTTGGGACGCGGCAGGCAAAGGGGAAAAACCTGTCTGATGAGCGAAGTGGTCTTTCGTTGAGTTTCACCAGATGGCGAAACTCAACGGGTAAACTTCTTATACTTCACCCGTGTAGGCTCTAGCGCCTCTGGCCCCAGACGGC
>CAZCEW010000032.1:0-22732 GCA_964497775.1 uncultured Rhodobacterales bacterium
CCATGCGCACTTCGGTGTAGCGCATCGCGGCGGGGTTATCGCCATCCATCGAGCCGAAATTGCCTTGGCCATCGAGAAGCGGCAAAGACATCGAGAAATCCTGCGCCATACGCACCAGCGCGTCATAAATCGCGCTGTCGCCATGCGGGTGATATTTGCCCATGACATCGCCTACAGGGCGCGCGGATTTGCGGTAGGATTTGTCGTGGCTGTTGCCCGTCTCGTGCATCGCGTAAAGGATGCGGCGGTGAACCGGTTTCAGACCGTCGCGCAGATCGGGGATCGCACGCGAAATAATGACCGACATCGCGTATTCAAGAAACGAGGTTTTCATCTCCTCGGTGATGGACACCTGAGGGCCGTCATACTCCATACGCGGAGCCGGGTTTTCGTCTTCGTCTTCAGGGGTTTCCGGCGTGTCGTTCACTGAAATTCCGATCTTGGCAATTGGCCGTCATCTTTTGTGTTGGCAGACTATACCGCATACATCATGTAGGGTGCAATGGCGCGAGGGATGCTTTCCTGAAGCGCGTGCGACGTAGGTTAAGACTTTGAAACGGCGCGTTTATTTCGCGGTTTCAGGCGCGCGGTACGCGCTGACCCAGAGCACGGCCAGTATCAGCGAGAAAACCGCGTTCCATCCGGCCATTGAGAGGCCCATGAATTGCCACGCGATCTCGTCACAGCGCACCAGTGGCGCGTCGAGGATTTGGTTGAGCAATTCTTCCGGTGTCAGGCCCTCAATCGCGCCTGATGTACAGGTGCTCGGACCCTCCCAAAACCCTTGCTCTACGCCCGCATGATAGAGGCCCACCGCCGCCGTACTCAGCGCGGCCACAGCGCCCGCCAAAAGCAACAATGCGCGCTGGCTTAGCAAGAACAGCGCGCCGATCACGATGGCGGCTGCATGCGGCCAGCGTTGCCACAGGCACATTTTGCAAGGCGGGTAGCCGAGCGCTTGGAACACGAAAGCACCGCCCAGAAGGGCTACCGATCCAAGCGTGGCCAGAATGGCGAGCTGGAGGCGCGTCACAGGAATTTCACCGCCGCAAAGCCCGCCAATAGCAAAAGCACGAAGGCCGTGAAGGCAAGGCCTAGGCGTTTTTCGATGAAGTCACGGATTGGCGCGCCGAATTTCCACAAAAGAGCCGCCACGATGAAAAAGCGCATGCCACGCGCGATAATTGACGTGACGATAAATGTCCCAAGCGGCATGCCCGTCCAGCCCGACATGATCGTGATGACCTTGTAGGGAAATGGCGTGACGCCCGCGATCAGCACAGGCCAGAAGCCCAGATCGTTGAAGCGTTCGTTGAATTCAAGCGCTTTGTCGCCTTTGCCCAAGGCCTCCAGGATCGGTTGGCCCAATGTTTCAAAGGCAAATGCACCGATTGCATAGCCTGCAATGCCGCCCAAGACAGAGGCCACCAAAGCCACGCCCGCGATCACGAAGGCGCGGTGCGGGGCTGCCAAGATCATCGGGATCATCATGATGTCAGGCGGGATTGGAAAGAACGAGCTTTCGGCAAAAGAGACCACAGCCAGCACCCAAAGCGCATAGCGGTGGTCGGCCAATCCCATTGTCCAGTCATAAAGGCGCTTGATCATTTGTCTGCTCGGCTGTCTTTATAGAGGTCTCAGACATGCGCTTTGGCTTAGCTCAGCGCGAAGGTCAAGATGAAGACAAGGTGAAGGATTAACAGATGCAGTGGAAAGGCCGCAGAGGCAGCCGCAATATCGAGGATCGTCGTGGACAGCGCTCGATCGGGAAAGTGGGCGGTATCGGAGGCTTGGGCCTGATCGTGATTTTGGGCCTTGGGCTGCTTTTCGGAGTGGACGTGACGCCGTTCCTGAGCGGTGGCGGAGGCAACCAGCAAGTGGTCAGCCAAGAGCTGACGCGCGAAGACAAGGTTGCGGGCGAATTTGTCAGCGTGGTTCTGGCCGACACCGAAGAGGTCTGGGCCGAAGTGTTCCGCGACCAAGTGGGCAAGCCATACCAGCCAGCCGCATTGGTGCTCTTTAAAGGCGGCACGCAAAGCCCGTGTGGGGGTGCCAATGGCGCCTCGGGGCCGTTTTACTGCCCGGCAGATAACAAGGCCTATCTCGACACCTCCTTCTTCACGACCCTGTCCAAACGGATGGGCGCCAATGGCGATTTCGCCGCCGCCTATGTCGTAGCCCATGAGATCGCGCATCACGTGCAAAACCAATTGGGCATTCTTGGTCAGGCCAATAAAATTCGTGCGCAATCAAGCCAGCAGCGCAGCAATGACATTTCGGTGCGGGTTGAATTGCAGGCCGATTGCCTGTCTGGCTTGTGGACACGTTATGCGGAAGCTCGGTTCAATTCGATCCAAGACGGGGATCTGGCAGAGGCGGTGAATGCTGCCAAGCAAATCGGTGATGACACGTTGCAACGCAACGCAGGCCGAAGGCCGAACCCTCATACGTTTACGCATGGCACGTCAGAGCAGCGTCAGCGTTGGTTCGCGACGGGCTACAAAGACCCACGGATCGAGGCGTGCGACACGTTTAGCATCGCGCGGCCTTAAAGGTCCGGGCACAAACAGAGACACCAAAAACACAGACACCAAATTTCTGGGAGGAAATGAGATGAAAACCGTTTTGAAAACCACTCTGATCGGGGCTGCGGCTTTGGGGCTGTCGGCCAGTTTCGCGTTTGCGCAAGAAGTCACGTTGCGCTGTCAGCACTTCTTGTCGCCCAAAGCGTCCGTGCCGCAATATTTCATCACGCCTTGGGCGGAGAAGGTCGAGAAAGACAGCGGCGGGCGCATCAAGGTAGAGATCTATCCTGCGATGCAACTTGGCGGCAAACCACCCGCACTCTATGACCAAATCCGCGATGGAGTGATTGATTGCGGCTGGGCTTTGCCCGCTTATACGCCCGGTCGTTTCCCGGAATCGGAAGTGTTCGAGCTGCCCTTCATGACCTCGATGAGTGCTGAGGCCAGCTCCAAGGCGGTCTGGGAATACAGCCAGAAATACCTGACCGAGCGGATGGGCGATATCCATCTGATTGCCACGCATCTGCACGGCCCCGGCGTCATTCACAAAAAGGGTGATCCGATCATGGCGCCATCTGATCTGGCAGGCGTGAAACTGCGCGGCCCATCGCGTCAGGCCAACAAATTGCTCGAAACTCTGGGGGCTACACCTGTGGGCATCCCTGTGCCGGCCTTCCCCGAAGCCCTGTCGAAAGGCGTGGTGGATGGCGGCGTGATCCCTTGGGAAATCGTGCCTCCGTTGAAGGTCCATGAGCTGGCCGACAGCCATACAGAAATCGGCGGCGACCGCGCGCTTTATAATACATTCTTCGTCTGGGGCATGAACAAGGCCAAATATGACAGCTTGCCCGATGATCTAAAGGCGGTGATTGATGCCAATTCCGGGATGGACGTCTCGGCTTGGGCCGGTCGCGCGATGGACACGGGCGACAAAAGCGGCCGGGCACTGACCGCTGGCACTGACAATAAGATCGTCACTCTAGAGGGCGACGCGCTTGAAGAGCTCAAAGCCATCGGTGTGCAACTGACCGATGAGTGGATCGCCGAGATGGATGATAACGGCCTGGATGGCAAAGCCATGGTCGCCGACGCCCAAGCGCTGATTGCGAAACACGCCAACTAAGCGCGGCGCTACGTAAACCACCCCAAGGCCCGGCCTTTCACGGTCGGGCTTTGATATGGCAGGCCAAAGCGCCTGAAAGGGCAGACTTCATGACATTAGCAGGCGATCTGGAGGCTCGTATCGGCCGCGGTTTAGAGACAGCCTGCCGCGTTCTGGCCTATGCGGGCGGGGTCATCTTGGCCGCCATTGCTTTGCTGACAGTCGTGTCTGTCATCGGGCGCGCTTTGATCGGGTTTGGCCTCGCGCCCATCACGGGTGATTTCGAGATGGTCGAGGCGGGCTGCGCCATCGCGATCTTTGCTTTCTTGCCGTGGTGCCAGCTCAAACGCGGCCATGTCACGGTCGATGTGTTCGTCGACCGTCTGCCAGATCGCGCCAAAGCAGTGCTTGGGCTTGCAGGCGATCTGGCGATTGCGATTGTGTCAGGCTTGATCTTATGGCGCTTCTATTTGGGCTTTGCGGAGAAATACCCCTACGGCTCGGAGGCGTTTCGCAGCTTCTTCGCAATGGGCTCCAAGCCGTTTTTCCCGGAAACCACTTATGAGCTGGAATTGCCCGTCTGGATCCCGTTCGGGATGGCACTGATCGGCGCGGCACTGTTTTTCATCGTCAGTGTTTACACCGTCTGGCGCGCGCTCAACTGGGTGCTCGAAGGCCGAGAGGCGCGTGTCTGATGGGCCTTGAGATCGCGCTTAGCGGCTTTGGGCTGATGCTCTTGGCGATATTCCTGCGCATTCCCATTGGCATCGCGATGTTTGCCACGGGCTTTCTGGGCACGTGGTATGTGCTGGGCACGCCCAATGCGACGCTGAGCCAGATGAAGACGCTGACCTATGACACGTTTTCAAGCTATTCGCTGACCATCGTGCCGCTGTTTTTGCTCATGGGGCAGTTTGCCACCAAATCGGGCATGTCAGCGGCTTTGTTCAATGCAGCCTCTGACTGGCTGGGCCACCGCAAAGGCGGGGTGGCGATGGCGGCTGTTGGAGCTTGTGCGGGCTTCGGGGCAGTATGCGGCTCGTCTCTGGCGACGGCCTCGACGATGGGGCAGGTGGCTTTGCCCGAGATGCGCAAACGCGGTTATGATGACGCGCTATCTACCGGAGTTCTGGCTGCGGGCGGCACGCTCGGCATCTTGATCCCGCCCTCTGTGATCTTGGTGATCTACGCGATCCTGACCGAGCAAAACATCGTCAAGATGTTCATCGCAGCACTCGTGCCGGGCCTATTGGCCGCCTTGGGCTACATGCTGACGGTCGCGATTTATGTCCGCTTCAAGCCGGGCTCCGGCCCCGTGGCCGAGCGCAAGCCAATGGCCGCACGGTTTCGCACTTTGGTCAAAGTCTGGCCGGTCGTGGTGATCTTCGGGCTGGTCATGGGCGGGATTGCGGCGGATTGGAACTGGTTCAAGCCGGGCGTCCAAGCGCTGTTCACGCCCACGGAAGGGGCCGCCGTCGGCGCGGTCGCCACGGGCATCTACGGCGTGGCCACGGGGGGGCTGGGCTGGCGCAGTTTCCTCGACAGCGTGCTGGAGACCGCTCAGGCCTCGGCCATGATCTTTCTGATCATCTTCGGCGCGCAAGTGTTCAACTCGTTTCTCGCCTTTACCCAAGCCCCGCAAGCCTTGGCCGATTGGGTGACTGGCGCAGGGCTGGCGCCCATGACTGTCCTGATCGCCATGTTGATCTGCTATCTGGTCTTCGGCTGCGTGATGGACTCGCTGTCGATGATCCTTCTGACCATCCCGATCTTCTTTCCGATCATCGAAGTGCTCGACTTCGGCCTGACGCCGGAGCAAACCGCGATCTGGTTTGGCATCCTTGCGCTGATCGTGGTCGAGGTCGGGCTGATCACGCCGCCTGTAGGGATGAATTTGTTTATCATCAACCAAGTCGCGCGCGATGTGCCGATTTCGCAGACATATCGCGGGGTTTTGCCCTTTGTGGCCTCCGATCTGATCCGCGTGGTGATCCTTGTCAGCTTCCCCGCGATCACCTTATGGCTCGTCGGCGTGATGTTCTGAGAGGGCCTCAAAGGTTAAAATCTGACATCAAGGCGTCTATATAGAAGGTGAGACCCCGATAAGGACGACCCTATGCCAAAGCTCAACCGTCGCAATTTCTTGCAAATCGTAACTGCCGCAAGCGTGGCACCCGCATTGCCGGCGCTCCCTGCGCGTGCTGCGGTGGCGTCGCAAGGGGCGGTGCATTCAAAGATGCTTTGGGCCAGCCTGTCTGCGCGCGCGGGCAGTGCCGCGAAATTCGCGGGCGTCGCGCGCTCTATGGGGCTGTCGACGCAAACGGCGCAGGGCGTCTATGCCAATGTCGCCCGCTCACAGATTGTCGCGGCGCACCGTGTCTCGCGGCTGGGGCGCACGCCGCTCTCTGTGCGGACGAATGCGCCGCGTGTAGCGCGCAGGCCGGAGAGGCCGTCATTGAAGATGGATAAGCTCGTGTCAGATCGCAAAGACGACGCGCGCGCTGAGGCGCCGCGCGAGACCGATATCGAGCGCAATCCCCCAACGCCGCCAAAGCCCGTTATTGAGCCTTGAAGTCGCGCCAGCACTTGGCTAAACCGCGCTGACCCGTCGTGGCGCGCTACCATGCCACCAGACGATCACGGGCCCGAGTGGCGGAATTGGTAGACGCAGGGGATTCAAAATCCCCCGCCGCGAGGCTTGTCGGTTCGAGTCCGACCTCGGGTACCAATTCTCCCTCCAAGAATCATAGTATGATGAGCGGGTGGCTTGCCCTGACTTGGCCACAATCGCAGCGTTTGGGAAACAATCCGTAAAGCTAGGGCAGGATTGTCTTTGTTGGAGCGACGGAGCGCGTCGTTCTTCACAGAAATCCGAAGGCCCATCGAATCGCGAATTCAACCTACAATCTTCGATATGTGAACAATCCCTTAAATCTGAAAAAGATTGTCTCGGGATCGGTGTCGTTCGACTTGGCTGTGGATAAGACCTTGTCGAGATTGTGGCAGCTCGTCTGCGGTGCCGGGCAGGGGCCGCCGTCAATGACCCATCCGAGACGGCAAAGCGTGCGGGGCAAGCAAGCCGTGCAAGGCTGGTGGATCAGTATTACGCAATGAAATAAGGCTTTTGACGGCCAGCGTACCAATTCAACTGACGCTGGCTTGGCGTCAAAACCCGGCGCGGCTATCGCCTCGAATCGTAGGTATAATACTCCATCTTCACGAATTTATTTCACCGCTGTGTCAATTCGTGATGGGTCTCTTTGCCCCTTTTCGGCCATTTTTTGCTTCCTTTGCGAAGTGGTGGTGGCTAATTTCAGCCTACCCTGATCGAGGGATACGAGTTTGGCCACGGGGGCGGCCGCATTGTTACGTACCGAGTTTGAGTGCGGGTTTGGATAGTGCGACTGTTTGCGTGTGTTGTGTAATTGGTTTTTTCCAACCCTACATAAGCGCCGTCATCTGTGTGTGTGGATGGCGGCGCTTGCCTCTCAAAGGCCCTCAAAACATGACGTTTGTAACAAAGCGCGCTGTTTGGTCCCGCCAAAAGCTCGTCATCCCGCGTTGATTGCGGTGCGTAAATGGTAGTTGTGGATAAAGAAGTAAAATGATGGTTGTTTTGAGTGCGTTTGATGCGAAAGGCCCTGCTGTAAGCAGTCTTTCGCCGTCTTTGCCCACGCAGTTTGATCTGCATGCGGTTGACCCCCTAAAATTGAAATCACCTGCTGTCGCGCAGGTCCGGTCTTGGGGGATCGACTATGACTAATGTATTGCTGACTTTTGATGATCTTAGCGCGGGCGACATTGTCGGCTCGCAATATGTCGCGCAAGGCGTGACGATCTCAACAACCAACCCGCATAACCCGCCAATGATCTTTGACACGTCGCACCCGACAGGTGGCGATTATGATCTGGCGACGTCGAACTTGGGCAATGTGCTGATCGCATCAGAGGATGGCGACAGCTCGGACCCCGATGACAATGCGGGCTATTCGACATTCGTATTTGACTTCGAAGACCCCTCCGAAGTCATCAATTTTAACGTGCTCGACACCGAGGAGGGTGGTTACGTCCGGCTCTTCGACGAGCACGGCAGTCTGATCGCAGAGCTACCATTGACCGTTACGGCCGATGGCGGTCAGGCCGTTATGCCGGTGGGATATACTGGTGTTTCCAAGATGGAAATCACGCTTTGCGGCTCTGGGGCGATCGACAATATCTGCTACACCCGGCCCGAGCCTGCACTGGACGGCATCGTCGAGGGCACGGCAGGCGATGACCTGATCGATATCGCCTATACGGGCGATCCCGAAGGCGACATGATTGACGCCAATGACGCGATCTTGCCGGGTGAGGCGCCTCAAGATGACATCGTTTATGCGGGCGCGGGGGATGACGTTGTTATCTCCGGTGAAGGCTCCGATGAAGTTTTCGGCGGCACAGGCGATGACACGATCATCGGCGGCGCTGAGGGCGACAAGCTTTACGGCGAAGACGGGCGCGATACGTTCATCATCAACTCCAGCGCCGATGGTGCGGGCGATCACATCTTTGGTGGCGAAGGTGGCGATGACCACGACACGCTTGATCTGACAGGTTCCGGTCCGCTCAACATCAATTACACGAGTGCGGATAAGGAAAACGGCACTGTCGATTTCCTCGACGCGCCAGGTGGCAACGTCACGGGCTCGCTGACGTTTCACGACATCGAAAAGATCGTGCCTTGCTTCACGCCCGGCACCGCAATTGCGACGCCGCGCGGCGAGATTCTGGTCGAAGATCTGATCGTTGGCGACAAGATCATCACCCGCGACAATGGCATTCAAGAGATCCGCTGGATCGGTGCCAAGCGCATGGATGCGCGTGCATTTGCCAATAACCCGCATTTGCAGCCGGTTCTGGTGCAAAAGGGCAGCCTTGGTTTTGGCCTGCCGGAGCGTGACATGCTGGTCAGCCCAAATCACCGCATGCTGGTCAATAACGACCGTGTAGCGCTCTATTTTGAAGAGAATGAAGTGCTGGTGGCCGCGAAACATTTGGTCAATCCAACTGAGGGCGTGCAGCCCATTCACTCCATGGGCACGACCTATATTCACTTCATGTTTGATCGCCACGAGGTCGTCTTGGCCAATGGCGCATGGACGGAAAGCTTCCAGCCGGGCGACTATAGCCTCAACGGCATCGGAAACGCGCAACGCACGGAAATCTTTGAGCTTTTCCCTGAATTGAGCGGCTCTGAAGGGCGCGAGGCCTATGCCTCCGCGCGTCTGACTTTGAAAAAGCACGAAGCGAAAATCTTGTTCAAGTAAGTGCGGTGCGCGCACTCGTGATCTGGCTCTCTGTCCACCCAACGGCAGGGGGCCTTTTCGCATTTTGGTCCGATCGCGGTGGCTTTCCCCGTTGAAATTCCGCCCGATCTGGTCAAACTTCCATCCAAGGGATTGAGAGGGGATATTTATGCGTATTTTGGTTTTGTGCATTGGAGCGATAGCGCTCATCTGGCACGCGATTGCGGCCGCCGACTATATTTTGACACTGGCGAAAGTGCCCGATTACTTGGCGCTGGTCTCGCCGGAACAACTCGCTCTCTTTATCGACATCCCGCTTTGGGTTCATGCTTGTTGGGCGGTTGCGGTTTGGGCCGGTTTGCTGGCCGCGATGTTCTTGCTGACGGAAGACAAAAGCAGCGTCATCTGGATGGCGATTGCAGCTGCGGGTGCGATTGGTTTGGCGGTATATTTTGCAGTGCTTCGCGGGGCGGAGCTTAGCCAAGTCGCAGGCTGGGGCGGATATGCGTTCGTGATCGGGCCCGCGGTGGCGGCGTCTGTGTTCTACATCTTCGCGCGCCAAGCCAAGACGCATGGCTATCTCAGTTAAGCGCGCGCCAGTTGGCCCAATCCTCGGGCGTATCTAGATCACAAGTGGCATGGCGCGCGGGCAGGGCGATCAGATCAACCTGATCGCTGTGGCGTGCCAAAACCGATCTGCCGCTTTCATCAAGGCTAAGCGCCAAAAGGTCCTTGAAATAGCTGCGCGGAAAGATCACCGGACTGCCCGCGCGCCCGTCTTGATCACTGGCGCGCGTGATCCTCTCGGGATGTTCTTTGTACGCGTCACTAATTCGCTTCAAGTCTTGGGCGTCCAGATCAGGCATATCGGCAGGCATAATCAAGGCCGCGTCACATCTGTCTGGCAAGGCCGCGATGCCTGCCACGATAGATGACGCCATGCCGCTACTGGCCGCGTCATTGACAATGACCCGCACATCCAAACCCGCTAGCGCCTCATGCCGAAAAGGGCGATCGGGGGGCAGGACGACGATCACCTCATCAAAGCCCACCTCCAGCATCATCTGCGCCCGGTCGCGCAGCAGAGCTTTCCCTCGCACCAGCTCCGTCAGCTTATCAAGCCCACCCATCCGCGATGACGCACCGGCGGCAAGCAAAATGGCAGATATCGCGTTCAATGTGCAGCCGAGCCCGAGAACAGGTGAATGATCAAAATACCCGCCAAGATCAGCGTCATGCCGAAGATCGCGGGCCAGTCGAGCATCTGGCCAAAGCCGATCCAGCCAATCAGCGCAATCAACACGATGCCGAGGCCCGACCACATCGCATACATGATGCCAACAGGCATGTATTTCAGCGTCAGTGACAGCAGATAAAACGAGATCGCATAGGCCACGACCACCAACACCGATGGCCAAAGCCGTGTGAATTGAGCGCTGGCTTGCAGGGCGGACGTGCCGATGGTCTCGGCGGCGACAGCGAGGATCAGATAGATGTAGTGTACGGGCATGGCGGGCTTTCCTTAGAGCATTTGCCCCAAGCCTAGTGATCCACCCGCCCAAGGGAAAGAGCCGCAAGCGAAAGCAAGCGGCTCAACCCTTGCCTACATCGCCTTGTTGAGGTTCTCGTCGATCTTCTCAAGGAAGCCCTCAGTGGTCAGCCATGCCTGATCGGGGCCCACGAGAAGCGCCAGATCTTTCGTCATAGAGCCGCTTTCGACAGTGTCGACGATGACCTTCTCAAGCGTCTGCGCAAATTCCAGCAGCTTCGAGTTGTCATCGAGCTTGGCGCGGTGCTTCAACCCGCCGGTCCACGCATAGATTGACGCGATTGAGTTGGTCGAGGTCGCTTCACCCGCCTGATGCTGGCGGTAATGCCGCGTGACCGTGCCATGCGCGGCCTCGGCCTCCATGATCTTGCCATCAGGTGTCATTAGCGCCGAGGTCATCAGACCCAAAGAGCCGAACCCTTGCGCGACCGTATCAGACTGCACATCGCCATCGTAGTTCTTACAGGCCCAGACAAATTTGCCCGACCATTTCATAGCGGAAGCGACCATATCGTCGATCAAACGGTGCTCATAGTAAAGCCCGGCTTTCTCGTATTGCGGTTTGAATTCCGCGTCATAGACCTCTTGGAACAGATCCTTGAAACGGCCGTCATAGGCTTTCAGGATCGTGTTTTTGGTCGACAGATAAACCGGCCAGCCGACATTGAGGCCGTAATTGAATGAGGCGCGCGCGAAGTCACGGATCGACTCGTCGAGGTTATACATCCCCATTGCGACACCTGCGGCGGGGGCATCAAAAATCTCTTTCTCGATGGTTTTGCCATCCTCGCCCACGAATTTCATCGTCAACTTGCCAGGCCCCGGCATCAGAAAATCGGTGGCTTTATATTGATCACCGTAGGCATGGCGGCCAATCACAATCGGGTCGGTCCAACCGGGCACAAGGCGCGGCACGTTCTTGCATATGATCGGCGCGCGGAAGATCGTGCCGCCCAAGATATTGCGGATCGTGCCATTGGGGGAGCGCCACATTTGCTTGAGGCCAAATTCCTCAACCCGCGCCTCGTCCGGTGTGATCGTCGCGCATTTTACGCCGACGCCGTATTTCTTGATCGCTTCAGCCGCATCGACCGTGATCTGGTCATCCGTGTCATCGCGCGCCTGCATGCCCAGATCGTAATATTTCAGATCAATATCGAGATAGGGCAGGATAAGTTGCTTCTTGATGAAATCCCACATGATGCGGGTCATCTCGTCACCGTCGAGCTCGACGACGGGGTTTTCTACCTTAATCTTGGACATGGGGTCTCCGTTTTCAGTCTTATCGGCTTTGAGCCTGTGATAGCGCGTTGTGGCGCGTGTTGGAAGTTCAGCGCGAGGTGGCGAACCAATGATCAATGCGGGTCTTGAGATGCGCCCAAAGCGGCTTGGCGCCGCGTTCGACCTTTTGGCCCACGCGCGATTGCAATTGCGCGTGGGTTACGTTGAATTCGGGCCATGTGCCGCCACCGGTTTCGAGATTGGCAATCACCGGCTGCACCCGGTCCACCGACTTGGCGAAGATCGCGTCATCGGTTTCGGCGGCTTCAAACTCATCCCAAAGCGCGCGAAATTCTAGCGCCTGATCATCCGGCAAAAGCCCGAAAATACGCGCGGCGGCGGCTTGCTCAATCGCGTCGACCTCGGCCTGATCATGGCTGCCATGGATCGGATTATCACCGCCGTCGATCTCTACCAGATCGTGGATAAGCAGCATTTTGATCACGCGGTCGATATTGACGGGCGTGTTGGCGTGCTCGGCCAAAATCATCGCATAAAGCGCAATATGCCACGAATGCTCGCCCGAGTTCTCGCGCCGTGAGCCATCGCAAAGCGAGGTGGCCCGCAGCACGGATTTCAAGCGATCCGCCTCCGTCAAGAAGGCCATCTGAGCGTCTAAGCGATTGCTTTGCATTACGAAAAAGGCCGCCCAGATTGAGCGGCCCTGATCTTAACGATTTTCGATATCGACATAGTCACGAAGCGTCGCACCCATATAAAGCTGGCGCGGACGACCGATCTTCATCTTCGGATCGGCGATCATTTCTTTCCACTGCGAAATCCAGCCGACAGTCCGCGACACGGCGAAGATTGGCGTGAACATCGAGGTCGGGAAGCCCATCGCGTTGAGGATGATGCCGGAATAGAAATCGACATTCGGGAACAGCTTCTTCTCGGTGAAATACGGATCGGCCAGCGCTTGTTTTTCAAGCTCTTTGGCGACTTGCAGCACCGGATTGTTCTCGACACCCAAGAGATCAAGCACCTCATCGGCTGATTGCTTCATCACAGTGGCGCGCGGATCGAAGTTTTTATAAACGCGGTGCCCGAAGCCCATCAGGCGGAACGGATCGTTCTTGTCTTTGGCGCGTTTGATATATTCGGGGATGCGGTCAACAGTGCCGATCTCGCGCAGCATCTCAAGGCAGGCTTGGTTCGCACCACCATGGGCAGGCCCCCAAAGACACGCAATGCCCGCGGCAATACACGCAAACGGGTTGGCACCGGACGAAGACGCCAGACGCACGGTCGATGTGGAGGCGTTTTGCTCGTGATCGGCATGCAGGGTGAAAATTCGGTCCATCGCGCGGCTCAGGATCGGGTTGACCTGATAATCCTCGGTAGGCACGGCGAAGCACATGCGCAGGAAGTTCGACGCATAATCAAGATCATTGCGCGGATAGAAGAACGGCTGACCGATGGTGAATTTATACGCCATCGCCGCAATCGTGGGCATTTTCGCGATCATGCGGATCGTCGCCACTTCGCGCTGCCACGGATCAGAAACATCTGTGCTGTCGTGATAAAACGCGGACATTGCACCGACCACGCCATTCATAATCGCCATCGGGTGTGCGTCCCGGCGGAAGCCGCGGAACAGAAACATCATCTGCTCGTGGATCATCGTGTGTTGCGTCACGCGGGTCTCAAAGTCTTCAAGCTGCGCGGCATCGGGCAGCTCGCCGTAAAGCAGCAGATAGCAGACCTCTAGATAATGCGATTTCTCGGCCAATTGATCGATCGGGTAGCCGCGATGCAAAAGCTCGCCCTTGTCGCCGTCGATAAACGTGATCGTGCTGTCGCAAGAGGCAGTCGAGGTGTAGCCCGGATCAAAGGTGAATACTTTGCCTTGGGCGTAAAGCTTGGTGATGTCGATGACATCAGGGCCCGCAGTAGGGGAGTGCATTGGCAGATCCAGTTCGGTATCTCCAAAGGTCAGTTTCGCAAATTTATCAGCCATTCTTGTTCCCTTTCCGTGGCGCAGGGCAGCTTGCGCGGTCGCAAGGCCCGGTTTTTATGCGGCTCTAAAGGCCATTCTCGTGACGTGAGAGCGAAGGAATATCCGCTCAAACTGCTAGGTCTTCGATCCGGGCGAGAGTTTCGTCGCGGCCAATAACCATCATCATATCGAAGACGCTAGGGGATGCTGCGCGCCCGGATAGGGCGGCTCTCAACGGTCCGGCGAGCTTTCCTAATTTCAGCTCGCGCTCCTCAGCAAATTCGCTCACGCACCGCTCCAACGGCTCGCGAGACCAGCTAACAGTTTGCAAATGCGGCGTCAATTCTTTCAGTATACCGATGGATACCGCGTCAAGTTGCTTGGCGGCCTTCTCATCAGGGGTAAATGGGCGTTTTCCAGTGACAAAATGCGCTTTTGTTAGCAATTCGCCCAAAGTCTTTGCGCGGTCTTTGAGGCAAAATAAAGCAGAAATAAGCCCATCACGCTGCGTTGCAGAGAGCACAGGCGCATCCGTCGCTGCAATATAGGCGTCGAGATCGGCGATTAACGCATCATCACTGCTCATGGCGATGTGATGGCCGTTAATGCTTTCCATTTTCTTAAAGTCCAGCCGGGCAGGGGATTTGCCGACGCCGTCCAGCCCAAACCATTCACGCGCTTGGGCATCGGTGAAAACCTCGTCATCGCCGTGGCTCCAGCCCAGACGGGCCAGATAATTGCGCATGCCAGCGGGCGTGTAGCCCATCGCGCGGTACTCATCGACGCCCATAGCCCCGTGGCGCTTCGACAGTTTCTTGCCATCAGGCCCATGGATCAGCGGGATATGCGCGAAACTTGGCACGTCCCAGCCCATCGCCTGATAGACCAACGTCTGACGCGCGGCATTGGCCAGATGGTCATCGCCGCGAATGATATGGGTCACACCCATGTCATGGTCATCGACCACCACGGCCAGCATATAAACGGGCGTCCCGTCAGAGCGCAGCAAGATCATATCGTCGAGCTGGTCATTCTTCCACGTCACCGTGCCTTGCACTTCGTCCTTGATCACGGTCTCGCCGCTCTGAGGCGCTTTGAGCCGGATCGCAAAGGGCGCGTCGGGGTGATCGGCCTCCGCCACATCGCGCCAAGGCGAGCGAAACAGCGTCGAGCCCCCCTTCGCGCGCGCCTCCTCGCGGAAGGCGGCGATTTCATCTTGGCTTGAGAAGCATTTATAGGCCGTGCCATCCGCCAACATCTGACGCGCAACCTCAGCGTGACGCGCAACGCCATCGGCCTGCGAAGTCGCCTCACCATCCCAATCCAGCCCGAGCCATGTCAGCCCGTCCAAAATCGCAGCCGTTGCGGCCTCGGTCGATCTTTCGCGGTCTGTGTCTTCAATGCGCAGCAAGAATTTCCCACCCCGTCCGCGCGCATAAAGCCAGTTAAACAAGGCCGTGCGCGCGCCGCCGATATGCAGATAACCCGTGGGCGAAGGGGCGAAGCGTGTGACAGGGGGCATTTATGGTTAACCTTCTGGAAACTCTGGCAGACCTAAGGATTGAGGCTCCGTGTTTAGGCAATAGCAGTGATGGAAACAAGGGTAGCAGAACCGACCTCAATCGCCATGCGCTTCTATGCGGGGTTGGCGGGCTTGATCGACAGCCAACGCGGCGTGTTGCTCAACTGGGTGCCGGTCTGTCTGGGCATCGGCATCGGCACCTATTTCGGCGTCAGTTTCGAGCCGGGATGGGCTGAATACACCGGCGCAGGCGCGCTGTTCATAGTGGGCCTATTGGTCATCTGGCGTCTGTCAGCCATCTCAGCGATTGGCTGGGCCATGGTGTGCATCGCCGCTGGTTTCTCTCTGGCAGGGGCGCGCGCGCATCTTGTGGCCGAGCCGACGCTGAGCTTTCGCTATTACGGCCCCGTGCAAGGTCGCGTCATTGCGATCGACAAATCCGCGTCCGATAAAACCCGCCTGACGCTCGATCATGTCGTACTGGACCGCATGGCCCCGGACCGCACGCCCAAGATCGTCCGTATCTCTTTGCATGGCGATCAGCCTTTCCTGCATCCTGAGCCGGGCATGACCGTTATCATCACGGGTCACCTGTCATCCCCCTCAGGCCCCGTTGAGCCCGGCGGTTTCGACTTCCAACGCAACGCTTGGTTCAAATCCCTAGGCGCAGTTGGATATACGCGCATCCCCGCCTTGATGCTGGAAGAGCCGCGCGTCGATAGCTTCTCGCTTGCGATCTACAAGCTACGCATCGGGCTGTCGCAAGCGATCAAATCGCGGATGAGCGACGAGACGGGCCCCTTTGCCTCGGCCATCCTAACCGGAGACCGCACCGATATCGACCAAAGCGCGCTGGAGGATCTGCGCGCCTCGAACCTCGCGCATCTTCTGGCGATCTCGGGGCTTCACATGGGGCTTTTGACGGGTGTGATCTTTGCGCTGGTGCGCATCGGGCTGATATTTGTACCGATGCGCGCGGACCGCAAGAAAATCGCAGCCATCGCGGCCTTCGTTGTGGCGCTGGCCTATTTGGGCATCTCAGGCGCCAGTGTCGCGACGCAACGCGCCTTCGTGATGGTCTCGGTCATGCTGTTCGCGATCTGTCTGGAACGCCGCGCTTTGACCTTGCGCGCCGTGGCTGTCGCCGCCGTCATCGTGCTGATCATGGCCCCGCACGGGCTTGTGGGCCCAGGCTTTCAGATGTCATTTGCCGCCACAATCGCGCTTGTCGCAGCCTTCGGGTTCATGCGCGACCATCAGATGACCGCCCGCGTGCCTAAGCGCATGCGCCCGACCTTGTCGCTGATTTTGTCATCGGCCATCGCAGGGCTGGCCACAGCACCTTTCGGGGCCGCACATTTCAACCAAACCTCGCATTACGGGCTGGTGGCCAATCTTTTATCGGTGCCGGTCATGGGCATCGTCATCATGCCAGGCGCCGTTCTGGCCTCTGTGCTTTCATTTCTGGGCCTCGAGTTCATCGGGCTTTGGTTTATGGAAATCGGCATCCGCTGGATCCTCTTCGTTGCAGACACAGTCGCGGGTTGGCCGGGCAGCCTGTCGCTCGTGCCAGCCCCCGCGCCATCCGTGTTGCCGATCATGGCGCTTGGAGGGCTGATCTTATGTCTGTGGCAAGGGTGGGGACGGCTCAGCGGGCTGGCCGTGATGCTCCTCGCGGCGGGCATCTGGTCGCAATCAGCACGACCTGACATCATTATCTCGGAAACCGGGCGTCTGGTTGGTGTTTTGACGCCGGAGGGCAGAGCGCTCAACAAGGCCAAAGGCGACGGGTTCGCAGCGCTTGGCTGGTTGGAGAACGACGGCGACGGGGTGGATCAAGAGATAGCCGCCGCACGCGGATTTGCAGAGCCGAACTGGCTCGAGATCCCAGATGTTATGGTGTTTCACGCCGCCAAAGACGTGCCGGATGATGTTGTGGCGGAGTATTGCGCGCTTTACCCAATCGTCGTCATGCCACGCCGAAAGACGCAAAACGCCCCGTGCCAGATCATGACCGAGGCGTTCTTTCGCCGCGAAGGTGCGGTGCGAATTGATCTAAGCGACGACGCCCCGCCGCGCTGGAAAAGCAACCGAAGCTTTCGCGGCGACAGGCTTTGGACGCCGGATTAAGTGCGGCTCTCAGTAAGAGCGGATCAGTCCCACAAGACGCCCTTGCACTTTAACCATATCGTCAGGCAGCACCCGCGTCTCATAGGCAGAGTTCGCAGGCTCTAGCGCAATCGACGAGCCATGACGCCGGAAGCGCTTCAGCGTGGCCTCCTGACCATCGACCAAAGCCACAACGATATCGCCATTATCGGCGGTGATCTGTTCGCGGATCACGACGACATCGCCGTCATTGATCCCCGCATCCACCATCGAGTCGCCTTTGACTTCCAGCGCATAATGATGCCCCGCGCCATCGACCATCTGGCCCGGAACGGCAACGTGATGCGAGACCTCGCTGATTGCCTCAATCGGCGTACCAGCGGCGATCCGGCCCATCACGGGCAGCTCCATCGCGTGGATCGCATTGACAGGCATAGCGCCGCGTGGCGGATCGGTTTTGTCGCCTTCAATCACCTTCGGCGTGAAGCCTTTGGCATCCATCGCATCGGGCAGTTTGACCACTTCAATCGCGCGCGCGCGGTGGGCGAGGCGCTGGATAAACCCGCGTTCCTCCAGCGCCGTGATCAGGCGGTGAATGCCGGATTTCGACCGCAGATCCAGCGCGTCTTTCATTTCATCAAAAGAGGGGGGCACGCCATCGCGCTGAACGCGCTCATGGATAAATTTCAGAAGATCCAGCTGTTTGCGTGTCAACATGGGCTTACGACTCCGTCATCGTTGGGACTGGTTTTGTTCCCCAATGTTCTACCCATGTTCTTGTTTTGTGTCAACAGGATCAAATTTGTCTCAAATGTCGATCACTTGGACTGTCTCGCCCGCCTGACGCGCAGGATCATCGGGCGGGCGAACAAGCAGCGCGTTGGCCTCCGCCAGAATGCTCAGAAGGGAGCTGTCTTGGCGCTCGAACGCTGACACGCTCTGCCCATTGTCACTCAACACCGCCCGCATGTAATGCGCGCGCGGACCGTTTGGCCCGAGCGCTACGCTCAATGTGGCGCCCCGCGTCTGGCGCGCGGCTTTCGGCAGGCCCAACATCGCGTCGATCATCGGTTTGATGAAAATCTCACCGCACACCATTGAAGACACCGGATTGCCCGGCAGCCCCACCATCACCGAGCCGCCGATCCGGCCTGCCATCAAAGGCTTTCCGGGCCGCATCGCGACTTTATAGAAAGCGCGCTCCAGACCCATTTCGCCTGCGACTTGCGCGACAATGTCATGATCCCCCACGGACGCGCCGCCAATGGTGATGATCAGATCGGCCCCTTGCGCAAGGCTCAGCACATGGCCGAGCGAGGCGGGCGTGTCCTTGGCAATCGGCAACATCTGCACACGCGCGCCTGCCGCTTCAAACGCGGCTTTCAGACCAAAGGTGTTTGACGCAATGATCTGATCGACGCGCGGAGCTTCCCCGGGCATGACCAGCTCGTCTCCGGTGGCAATCAGCGCGATCTTGGGTTTGCGGTAGACCTCGACATGCGCCACATTCATCGACGCCAAAAGCGCCACATCCGCAGGGCGCAGCCGGCGCGGCGCGGCAATGCGACTGCCCGCCTTAAAATCCCCACCAGAGGGACGAATATGCAGACCCTCATCGAGATTGTCTTGCAACGTGATGACATCGCTTTCGCGCGTGACGTCTTCTTGAATGATCACCCGCGCGCCGCTTTTGGGTACAGGCGCGCCGGTGAATATCCGCAAAGCCTGACCGGGCTTGATATCGCCGTCAAACCCATGCCCGGCGGCACTTTCACCGATAACGTCAAACCTATCACCGGGGGCGGCGTCACGCGTGGCAATCACATAGCCATCCATCGCCGAGGCCGAAAACGGGGGTTGGTCGCGCAGCGCTTGCGCATCGCGCGCTAAAACGCGGGTCGGGGCGTCTTGCAGATCAACTTGCTCAGTGTCTAAAGGTGCCACCAAAGCAAAGAGCTGCGCCAATGCGTCCTCGACAGAGATCACGCGCTGGCCTCGAACCGCCCCGATTTGCCGCCATCTTTAAGAACGAGCCGTATATCATTGATCTGCATCGCTTTATCAGCGGCCTTAACCATGTCATAAAGCGTCAAGGCGGCGGTGCTGACGGCCGTTAAAGCTTCCATCTCAACGCCCGTTTGGCCGGTGGTTTTGACCGTGGCTTCAATGCGAATACCGGGGAGCGCCTCATCCGGCGTCAGCTCAACCGCGACCTTGGTGATCGGCAAAGGATGACACAGCGGGATCAGATCGGAAGTCTTCTTCGCTCCCATAATCCCCGCCAAACGCGCAACGCCCAGCACGTCACCCTTCTTGGCACGGCCTTCCATAATCAGCGCCAACGTCTCAGGGGTCATCGTCACATTGCCAGAGGCCACAGCCACGCGCGCGGTAATCTCTTTGTCCGAGACATCGACCATATGGGCGTGACCCTCGCCGTCGAAATGCGTGAGCTTGGGCATCTACATGCCACCGGCGGCGGGTTTTTGGCTTAGAATATGATGGGTGGCCGAGGCGACATCTTCCTCGCGCATCAGGCTTTCGCCGATCAGGAAACACCGCGCGCCGTAGCGCGCCAGATCAGCCAGATCGCCGGGCTGATTGAGGCCGGATTCAGCGACGATCAACCGCTCTTCCGAGACATGGCGCGCCAGTTTGCGCGTTGTATCGAGCGTCACTTCGAACGTGTTCAAATCGCGGTTGTTGATCCCCAAAAGCGGCGAGCTGAGACGATGCGCGCGCTCCAGTTCCTCGGAATTGTGAACCTCGATCAGAACATCCATCCCATGCGCAAATGCGGTGGCTTCCAATTCAGCCGCCTGCACATCATCGACCGAGGCCATGATGATCAAAATGCAATCGGCCCCCAGCGCGCGCGATTGCAGCACTTGGTACGGCTCATAGAGGAAATCCTTGCGTAAAACCGGCAAGGTGCACGCGTCACGCGCTTCCATCAGATAGGCATTATCCCCTTGAAAAGAGGGCGTATCTGTCAAAACGCTCAGACACGTCGCGCCGCCCTCTTGATAGGCTTTTGCCAAAGCGGCCACGTCGAAATCCTCGCGGATCAGGCCTTTGGAGGGGCTGGCTTTCTTGATCTCGGCGATCAATCCGTAATCCGCGCGCGCGGCGGCTTGAAGTGCCTCGGCAAAGCCGCGTGGGGCAGGGGCCGCGCGGGCCAATCCGTCCATGTCCTCCAGCGAGGTTTCGGCCTTAAGGGCCGCCACTTCCTCTAGCTTATAGGCTTTGATCTTGTCGAGTATGCTGGCCATGTGACTAGGCGCCTTCCGATGTGAGTTTCGCCAAGGCTGTGACCTTGGATTTCGCCGCACCGCTATCGATGCTGCCTTTCGCCATTTCAACGCCCTCGCGCAAGTCGCTGGCGCGTCCCGCCACGCAAAGGGCGGCGGATGCGTTCAGAAGCACCGCATCGCGGTAAGCGCCTTCGGCCCCGTCCAAAAGCGCGGCGAAAGCCTTGCCATTGTCTTCCGGTGTGCCGCCCAGAATGGCCGCGAACGGATGAACCGGCAGGCCCGCTTGCTCTGGGTGGATTTCTTTCGAGGTGATTTTGCCATCCGCCAATGCGGCCACAGCCGTCGTGCCGGAGATCGAGATCTCATCGGTGCCGTCACTGCCATGCACCAGCCACGCGGCCTCCGATCCCAGTTCGCGCAAGGTTTCGGCCATCGGGAAGATCAGATCAGGCGCAAAGGCGCCGGTCAGTTGGCGTTTGACGCCCGCCGGATTGGTCAAAGGGCCAAGGATATTGAAGATCGTTTTGCACCCAAGCTCGGTGCGCACGGGCATCACATGTTTCATCGCTGGATGGTGCATCGGGGCCATCATGAAGCAGATCCCGCAGGCCTCCAGCGCCTTCTGCGCCACATCCGCGCCGACCATGACATTGATGCCCATCTGGCCCAATGCATCTGCGGCGCCTGATTTCGACGACAGGTTGCGGTTGCCATGTTTGGCCACCGGCACGCCCGCGCCTGCGACGACAAAGGCCGTGGCAGTTGAAATGTTGAGCGTGCCCATCCCGTCGCCGCCCGTACCCACGATATCCATCGCGTCTTTTGGCGCTTTCACGGGGTCGCATTTGGCCCGCATCACGCCCGCGGCGGCGGTATATTCCGATACCGCTTCGCCCCGCGCGCGGATCGCCATCAGCAATCCGCCCAATTGCGCAGGTGTCGCAGCGCCCTCGAAAATCAGGTTGAACGCGTCTTCGGCCTGCGTGCGGCTGAGCGGGCCCTCAGACGCCGCGAAAATCAGGGATTTCATCGCGTCGCTCATGCCGGAACCTTCACAAGATCAAGGAAGTTTTGCAGCAGCTTGTGGCCATGCTCCGACGCGATGCTTTCGGGGTGAAACTGCACGCCATGCAAGGGCTTGGTCTTATGTTGCAGCCCCATGATCGTGCCGTCATCCAGCTCTGCCGTGATTTCCAGATCATTTGGCAGGCTGTCACGCTCTACCACCAAGGAATGGTACCGCGTCGCTTCAAAAGGTGACGGTAGGTCCTTGAAAACGCTTTTGTTTTGGTGCTGAACGCGGCCCATTTTGCCATGCACAATCTCGCTATGCTGGACGACTTTACCGCCAAACGCCTCGCCGATAGATTGATGGCCGAGGCAGACACCCAAAAGCGGCATATCGGTTTCGGCTGCGGCTTGGGTCAGGGCAAGGCAGATACCCGCTTGTGACGGATCGCAGGGGCCAGGGCTCAGCACGATGCCCGCCGGATGAAGCGCCATCGCCTCTTGCACATTGATCGCATCATTGCGCACGACCTTCACATCTGCCCCCAACTCGCCCAGATAATGGACCAGATTGTAGGTAAAACTGTCATAGTTATCGATCAAAAGCAGCATATCTTGGCCTTCGGTTTTTAAGGGCTTTCAGCACCCTCGCCGTCGGGGTATAAATGCTCAGAGCCGCGCGCCGGGGTCAAGAGCCGCTTTTTCGCTCAGGACCTCGGGACAAAAACAAAAAGCGCTGGCCGCATGAGGGTGAGAGACGAGGAAGTTCGAAATGGGCAGAGGCATTTTTTCTGGAATGTTCTGGGGCGCGATAGTGGGCGCTCTGGTTTTGGCAGTCGTTTCACTTTACACGCCGCCGCCACAAACCGCGCGCGCGCTGGACGCGCAAGAGGCGGCATCCGAGCCGGAGGTTGTCGAGGCCGAGCCGGTGGAAGAGGCGCCTGCGCAAGAGGTGGAGGTCGCAGAACCCGCGCCCGCGCCAGAACTCGTAGAAGATGTGGAACCTGTAGAAGAAGCGGTCGCAGAGACCACTGAAACTGCGCCTGAGACAGATGAAACCGAGACCGCAGAAGCGGCTGAGAGCGCAGAAATCTCTGGGCAAGACACGACTGAGGCTGCAACGGCAGAGCCTGAAACGACACAAGCCGCGGCGACAGA
>CAZCEW010000033.1:0-22649 GCA_964497775.1 uncultured Rhodobacterales bacterium
TAATTCAGTGGCGACCCCGGCAGGATTCGAACCTGCAACCTGCCCCTTAGGAGGGGGCTGCTCTATCCAGTTGAGCCACGGGGTCTTGCGGGTCTTTGTATGGGGGAAATTGGGGCTTGGGGGCAAGGGGTCCAGCAATTGCCTATCTCGCGCTGGAATTTGGACATCATCTGCCTTTAGCGCTATCACTGGTTAAGGGTGTGGTGCGAGGACACGGAATTGACGCAAAGAGCTTCTCCGGAATACCGGCATAATCTGACGCTTCGAGATGTCTCGGAAGCCTCAGGCGTCAGTGAAATGACGGTGAGCCGCGTGCTTCGCAATCGTGGCGATGTTAGTGACAAGACCCGCGCCAAAGTGCTCGAAGCGGCACGGTCTTTGGGCTATGTTCCCAACAAAATTGCAGGTGCATTGGCGTCGAACCGGGTCAATCTTGTCGGCGTTATCATTCCGTCTTTGTCGAACATGGTATTTCCGGAAGTGATGATGGGGATCAGTCGTGTCTTGGATAATTCGCCTTTGCAACCTGTCGTTGGCGTCACAGATTACGAACCCGAGAAAGCCGAGAAAGTCATTTTTGAGATGTTGTCCTGGCGGCCTTCAGGGCTGATCGTTGCCGGGCTTGAGCACACCGATGCTGCGCGATTGATGATGCAGAATTCCGGCATTCCGATTGTCGAGATTATGGATGTTGATGGCGACGCGATTGATCACTGCGTCGGCATCTCGCACACACGTGCAGGGCGCAAAACTGCGAAAGAAATTCTCGAACGTGGTTACCGTAAGATCGGATTTCTGGGCACGAAGATGCCACTTGATCACCGCGCGCGAAAACGCTTCGAAGGCTTTAAGGCCGTGCTTGAGGAAAACGGTATTAGCCTTGCCGCAGAGGAATATTACTCTGGCGGATCAGCGCTGGCGAAAGGGCGCGAGATGACGGAGGCGATCTTGGCCAAGCAGCCGGATCTGGACTTTCTTTACTACTCGAACGACATGATCGGCGCTGGCGGGCTTTTATTTTGCCTCGAAAAAGGGCTTTCGGTTCCATCTGACATTGGGCTTGCTGGCTTTAACGGAGTTGATCTGATCGACGGGCTGCCCCGAAAACTGGCCACGATGGACAGTTGCAGGGTTGAGATCGGAACAATCGCGGCGGAGATTATCGCGGCTGAGGCAGATAAGAGCGTTGCGCCTCATGACAAACGTGTGGAGCTTTCGCCGAAATTCGCACCGGGCGATACGCTGCGCTAGTCTTGCGGTTTCTTCTGCAAAGCTGGCGCGTCATCCTGCACTCTATTCAAGCTCGCACCCTCGCGACTGGCCTTGTGCAAGCGCACTGAAATCATGCGGCTCATTTCCAACGGCGTCTCGATCTGAAATCTGCCAATATCTGGTGGAATCGACGTGGGATCAGGCGTGGCGGAGGCCGGGACTGATGCGGCGAAAATCGCCAAACACGTGATTCTTACAAGCAGCATTGCCTAAAATTAAGGAAAAAGCTGGGGGGCGTACAATGATTCTACGCCAAAATTGCCGAAAAATTTACTTCTTTCGGCTAGTCGTTCGCCAAATGCGCACAACCCTACGCTTTTGAATGGATTGTTGAACATGCCCGACGACCCCATCGAACTATCCCCAAGCTCCGATCGCCAGACCTCTTCCCCTCGGGTCTTGCTGATCGAAGATGAAGCTATGGTTGCGCTTGAGATAAGCGAGATTGTCTCGGATCTGGGAGCGGTGATCTGCGCTATTGCGCGTACACGAGCCGATGCGATTAGCCTCGCTCAAAGCGAACAGCCGGACTTTCTGATTGCCGATATTGCCTTGGCAGATCGGTCGTTGGGATCAGATGCGGTGGCCACGATCTGCGCGCGCGATCCTGACATTCGCGTGGCTTACTTTACCGGCAATGCTAGTGCTGCGCGCAAACTGGCAAGGGGCCCCGCAAGTCTGATCATCGCGAAACCTTGCGACCCGCCCCATCTGCGCCAGCAATTGTCGGCCTACCTCTTTGGTGCTCAACCTGCCTGACGTCGAAATTCGACGTTCAGCGCGGCACCAACCAACACCACCCATGCGCTGATATAGAACCACATCAGCAAAGCGATCACGGCACCGATTGAGCCATAGACCTGATTGTAGTTGCCGAAATTCGACAGGTAATAGGAAAAGGCGTACGACGCGGCGCTCCAGACCAGAACGGCGAAGATCACGCCTGCTGAAAGCCATCCTACGCGGGCCTTCGACGTGTTGGGCCCGTAGCGGTACAGAACGCCAAGGCTGAACACCAAGACGAAGATCACCAAGCCCCAGCGCAGAGCGGCAAAGGTCCATCCCGGTGCCATGGCAGGTGGCAAGAAGGCAATCAGGATCGGGAAGATCACGATGCAGCCAAGTGCGACAAGTGCCACGCCGATCAGCAGGAATGTCAGGCCCAGCGCCGTCAGATAGTGACGCAGGCCTGACCTGTTTGGCACGGCATAGACCGCGTTAAGCCCTTGGATCAGAGCTGCCACCCCAGCGCGCGCGGACCACAAAGCCGCAATCAGTGACACGGCTGTGGTCAAGCCGAGACTGCTGTCATTGGCATTGATCAGTGCGTTGATTTGCCCCGCCAGCAAATTGTAGGCATCGGGCGGAATGAAGCGCTCGGCCAATACCAATTGGTCGCGAATAACCGCAGGGTCAGAGACCACGCCCCAGATCGCAATCACCGCCGCCGTTGCCGGGAAAATCGCAAGCATCGCGTAGAAGGCAATACCCGCCGAGATCAGCCCGATATTGCGCTCGTCAATCGCGGCCCAGAGCCCTTTGAGCGCGGTCCACCATCCGCTCAGTGTCATCGCGCCTGCTTGCAATACTCTATCCCGTCAGGTTCGACTTCGGTCCATAGAAATACCAGATGATGAAGCCAATGCCCGGCACCAATACGACCAAAGCGATCCACAGGGCCTTATGCGTGATCTCGACCCCGGAATTTATGATCGAGGCAATCGCCCAGACATCCAGAACAAAAACGATGATACCCAGCAATCCGTTAAAGCCCATCTTCAGCCTCCTTCGCTATGCGTTGAGTTCATAGATAGGCATCTGCCGCGCAAATTGCTATTGCCCGTCGCTGTTCGACATTGCCCAAGGCCCGTGATGCGCGCCTTCTTTATCGAGCCGCTCGAAGCTATGAGCACCGAAGAAATCTCGCTGCGCCTGGATCATATTGGCGGTCGAGCGCGCCGTTCGGATCATGTCGAAATAGCTCAAAGCCGCCGAGAGCGCTGGCACTGGAAGACCATGCGCCAAGGCGACGCTGACGGTCTTGCGCAGCGCGTCTGCATGGGTTTCGATCAGTGATGCAAAAAATGGCGCAAACATCAGATTGCGGTCCGGAGAGGCGCTTAAGGCTGAGGCCATATCGTTGAGCATGCTAGAGCGGATGATGCAGCCCTCGCGCCAGACTTTCGCAATCTCAGGCATCGGCAACGACCAGTTGAACGACTGGCTCGCCGCGTCGAGCAGATCGAAGCCTTGCGCATAGCACATGATCTTGCCCGCGATCATCGCGCCTTCCAGATCACTGTCGCTGAGTGCTGCATCGTTCAGCGCTTGCGGCGCAGCGTTAAACAATGCCTCGCCTTCTTTGCGCGTGTCCAAGAGTGCCGAGATATTGCGTGCGAACACGGCCGCCTCAATCACAGGGATCGGCGCGCCAAGATGCTGGGCTTCAATCACAGTCCAGCGGCCTGTGCCCTTCTGGCCTGCGCGATCAAGAATGACATCAAGCATCGCTTTGCCGGTCTCGGCGTCATCCGCAGCGGCGACCTTTGACGAGATCTCGATCAGGTAGGATTGAAGCGGGCCTTCATTCCAACGCGCGAACACGTCGCCGCAGGACTTGGCATCCCTGCCCATCCCGTCGCGCATAATGCCGTAGGTCTCTGCGATCATTTGCATGTCGGCATATTCGATGCCGTTATGAACCGCTTTGACAAAGTGGCCCGCGCCGCCATCGCCCATATGCGTGGCACATGGCGTGCCTTCATATTTGGCCGATATCGCCTCTAGGATATGGCGCACTCTGTCCCACGACGGCTTCGAGCCGCCGCCCATGATAGAGGGACCAAACCGCGCGCCTTCCTCTCCGCCAGAAACGCCAATGCCTATGAAAGGCATACCGGCGGCTTCGGCCTCAGCGGCGCGGCGGTTGGTTTCACGGAAGTTGGCATTGCCCGCGTCGATGATCAGATCGTCTTTGCCCAAAAGCGGCCTGAGCGCCTCGATCTGCCCATCAACCGGTTTGCCGGCAGGTACCATCAAAATAATCGCGCGCGGCTCGGCGATGGCGGCGACCAGCTCTTCAAGCGTTTTGGTTGGTGTCACCCGATCGGCCAAAGCGCCTGCGTCTTTGACAAAATCATCCACCCGCGAGGCCGTGCGGTTATAGACCGCGATGTCAAAGCCGTTATCGGCGATGTTTAGCGACAAGGCCGCGCCCATGGTGCCCAGCCCGATTAGGCCAATCTCTGCTTTGCTCATGGTTCTGTCTCCCCCCAAGACTTGAATTCTTTTACGTGAAAGCGATCTGCGCTTTCATCGTTTGTGTTCTGTCACCCGCGATCTCGAAAGCCTCAATCGCGTCATCTACCGGCAAGCTATGCGTGATCAGAGGCTTCACATCGATCAGCCCTTTTTGCATCAGCGAGACGCCGGTGAAAAATTCCTCGTGAAAGCGAAAGGATCCGACAAGGCGCAGTTCCTTGGTGGTCAGGGCCTGCATCGGCAGGCTCATATCGCCGCCCAAGCCCAGCTGCACAACCACTCCGCCCGGCCTCATTGCCATGATCGCCGCGCGCAAGGCGGGCTCGGCGCCGGAGCATTCGTAGAGGACATCGAACGTGCCTTTGTCGGCGGTAAACGCCTCTAGTGCGTCAGGCGTCTTTGCCATGTTGATGACCTCATCCGCCCCCGCTTGTTTGGCAATTCCAAGCGTGAAATCCGACAGGTCCGTTGCCACAATGCGGTCAGCGCCAGCGCGCCGTGCGGCAAGGATCGACAGGACACCAATCGGGCCACAGCCAGTGACAAGAACCGTCTTGCCCAACATCGGACCGGCTTGTCGCGTTGCGTGCAGACATACGGCCAACGGCTCTGCCATCGCGGCTTCCCCGGCGCTTAGCCCATCGGCAGGCGCGCATTGGGTCGCATCTGCAATCATCGTTTCGCGGAACGCGCCTTGGATATGCGGAAACGGCATGGCCGAGCCGTAAAAGCGCATGTTGAGGCATTGGTTGTGCATCCCCTCATGGCAGAACTTGCAGTCCTTACATGGCCGCGAGGGTGAGACCGCGACCAGTTGCCCAAGGCTCAGGCCCGTCACGCCCTCGCCCAATGCCGTGATCCGTCCTGAGACCTCATGGCCCAAGATCAATGGCTCTTTCACCTTGATCGTCCCAAAGCCGCCATGTTGGTAATAGTGCAAATCCGATCCGCAAATCCCACCTGCCGCCATATCAAGACGGACCTGACCGGGACCCGGATCCGGTGTTTCACGCTCTTCAATACGTAGATCGAGCGGCGCGTGGAGAACAATGCACTTCATAAGACATGCCCTTGCATGAGCGAGAATGTTAACGATAACGTACGCGGGGGCCAGAGAGATTGTCGAGGCCGAAAACGGGGGGTCGACATGACCAAAGGACGCGACCTTTTTGATCTGAGCGGCAAGCGGGCCTTAGTGACAGGATCATCGCAAGGCATTGGCTTTGCGCTGGCTCAAGGCCTGTTTGAAGCAGGCGCCAAGATTGTTCTGAATGGTCGAGATGCCGCCAAGCTGGCCTCTGCTGCGGGAAAGCTGGAAACGCTCGGCGCGACGGTGCACCAGCTGGCATTTGATGCAACGGACCATGATGCTGTGCGGGCCGCTATTGATGCCTTTGAGGCCGAGACCGGCGCGATTGATATCTTGGTCAATAACGCAGGCATGCAGCACCGCACCGAGCTACAAGACTTTCCTGCCGAGGCGTTCGAAAAACTGCTCCAAACCAATATCGCGACGGTCTTTCACGTCGGCCAAGCCGTTGCGCGCCATATGATCAAACGGGGTGCGGGCAAGGTTATCAATATCGCCTCCGTGCAAACTCTCCTCGCGCGGCCGGGGATTGCTCCTTACACGGCAACAAAGGGTGCTGTTGGAAATTTGACCAAAGGCATGGCCACGGATTGGGCACAGCACGGGTTGCAATGCAATGCGATCGCTCCGGGCTATTTTGACACGCCATTGAATGCCGCATTGGTCGCCGACCCAGAGTTCAGCGCCTGGCTTGAAAAACGCACGCCCGCGGGTCGCTGGGGCAATGTTGAAGAGCTGGTTGGCGCTTGTGTGTTCTTGTCCTCGCCCGCATCGAGCTTTGTGAATGGCCACACGCTTTATGTCGACGGTGGCATAACCGCGTCTTTGTAGATGCTGCGCTGCATCGTCATGGGCGTGGCTGGCTGTGGGAAGTCCACGGTAGGCCAAGCCGTCGCAGATCAGATTGGTGCGCTTTACCGCGACGGGGATGATCTGCATCCTGCCGCCAACATCGCGAAAATGGAAAGCGGCACGCCTTTGAGCGATGCCGACCGCGCGCCTTGGCTGAAAGATGTGGGACTTCAACTCAAAGATGCGGGTGGGCCAGTTCTTATCGGCTGCTCTGCGCTCAAGCGCGCGTATCGCGATTTGATCCGTGAGGCTGCGGATACGGATGTGATCTTCCTCCACCTTGCGGGCGCGCGCGCCGTGATCGAGGCGCGGATGTCGCAGCGCGAAGGGCACTTTATGCCTGTAAGTCTACTCGACAGCCAGTTCGCCACGTTGGAGCCTTTGGGAGGTGATGAGGCCGGATTTGTTGTCGATATAGATCAGAGCTTTGACGATGTGGTAGCAGAAGCCTCAGAACAGCTGCGCCAGTTCATCACACAGAATTTAGAATAATCGAAACTCGGGAAAGGGTTCTCTTATGACGAAAATAGCATTGGTTACCGGCGGGGGTTCCGGAATTGGACGCGCATGTGCGAAGACTCTGGGCACGAAGGATTTCCACGTCATTGTCACTGGCCGCAGATTGGACACGCTGGAAGAAACGGTTGCGATGATCGGCTCTAACGCCAGTGCGATTGCAGCAGACATTACCGATGCTGAGCAGGTCGATGCCGTCTATGCCAAGATCGAAGCGGATCACGGGCGCTTGGATGTGTTGTTCAACAATGCGGGCAACAATGTTCCCGCCGCACCTATCGGAGATGTCCCTGTTGAGGATTTCATAAAGGTCATTAACGTAAATCTCATTGGCGCTTTTATCGCCGCGCGCGGGGCGTTCAATTTGATGCGCAAGCAAGACCCTCAAGGCGGGCGGATCATCAATAACGGGTCCATCTCGGCTGCGGTCCCGCGTCCGGGGTCTGCGCCTTATACTTCCTCCAAACACGCGATCACCGGGCTAACGCGGTCCATTTCGCTGGACGGTCGACCCTATAACATTGCGTGTGGTCAGATCGATATCGGCAATGCGGCCTCGGAGATGACGTCAAAAATGGGCGGTGGCGTGCCTCAGGCGGATTTGTCGATCAAGCCAGAGCCGGTAATGGATGTTCAATATGTCGCCGATGCCGTGCTGCATATGTCCGAGCTGCCGCTGGAAGCCAATGTGCAATTTATGACTGTGATGGCCTCGTCGATGCCCTTTATCGGGCGCGGTTAGGCATGGTCTGAAGCCTCGGGCGATCTAGACAGGGCGCAAAAGGCGCTACGCCGTCCCGCTCTTCGCCCCGATTGCACAGATCAACACCGGCCCTGCAAGCTTTAATCAAAACTACCGAATGACCAAAATGACCAAAAACATGATCAAAATGGTCAAAGATCATGAGTCGTCACACATGTGTAGGATTATGGTGAGCCCTGCAGGGTTCGAACCTGCGACCTACTGATTAAAAGTCAGCCGCTCTACCAACTGAGCTAAGGGCCCTCACGAAGCGCTTGTCTAGAAAGGTCGGCTGGCCCGGTCAACCCCAAAACCTGTGCGATGTGACTTGAGACGCTCATATGCATATTCCGCCGCTTCCAAAGCCCCTTCAAGGTAGCCGCCAAATTGCGCCGCGACCTCAGTTGCGCCGAAGATCAGTTTGCCTTGCCAAAGATCGCGCAAAGCCTCGGGCATACCGTAGCTGGGATGGGCATAGAGAGGCGCGTGATCCAAAGACATGGCCGTGAACGGGCTGTGCGCCCAATCCTTGAGCAAGACCGCCTCGGGCCGCAACGCCTCAGAGCCAAACAGCCGACCCAGTTGAGCAATGACCGCCGCGCGAAGCTGTGCCTCATCCGTGCGGGCTTGCGCGGGGACGCCTATGAAGCCGAACAGCGCATATGGCCCTGTATCCATCGGGGAGGCATCGTGGATCTCAACCATTGGTCCGTGCCGGCTGGCTGCGTCTCCGGACAGGCCTGCTTCTCTCCAGAACGGCTTGGGGTAGATGGCGATGGCTTTGGCTTGGCCAGCCATCCAGGTCGGGGTGTCGCGCAAAGCGCTGCGCGCCTCATCTGGCAAGGGCGGGGAAAATTCGATCTGATCAAAGGCAATCCGGGGAGGCAGGGCGAGCACGATCTGATCGGCGGTCAATTCAGTGCCATCTGACAAGCCGAGCGTGATCCGGTCCGACGCGTTCGCGATGTGCGTTACCGCCGCGCCGCGCCGGATTTGGGGCTCAGGGATTTGTCGCAGCAGAGCCTCCGTCAAACTCTGCATGCCGCCCCCAAGGCGCAAAGAGCCTTGCATAGAGCCTAAACCGCGCAAGGTTTCGACATTGCCCGCACCATCCTCGAACCGTGCAAGCCCGTTGCTATATTGCTCAAATGTTGAGATCACGAACCGCTCGGCCAAAGCCGCGATCCGAGGTTGGCCCGGCCAGAACCAAGCAGGCCCCATATCAAAGCCCGCCTGCCCTATAGTCTCAGTCAGAATGCGCCCGCCGAAGCGATCTCGCGCTTCGATAATAACGAAACTCTGACCGGCTTGGTGCAACAGATCTGCAAGGCGCAGCCCGGCAAGACCGCCACCGATAATTGCGATGTCAGCCTGCATCAGGCGGCTGGTGGCGCAGCGAAAGGCAAATGGCCAGACTTGATCCAGACCGATGCGCCGTCTGCGCCCGCTTCGGCATTCAGGTTCATACCTTCCGGCAGACGCAGCCAAGAGCCTTTGCGTAATGTGTCGCCGCCTTCGTCCAGTGAGCCGTCGATGACCAGCATTTCGATGCCGCCCTGATCGCTCAGCATTAGGTTGGCATCTGCATCTAGTTTATGAAACGTCACCGTCTCGCGCGCGTCTTGGTGTAACAGCGCGCTCGCCACACCATCTTTAGACGCGCCCAGCGCATCGCTCATGTCTTTTCGAAACTGGGTGCGATCTTGCATGTCGAACTGCCAGAGCTTCACAAAGATCGTACAGCCCGGCTCCGAGCCCGGCGTGTGACTGGTCGTCGGCGGATTGCGCACATAGGTGCCTGCAGGGAAATCGCCATGCTCGTCCTGAAAAACACCGTCTAGCACGATGAACTCTTCGCCGCCGGTATGGGTATGGGCAGAAAACTGACTGCCGGGCGCGTAACGCACGATTGTCGTAGCGCGTGCAACCTCGCCACCAATTCGATCAAGCATCCGGCGCTCAACACCCGGCATAGGCGAGGCCAGCCAGTCCAAATCCTCTGAATGCACAAGGACGCGAGAGCTAAAGTCAGAATTCAGTTCCATTGAAGCAAGCTCCTGAGATGTGCTGGTGGGCGTCTCGACAATGCGCAGACCCATTCGAGCCTCGCAACATACAACTACGTGATGGTTTTGACCAAGAACAGCCTCTCAATTCTTTATCTGACTATTTTTATCGGATATACTTGCCATCCTCCCAAAAATGCGCTTTCTAAGGGAGGAAGACTCATGCCTCAAAGGACTGGCCCAATGGCTTTTAAACAGAAATCCCTCCTGCTTTTTACTGCCGCAACGACCGCGTTGATGACCGCCCTGCCCGCCTTCGCGGAGGGAGAGTTGAATCTCTATTCCTCGCGCCATTATGACACTGACGAGCGGCTCTATTCCGACTTCACAGACCAAACCGGCATCACGATCAACCGGATCGAAGGCAAAGCGGATGAGCTGATTGCGCGTATGTCGTCAGAAGGTGCGAATTCTCCAGCTGACATTTTGCTGACGGTCGACACTTCGCGGCTAGAACGCGCCAAGGATGCAGGCGTTTTGCAATCTATCGATAGCGCTGAGCTTGAGGCGAAAATCCCTGCAAATCTGCAAGACAGCGACAACCAGTGGTTCGGTTTCTCGCAACGCGCGCGGATCATCTTTTACGACAAGGCCCGTGTCGCCAACCCGCCTCAGGATTACATGGCTCTGGCCGATCCGGCCTATAAGGGCATGGTCTGTCACCGTTCGTCATCGAATGTCTATAGCCAGACGCTACTTTCGGCGATGATCGAGAATTTCGGCGAAGAGGTCGCGACAAGCTGGGCCGCTGGCGTCGTCGCCAATTTCGCCCGTCCGCCGGAAGGTGGCGACACGGATCAATTGCGCGGCCTGATCTCGGGCGAATGCGATATCTCGATCTCCAACACCTATTACTTTGCCCGCGCGCTGCGCACCGATGTGTCTGGTCTCTCAGATGACATCGAAAAGATCGGCTGGATCTTCCCGTCGCAAGACGCTGAAGGCGCACATATGAACCTGTCAGGCGGCGGCGTCGCAGCCCATGCGCCCAACCGCGACAACGCGGTCAAGTTTCTTGAATATCTGGCGACGGATCAAGCGCAGCAGTATTTCTCCAGCGGCAATGACGAGTTTCCCGTTGTTGCAGGCGTAGCCGTCAGCCCCAGCGTCGCACAGTTTGGAGAGTTCAAGCCAGACGCCGTCGATCTGTCAAAGGTGGCCAAGAACGTGCCCGCCGCGCAGAAAATCTTCAATCAGGTTGGTTGGGAATAAAGCCCTATTTAGGGTCTGAATCGGGAAAGGCGCGGGAAGACTTCTTGCGCCTTTACACCTTGTCGCGCCCGACTTGACGACAAAGCAAGATCACCGGCAAAAGGCCGATTGCTGCGATCATCAGACTTGGCACAGCAGCGCCCGCCAATCGCTCGTCTGACGCCAGACGGAATGCTTGCACCGCCAGCGTGTCAAAGTTGAACGGGCGCATGATCAAGGTCGCGGGCAGCTCTTTCATCACATCGACAAAGACAATCAGCGCCGCTGTCAGAAGGCTTGGCGTCAGGATCGGCATATGCACACGCCGGATAATGCCCGAGGCCCCACTGCCCAAGACCCGTGCGGCGGCATCGACATTGAGGCTAAGCACGGCGATACCGCCCTCATAGGCTCCGATCGCTGCGGCCATAAAGCGGATCATATAGGCCCCTATCAGAACCCAGATCGACCCAGTCAACAAAAGCCCGGTCGAGATATCAAAGGTCGCGCGCATCCATGCGTCCAGCGCGTTGTCGAAAGCGGCGAAAGGCACAAGCAGACCGACCGCAATCACGCCGCCCGGAACGGCATAGCCTAGTCGCGCAATATAGACAGTGCCGGCTGACAGCCGACTTTGCGAGAACCTACGGTAAGTGCCCAAAATGATCGCCGCAGAGACCGTCAAGACGGCAGCAGTCACCGCCAAAATCAACGAGTTCTGAATGAACCCAAGATAGCGCGCGCTCAGCAGGTTTTGGTTCGATCCCAGAGCCATCACAAGCAGTGCGATCGTCGGCAAGATTACTCCGAACAGCACTGGTAAAGCGCATAAAAGCGACGCGCCCATGCGCCAGCCGCCCTGAAGTTCGATCCGGGTCATACTGTCATGGCGCTTGCCGTTGTGGAAACGGCCTCGACTACGGGAATAACGCTCTAACAAGGCCAAAAGCAGCGCAAATGCCAAAAGCCCAAGCGACAATTGCGCCGCCGCCGCACGGTCCGCCATCGAGAACCAACTGGTGTAAATTCCTGTCGCAAAGGTCTGAACCCCGAAATAGGAAACGGTTCCGAAATCGGCAATCGTTTCCATCGCGGTCAGCAAGACGCCCGCGGCAATCGCAGGGCGCGCCATCGGTAAAGACACCGTCCAAAACGCGCCCATCGGCGATTTCCCAAGCGAGCGCGCCGCCAGAAACGCCGTCGCACTTTGCGAGGCGAAAGAAGCGCGCGCCAGTAAGTAGACGTAAGGGTAGAGCACCAAGACCAGCATCGCCGCAGCACCTCCCAGCGACCGGATTTCTGGGAACCAATAGTCGCGCGGACCCCACCCCATCAGATCGCGCAGACTGCTTTGAACGATGCCGGGATGATCTAGAATATGCGTATAGGCATAGGCCAGCACATAGGCGGGAAAGGCGAGCGGGATCACCAGAGCAATCTCTAACAGCCGTCTGCCCGGGAAATTGGTCATCACCACCAGCCAGGCAGCGCCCACCCCGATGAATCCGGTCCCCAGCGAGACAAGCACGACGAGCGTGAGCGTCGCGCTCGTGTAACGCGCCAAAACTGTTTGCGACAGATGCAGCACGGTATCGAGCGAACCCGACATGGCCGCCAGCGCCACCGCTAGATAGGGCAACGCCGCAAACCCTGCCAACACCAGAGCAAGTATCGCGAGCCAACGACTTCTATAAGGCATGGCGGAGGGTGTCATCGGGGCGGTAGATCTTTCGGAGTTAGCAAAGGGACGCGACTCTAGTGGCTTTTCTTACAATATCAGTCAAGATTAACCGCGTCGATCTCTGCCAACTGCTGCACCTTTCAAACACCGGGTATCACCGCTATATCGGCGCTTATGAGCTCTGCTGATCCACATACCTCCCTGCCCTTCATGAAAATGCATGGGCTCGGCAATGACTTCGTCGTCATCGACCAGCGCGACCAAAAGGTTGGTGCCGGCATGTCGCCCGCGCTTGCGCGTGCGCTGGGCGATAGACATCGCGGTGTGGGGTTTGATCAGCTGGCGGTCCTTGAAAATGTGCCCGACGCTGATATCGGGTTGGTGTTTTACAACGCCGATGGCTCTACCGCTGCGGCCTGTGGCAACGCAACCCGCTGCATCGCGCGCTTCGAGATGGATCGGCGCGGCACCGACCGTTTGAGCCTGCGCACAGAGCGCGGCATCCTTCTGGCTGAGGACGCCGGACAGGGTCTAACACGGGTGAACATGGGTCAACCGCTCTTGGATTGGGCCGATATCCCGCTCGCCAAAGCGATGGACACGCTGGAGCTTCCGATTGATGGAAGCCCAACGGCGACCGGCATGGGCAACCCGCATTGCAGCTTCTTTGTCGAGGATGCGGAGGCCATTGATCTGCCAAGCTTCGGGGCTTTCCATGAAACCCATGCCCTGTTTCCCCAGCGCACCAATGTGCAAGTCGCGCATGTCATCGGGCCTGATCATTTGCGGATGCGCGTGTGGGAACGTGGCGTGGGCGTGACCCTTGCCTCCGGTTCTTCATCTTGTGCCGTGGTCGTTGCTGCTGCGAGGCGCGGTCTTACAGGACGCGCAGTAACAATCCAGCTCGACGGCGGGACGATTCTTGTCGATTGGCGCGATGATGGCGTCTGGATGACCGGGCCCAGCGCGCATGTGTTTGACGCGACTCTCACCGCCGAATTTCTGGCCAATCTCTAATGAACCGTCAGGCGCCTATATTCTCGACCCATGGGTGTCGCTTGAATGCCTATGAAACCGAGGCGATGCGGGAGCTGACCACTGCGAGTGGTTTGGAGAATACAGTCGTCGTGAACACTTGCGCCGTCACCGCCGAGGCCGTGCGCAAAGCGCGCCAAGATATACGCAAGCTCCGCCGCGACAATCCTGATGCGAAACTGATCGTCACCGGATGTGCCGCACAGACCGAGCCCGCAACCTTCACCGCGATGGAGGAGGTCGATCTCGTGCTCGGCAATACCGAGAAGATGCAGGCCGAGACATGGGCCGAAATGGCTCCCGACCTGATTGGCACGACCGAGAAGGCGCAGGTCAATGATATCATGTCCGTGACTGAAACAGCCGGGCATTTGATCGACGGTTTCGGGTCGCGCAGCAGGGCCTATGTGCAGGTGCAAAACGGCTGCGATCACCGCTGCACCTTTTGCATTATCCCTTACGGTCGCGGCAATTCCCGGTCGGTTCCGGCAGGGGTTGTGGTTGACCAGATCAAGCGCTTGGTCGGGCGCGGATATCGGGAAGTCGTGCTGACGGGCGTTGATATGACCTCATGGGGCGCAGACCTGCCATCAGAGCCTAAATTGGGCGATTTGGTGCTTCGAGTATTGAAACTGGTGCCGGATTTGCCGCGACTTCGGATCAGCTCGATCGATTCTATCGAGGTGGATGAGGCGTTGATGCAGGCGATTGCCAGCGAGCCTCGGCTGATGCCTCACCTGCATTTGTCGCTGCAAGCGGGCGATGACATGATCCTCAAGCGGATGAAACGGCGGCACCTGAGGGATGATGCGATTGCGTTTTGCCAAGAGGCGCGGCGCTTGCGGCCTGACATCACTTTTGGCGCGGATATCATTGCGGGCTTTCCCACCGAGAGTGACGAGATGTTCGAGAACTCAATAAAGCTGGTTGAGGAATGCGGGCTGATTTGGCTGCATATCTTCCCCTACTCGGCCCGCGAGGGGACACCGGCGGCGCGGATGCCGAAGGTGGACGGCAAGATCATCAAGGCGCGTGCGGCAAGGTTGCGGGCTTTGGGGGAAGATCAGGTTCAGCAACATCTAGCGGCGCAGATCGGCGAGACCCACCACATCTTGATGGAAAGCGAGACCATGGGGCGAACCGAGCAATTTGCTGAAGTTCATTTTGAGACGCCGAAAACCAAAGGTGAAATCGTAGCTGCACGGATTTTGAGCTCGGACGGCAAAAGGCTGGTTGCGGCGTGAGCGCGCGGCCGATCTTGTATTCATTTCGGCGTTGTCCTTACGCGATGCGGGCGCGGTTGGCGCTGGTTTCTGCAGGGTTAGAGACTGAATTGCGCGAAATTCTACTTCGTGACAAAGCGCCGGAATTTCTTGAAAGCTCGCCGAAAGGGACGGTTCCGGTGTTGATCTCAGACGGGGTAGTGATCGAGGAAAGTCTGGAAATTATGCTTTGGGGACTTGGACTTAACGACCCTGAGTGCTGGTTGGATATGCCGCAAGAAGGGCATGATCTGATCGCAGAGGCGGATGGGCCGTTTAAGGCGGCTTTGGACGGCTATAAGTATCACAACCGCCATGGCACAGACGCTGAAGAGCAGCGCGAGATTGGCGCGGTGTTCTTGCGCAAGCTGGATAAACAATTGGAAAGCAATGATTTTCTGTTTGGTGATCATGCGCGGCTCGCTGATATGGCGATCCTTCCTTTCGTGCGACAATTCGCGAATACCGACCGCGCTTGGTTTGATGCGCAAGACTGGCCTCAGCTGATTAAATGGCTCGATACGTTTCTAGAAAGCCCGTCTTTTCAACGCATTATGCCCAAATTTCCAAAATGGGAAGCAGGGGATCCGGTGACGATCTTTCCCGGATCCCGCGCGGATGCGACCTTGCGTGCGGGAGAGTAATCGCTTCTAGATGGGGTCAGATAGAAGGGGATTGCCATGAAATTCTACTCCAGCCCGACCTCGCCCTACGTGCGTAAAGTATTGCTTTTGTTGAAAGAAACAGGCCAGATCGATGATGTTGAGATCGAAATGGCGGGGGGGACTCCGCTTGATCCCGGCACCATTCCGATCACGCAAAATCCGCTTGGCAAGATCCCTGCGCTGGAGCGTGTGGGTGGCGTAACCCTTTATGATAGCAGGGTTATTTGTCGTTTCTTGGATGATCGCGCCGGGGCTGGATTGTATTCCGAGGGCGCGCGGACATGGGAGCTTTTGACGCTGGAAGCGACCGCGGATGGCATTTTGGATGCGGCCATACTCATGGTCTACGAATCCCGCGTACGTCCTGAAAACAAACAGTTTTCTGACTGGATCGAAGGGCAATACGCCAAGATTGATCGGGCCTTAGACGCGCTAGAGACCCGTTGGATGAGCCATCTTTCAGGGCCGTTGAATATCGGGCAAATCGCGGTTGGTTGCGCTTTGGGCTATCTGGACCTTCGCATGGAAGATCGCAACTGGCGCAAAGGGCGTGATGGTCTAAGCGCTTGGTTTGAAACGTTTTCTGAGCGTGAGAGCATGAAAGACACTGTTCCTGTTGGCTAAGTTCACAAACTGCCTAATTTTTAGGCAAAATGACGAAAACTGCCTAAATTTTAATCACTTTCTCGAAAAATGCCTGAAAATTCGGCGTGAAGTGTTTATAAAAGGTCAACGCGTGCCGGAGGCCGAGGAGGTCGACGGCAAGGACGAAATCTGTCGTCACTATCTGGCGGAGATCGACGGAGTACCCGTCGCGACCGCTCGGGTGATGGATCTGGGTGGTGTTGCGAAAATTCAGCGCGTCGCGGTTTTGGATGCCTATCGCGGGCAAGGTCTGGGGGCGGAGTTGATGGGGATCATTCTGGATGATCTGCGCAACAGTTTCGCGAGTGCCACTTTGGGCTCGCAAACTCATGCGATTGCATTTTACGAGAAACTGGGTTTCACGGCGAAGGGTCCGGAATTTGATGATGCGGGGATACCGCACCGCGAAATGCATCTGAATTTCTAACGCAACTGGCGCAAACCTTCGGCCACAGCGATTCCCGCGGCAATCGCGATATTGAGGCTGCGGCCCCCACCTGGCATGGCAATTTTGACACGCGCATCTGCGACATCGTGTATCTGTTCGGGAACACCCGCACTTTCCTGACCAAAGATCAGACAATCGCCCGGTTGGAAGGAAAAATCCCATAAATCCTGCGCGGCCTTGGTCGTCAGAAGCACCTTGCGGCCTTGTTTCGGGCGCGTCTCAAAGGCGTCCCAGCTGTCGTGATGGTGGATTTGCGCCTTATCTGCATAGTCCAAGGCCCTTGTTTTCACCAATTTGAGCGAAAACGGGAAGCCGCAAGGCTCGATCACATGGATGGGGCAATCAAAGCAGGCCCCAAGCCGGATCAGCGAGCCAAGATTGGGCGCCAGATCGGGTTGATAGGCTGCGATTTCGAGCAGGTGCGACAAATGGCTTTCCCTATTGAGGTTTCATGGCTGGACGTGAGGGGTCATTGGAATATATCTACCCCCGATAGGCCTGTGCCAATTTGGTACAGATTCTCGAATTTATCGGCCGTTGCGACGGCCAGACAAGGGAGAAGTTCTCGTGTCCCATGCAGACGACGATAGCGGCACTCGCCGCGACTTTCTTTACTACGCGACCGCTGGCGCGGGGGCTGTAACGGCTGGCGCCGCGATTTGGCCGCTGGTTAACCAGATGAACCCATCTGCGGATGTTCAGGCGTTGGCCTCGATTGATGTGGATGTGTCAGGCGTTGAGCCCGGCACGCAGATCACGGTCAAATGGCTGGGCAAGCCGGTGTTTATTCGCCGCCGCACGCAAGAAGAGATTGATGCAGCCCGCGCTGTCAATCTTAGCGATTTGCCGGACCAAGGCTCTGAGAACGCGAACCTTGTCGGCGCTGACGCCTCTGATGAAAACCGCTCGCTGGATGAAGAAGGCGAATGGCTGGTGATGATTGGTGTCTGTACGCATCTGGGCTGTGTGCCGCTTGGCGATGCGGGTGACTTTGGCGGTTGGTTCTGCCCCTGCCACGGCTCGCATTATGATACATCGGGGCGTATTCGTAAGGGCCCTGCGCCCAAGAACTTGCCCGTACCCGTCGCTGCGTTCGACGGCGATACACTCACACTCGGTTAAGGGAGAAACACATTATGGCTGGTATCCCACACGACCATTACGAGCCCACCTCAAACGGCGAAAAGTGGCTGCATAAGCGCCTGCCGATTGTCGGGCTGATGTATGATACGCTGATGATCCCCACACCCAAGAACCTGAATTGGATGTGGATCTGGGGCATCGTTTTGACGTTCTGTCTTGTGCTGCAAATCGTCACCGGCATTGTGCTGGCGATGCATTACACGCCGCATGTAGACAATGCGTTCGCCTCCGTTGAGCATATCATGCGCAACGTGAATGGCGGCTATATGCTGCGCTACTTGCATTCCAACGGCGCGTCGCTGTTCTTTGTGGCGGTCTATGCGCATATTTTCCGCGGTCTCTATTACGGCTCTTACAAAGCGCCGCGCGAGATTACGTGGATCATCGGTATGCTGATTTACCTGATGATGATGGGCACGGCCTTCATGGGCTACGTTTTGCCTTGGGGTCAGATGTCGTTTTGGGGTGCTACTGTTATCACTGGCCTGTTCGGCGCTATCCCGGGCATTGGCGAAGGCATCCAGACATGGCTGCTGGGTGGACCTGCGGTTGATAACGCGACGCTGAACCGTTTCTTCAGCTTGCACTATTTGCTGCCCTTCGTGATTGCCGGTCTTGTGGCCGTGCATATCTGGGCGTTCCACACCACAGGCAACAACAACCCAACAGGCGTTGAAGTACGCCGCACCTCGAAAGAGGAAGCAGCGCGCGACACTGTGCCGTTCTGGCCTTACTTTGTGATGAAGGACTTGTTCGCGCTGGGCGTGATCATGGTGGTGTTCTGGGCCATCGTCGGCTTCATGCCGAACTACCTTGGCCACCCGGATAACTACATCGAAGCTAACGCGCTTGCCACACCTGCGCATATCGTTCCCGAATGGTACTTCTTGCCGTTCTACGCGATCTTGCGGGCCTTCACAGACGAGGTCTGGGTCGTACAATTTGCAGGCTTCATCTCCGGCGGCATCATTGATGCGAAGTTCTTCGGTGTTGTGGCGATGTTTGGCGCGATTGCGGTGATGGCCTTGGTGCCATGGCTCGACACATCCTCGGTGCGCTCTGGTCGCTACCGCCCGATGTTCAAGTGGTGGTTCGCCCTGCTGGTCGTCGATTTCTTTGTGCTGATGTGGGTCGGCGCAATGCCTGCAGAGGAGCCGTTTAACACGATCTCCCTGATCGCCTCGACCTATTGGTTCGCCTACTTCCTGGTGATCTTGCCGCTGCTTGGCGTGATCGAGAAACCGCTGGATCGACCTGCCACCATCGAGGAAGATTTCGATGCGCATTATCCACGCAAAGACAAAGGTGACGCGGTTGCGTCTCCGGCTGAGTAAGAGGAACAGAGACATGATCAAGAAACTCTCACTCGCGACGCTGCTGGCTTTTGGTCTGGCAACAGGCGCTCAAGCGGCCGGTGGCGCAGGCAAAGTCTATGACACTGACTTCTCGTTTGAAGGGCCTTTCGGGTCTTACGATCAGAACCAGTTGCAGCGCGGCCTGAAGATCTACACGGAGGTCTGTTCGGCCTGTCACGGGTTGAAATTTGTGCCACTGCGCACTTTGGCTGACGAAGGTGGGCCACACCTGCCGGATGATCAGATGAAGGCCTATGTCGCAGAGCTTTCGGTCAATGATGAAGGCGCAAATATGCATCTGTTTGATGCCGAGGAAGGCGAGCTGCGCCCCTTGGTGCCGACAGATCACTTCCCCGCCAATGAGGTAGCGGGTGCGCCTGATTTGTCCTTGATGGCCAAAGCGCGCGCCGGTTTCTCCGGGCCATATGGCACAGGGATCAATCAGTTCGTCAAAGGCATTGGTGGCCCGGAATATATCGTGTCGCTTCTGACCGGCTATACCGGCGAAGAGAAGGAAGAGGCCGGTGTGACCTTGTACGAAAACACGGCCTTCCCGGGCGGTTGGATTTCGATGGCGCCGCCTTTGTGGGGCGATGATGTCGAGTTTGACGACGGGCATGCCACCGACTTGCAAAACCTGTCAGAAGATCTTGCCGCCTTCTTGATGTGGACGGCTGAGCCGCATCAGAACTCGCGCAAGCAAACGGGCTTTGTGGCGGTGTTGTTCCTGACACTTCTAACGGTGCTCTTGTATCTGACGAACAAGAAAATCTGGGCTCCGATCAAGCGCAAAGATCAGCACTGATCTGAAGCCACATAAAACGATAGAAAACGCGTCTCGGCTGAGGCGCGTTTTTTTATGTGCCGAGGTAAGCGCGCAAGGCCTCGGGCGGATTGTCGAACAGCGCTTTCGTGGGCTGCGGCGCGTGGGCTTTGCCGTCGGCGACAAGGATCGAGTGCGGCGCGATGCGCTGCGCGTCCTCTGGGCTGTGAGTGACCATCAGAAGGGTCAAGTTACGCTCGGTCGCGATCTCTGCCAGAAGGTCGAGCATGTCGGTTTTGAGAGCGGGGCCAAGGGCTGAGAACGGCTCATCCAGCAGCGCGATAGGGGCCGCACGCAGCAGCATTCGCGCCAAAGCAGCGCGGCTTTGCTGCCCGCCAGAAAGCTGCGCAGGTTTGCGATCTGCCAGACCGTCGAGCCCCACCCGCGCGATGGCTTGGGCGATTTGATCGTGATCATTTGCGGTGAGTTTCAGGCTTGGATTGAGACCAAGCCCCGCATTCTGCGCCACTGTGAGATGCGGGAAAAGGTTGGCGTCTTGGAACACAGTCGTCACGGGCCGCGCGCCTGCGGGAAGGTCGGTGACGTCTTTGCCATCGATGACGATACGGCCAGAGGTGAGTGGTAGAAATCCGCCAATTGCGCTTATTAGGGTCGATTTTCCTGCACCCGATGGGCCGATGATCGCGGTGCGGGTACCGGCTTCCAAGGTAAAATCCGCGTCGAGCGTGAAACTGCCTTGGGTGATGCGGATCTGGTCAAGTGTCAGCATTCACGCGCCCTCCGCGATCGAAAAACCAAAACAGCGCGATGCTAAGCGTCAGAAGCAAAAGCGCCGCCGCGTAAGCCTCGTCCATTCGGTAGGCGGTCATCAAGCCATAAAGCGCCAGCGGCAAAGTGGCGGTTTCAGGATCAGCAAACAGCGCGATGACGCCCAGATCGCCCATAGAAAGCGCCGCAGCCAGCCCTGCGCCAAAACCGATAGGGCGACGCAAACGCGGCCACAGCACCAGCCGGAAGCGCGCGAAGCCTGTCATAGCAAGACTATCGGCGAGACGACCGTAATCGCGCTCCACATTGGTGAGCTCAGGCGCGATGGCGCGCAGGGCGAAGGGCAGGCTCATGGCTGCGTTAACCAACATTGTGATCGGCAGAGCGAGTGCGACCGGGTCGGCCCAGCGGTAGACCAGAATGAACAGGCCCGTGCCAATGACCAGCGGTGAGGCGGCGATAGACAGATAGCCGATACCCTCGGCCACGCGGCTCACGCGGTGTGCGAAAATCGTCAGCGGTAAGGTTAACGCGATGGCGAGGAAGGCAGAACCTGTGGCAACAAGCACGGATCTGAGCGCGGCTGACCATGTGCTGGCCGGCAGATCCGGCAGCGATCCGAGCCCGCGCAGGACGATCATGCTGAGCGGGAGCAGTAGGAACAGGGCGGCGAGCGTGACGATGATCGTGTCGAGTGTCTTGGAGCCATCATTGCGCGCGACCACACGGTCCAGACCCGCGCCCTGCCCCGTTGGGACCGACACCCAGACCGACACGAGCGCGATTGCGCCGCAAATGGCGAACTGGATCAGGGCCAATTGCGCGGCTTTCGATAGGTCGAAATCGAAACGGAAGGCTTGGTAAATGGCGAGCTCGATTGTGGTGGCTTTGGGGCCTCCGCCCAAGGCAAGTGCCACCGCGAAACTGGTGGTGCAAATGAGGAAGATCACCATGAACGCGCCTGGCAAGATACGGCGTAGCATCGGGCGTTCGATATGGTGAAATGTATCGGAGCCGCGGAAGTTGAGGGATTGCGCGAGGCGGAACCGCTCTCCCGGGATGGTGAGCCAACCTTGCAGGATGAGGCGCGTGGCAAGTGGTAGATTGAAGAAGACATGCGCGATGATCACGCCGTGGTAGCCGTAAATAGAAATAGGGTCTATTCCTGCCCAACCCAGCATTTGACTGACCAATCCCGTGCGGCCAAACACGGCGATCAAACCCAGAACCGCGACGATGACCGGAAGGATGAACGGCGCGCCGAGAAGGGTTATCAGAAGGCTTCGCCCGGGAAATTCGCGGCGGGCGAGCGCGCGGGCAACGGGGATGGCGAGCGCCACGCTGATGCCGGCTGACGCAAGCGCTTGCAGGATTGTAAAGCGGATCGCAGCCCAATCTTGCGCGCTGAGCTGCGTGATGGTCTCCGCCCGCCAAGCGACGGCGCCGAGCGTGCCGAAGGTCAGGGCAAGCAGCAGGGCGATTACGACCGCCCCGCTGATGTGAGTGAGCCTTATTGACTGAATGCGCTTAACCATTCTTGCAGCACGTCATCGCGCAGGGCCGCTGCCTCGTCTTCGGAGTAGAACAGCGCTTTTTCCGGCAAGGCGAGTTTCGCAAAACCTTCGGGCAGTTTGTCGGCATCCAATTTGGCCGGGAAGGACCAGTTGGCGGTGGGAATCATCTGCTGGAAGGTCTCCGACAGGACGAAATCCATGAACGCGCTGGCCAGTTCGGGCTGTGTGCTGGTTTTTGTCTTCGCGACCAGTTCGGTCATGAAGTAGTGACCCTCGTCGAAAATCGCGGCCGATTTGGTCTCATCCTCTTCGGCGATGATATGGTAGGCGGGCGAGGTCGTGTAGCTGAGCACCATGTC
>CAZCEW010000034.1:0-22364 GCA_964497775.1 uncultured Rhodobacterales bacterium
ACGATCTACGTGACCCATGACCAGATCGAGGCGATGACTCTGGCCGACCGCGTCGTAGTGATGGAGAAGGGCATCGTCCAACAAGTGGGCAGCCCGACCGAAATCTACGACAACCCCGCCAACACGTTCGTGGCCTCCTTCATCGGCAACCCTGCGATGAACCTTGTTGATGGCGAAATTTCAGACGGCGTGTTCAAAGCGCCCAATCTCGAGATCAAAGGCTTCAAAAACCATTCCGGCCCCGTCACCTTGGGCTACCGCGCGGAAGATGCCTCGATCGCCAAAAAGTCAGCCGAGCTCAACGCCAAAGTCTATTCGATGGAACTGCTCGGCGACGCCACAATGGTCACCGTGAAATGCGGGCCTGCCATCGTCTCGGTCAAGGCGGACAAAGATTTCCGCGCCGAAATTGGCGAGTCTGTTTCCGCCAATATCCCGGCCGGTATTTGTCATCTGTTTGATGCGAAAACAGGTGCCAGGCTGACCTAGAACATAAGCTTAACGGCGCATTAAGATTTGCCGGAAAGTAAGGCTTAACACCGGGTTAATATTAACCTGATGGTAAGATTAAGATTTCAATAATGCACAAAAAATAGGCAATCCACGCAGGACTGCCTATTTTTTCATCGTTAAGTCTGGGGCGTGAACCCCAAGATGTAGCCTAGTTCATCGTCACCCAACGCAGGATGAAGAAGTTATCGGGGCGTTGTGTCAGCTCCACATTCGCACCCGCACCCCAGACCAGAGGCTGCACATACATCGGCACGTAAGTCATCTCGTCTTGGATGATCTTCGTGGCCTCATCAATATAGGCCTGACGCTTGGTGTCATCGACTTCTGACTGCATCAAAGGCAGCAGCTCATCGACGCGGGCATTCGAAAAATCCCCGAAATTCCAAGAGCCTAGCTTCTTTTCAGCGTTCGGCGTGTGGACCAAAAAGCGGATCGGATGCTCGGCGTCAAACGTGCCGGGCGACCAGCCCAGAAGATACATATCGTAGTTATCTTCGCGCAGTTCCGGCCAATAATTTTGCACCGGCATCGCGTCCAGTTCCGCCTTCAGCCCGATCTGAGCCAGCATCCCCGTGACCGCCTGACAGACCGCCTCGTCATTGAGATAACGGTCATTGGGGCATTTCAGACCAAAGGAAAACCCGTCCGGATAACCGGCTTTAGTCAGTAATTCCTTAGCCTTTTCAACGTCAAAGGCGGGTCTGGCCGCCAACGACCGCGAGAACCCGCGCATCGCCGGGCTGACCAATTGGCTGGCTTCCTCGGCATTGCCCCGCATGATCGTTTGCAAGATCGCAGGCACATTCACCGCATGCGCCACTGCTTGGCGAACGCGAACATCTTTGAACGGGTTCGGCTTGCCCGCATCGTCGGAATATTTCAGCTCTGCCGCCTGATGCGGGAAACCCAGCATGATGACGCGCGCCTCGATGCCTTTGATAACTTTGACATTTCCAGAGCTCGCCAGACGTTCGGCATCCTGAATAGGCACAGGGTTGATCATATCAACATCGCCCGAAAGAAGCGCCGCCACAGCCGTTGCAGGGTTCTGGATCGGCGTGAATTCGGCGCGGGTGACATTATGTTCCGCCTCGCCCCACCAGCCATCAAACGGCGTCAGAACAGTCTTCAAGCCGGGCTGGCGCTCCGCCAACATAAAGGCCGCCGTACCATTGGCATTGAGTGTCGCGTGGTTCTCGGCATCTTTCGCAGGCCGCTCAGCCCCATTGGCCGCAGCCCAACCGCTATCCATGATCATCCAGTTGGCAATGCTGTCTGGAAAGATCGGGTTCGGCGCTGTGGTCATAATGTCGATCGTGTAATCATCGACCATCACGACCTCAGAGACAGGCGAGAACCAGCTTGATGTATCGGCCTGCTCAGAGGACGCGCGCTGATAGGAGAACATCACATCCTCGGCTGTAAACTCCTCTCCGCCATGGAATTTAACACCTTGGCGCAGCGTGAACCGCCAGCCTTCGCCTTCGCCAATAGGCTCCCAGCTTGTGGCCAGCGCAGGCTCGATCGCCATGTCTTTGCCGCGGCGCACGAGGCCTTCATAGACGTTGTTCAAAAACCCCAAAACAGGGGCCGAGTTGACCGCGTGCGGGTCCATCGTTTGCGGGTCGGTCGTACCCGCCCAGCGGAAGGTTTCGGCATAAGCACTGGCGCTTAGAGCCAGTGACAATACCGCAGTCGTAGTGAGTAAGCGCATGAAAGCACTCCTTTTATTGCTGAGTGAAAGAGCGTCGGTGCGGGCAGGGCCCAGCGACAGTCGCGTTGAGCGAGAAACGGCCCCGCCCATATTCGGGCAGGGCCGCGTTGAATTTAGTTCAGGGTGAAATACTTGAACTTGGCAGTGTCATCAGGGGCAACAATTGTGCCGACTTTCGACGCCATACCCCAGTTCAAAACCTGGTGGTGGATCGGAATATAGAGCTGTTCTTCCTGCACCACTTCCCAGATCGCTTTGATATCTGCGTTGCGCTTCTCAAGGTCCGTCTCAGAGGCGAGCGAGACGATCTTCGCGTTCAGATCAGGGTTGTCATAGCGCGTCGCATTCCACGAGCCGTATTTCTCGCCGCGACCATGCACAAGGAAGTTGAAGATATATTCGCTGTCATAGGTCGGAACACCCCAACCCAGCATGTAGAAATCCGTTTCCAGATTGCTGAGAAGCGGGAAGTGTTGCGCTTTGGGTTTGGCGTCAAGGTTCACCGTGATCCCGATTTGCGCCATCATGCCCACAGCCGCCTGACAGATGCCTTCATCATTGATGTAGCGATCATTGGGGCAGTGCAGGGTGATCGAGAAGCCGTCAGCGTAGCCTGCTTCCGCCATCAGCGCTTTGGCGCCTTCGACATCTGTGGAAGACGACGCATCCATCTCCGCGTCCCAGCCATTCACGAAAGGCGGAGAGATCATGCCAGCCGGTTGCGACTGGTCGCGCATCACGATCTGTTTGATCGCATCGCGGTTGATCGCCATCGACATCGCACGGCGCACGCGCACATCGGAAAGTGGGTTCTTACCATCGACATTGTCATGCACCAGATCCGCGTCGCCTACGTTGAGACCGAAGAAGATCACGCGGTTTTGCGGCGCTGTGCGCACGTCGAGCCCGTCTTGGCCCGCCACGCGCTCAAGGTCTTGCACGGGGACGTCTTGAATGAAGTCGACCTCACCTGAAAGAAGTGCTGCCACGCGCGTCGCGGCGTTCTGGATCGGTGTGTAGACGATCTCTGTGACCGCCATCGGGAACTCACCTTTGCCCCAGTAATTGTCATTGATCTTGAGGACAGTTTTCACATCCGGCTCACGCGAGACCAGCATGTAAGGCCCTGTGCCATTTGCGTTTTTCGCGGCATATGTATCTTCGCCGCCCTCATAGTCTTGTACTTTGACGGCGTTATTTGCCTCGGCCCATGTTTTGTCCATGATGAACATATTGGTCAGGTTGCTTGGCATGATCGGGTTTGGGCCGTCGGTGACGATCTCGATCTTATAGGGCGAGGGCGCGCGGACTTCGACGACGGAAGCGAGCAGCTCTTTATAGTCGCTATCATCTGTCATTGCGCGCTCGAGCGAGAATTTCACGTCCTCTGAATCGAAGGCCGAGCCGTCATGATAGGTCACACCTTCGCGCAGGGTAAATTCCCAGACATTTGGGTCTGTTTCAGACGGGTTCCAGCTGGTCGCAAGCGCTGGCACAATCGCGCCTGTCATGTCGCGCATGACCAAAGGCTCCATGATCTGATGGCCAAGCGCCGATGTCGGGCCTTCGTTTTGCGCGTGTGGATCAAGGGTCAGTGCATCACCTGCGCGCGCCCAGCGTAGCGTTTCGGCGGAGGTGGAAAGAGCGGTAGTGGCAAGCAAAGCTGCCGCGAATGCGGAAAGACGTATCATCGAAAACTCCCAGATGTTTCGTGTTGATAGGGGAGTATGCGCGACAAATTTCGACGATTGCAAGCGATGGGGTGCAATTCGTGATCGATTGGAGCGGGTAACGGGAATTGAACCCGTAACTAAAGCTTGGGAAGCTGCCGTGATACCTTTTCACCATACCCGCGCGCTGGCTATCAGCTAGGCGAGCGGCCCTGCGCCGTCAAGAGCTGCGACGTCTGCGCCTGCGCCCACCGCCCTCTCCACCGCCGGTGTTGAAATTCACATCCGGTAAAGTGACGATGGAATTGAGGATCGGGAAGGGCTCAACCGCGTTAGGGATATTAGAGGCATTGACGAAATGTTCCTGAAAACGCGGCTCAATCGCGGTCTCGATCTTATGAATGTCGCGCACGGTCTGCTCGATCTCGGTGCGCGCGTCAGTGTTGAGGAGTGCGATCCGCGCGCCAGTGCCTGCCGCATTGCCCGCAGAGGTCACTTTATCCAAAGGCGCGTCAGGGATCATGCCCAAAACCATCGCGTGTTTGGGGCTGATATGGGCGCCAAAGGCGCCTGCAAGGACCACGCGGTCCACCTTATCGACGCCAAACTTATCCATCAGCAAACGCGCCCCAGAATAGAGCGCGGCCTTGGCCATCTGGATTTCACGGATGTCACGATTGGTGACTGTGATCTGGCGCTCGGCATCTTCCCAGACCAGATAGGAATAGGTTCTTCCGTCTTGAAAACAACGGCTTGTGCCAGTTTGTTCAGGTGATCCGATCAGGCCAGGCCCATCTAGAAGCCCTGCCAAACGCATCTCTGCGACCATCTCTATGATGCCGGATCCGCAAATGCCGGTGATGCCGGTCTCGGCAATCACGGCGTCAAATGCGGGGTCATCGGACCACAGATCAGAGCCAATGACTTTGAAGCGCGGCTCTTTGGACTCGGCGTCAATCTCGACGCGCTCGATTGCGCCGGGTGCCGCGCGCTGGCCGGACGAGATTTGCGCGCCCTCAAAGGCTGGACCCGTCGGTGACGAACAGGCCAGCACTTTTTCGGTGTTGCCCAAAAGGATCTCGGCGTTGGTGCCAACATCGACGACCAGAACCAAATCTTCAGACTTGCCCGGCGCTTCCGACAAGGCCACCGCCGCCGCATCCGCGCCGACATGACCTGCGATGCAAGGCAAAAGGTAGGTGCGGGCAGAAGGGTGCAGGTTCAGCCCCAACTCGGACGCCCGGATTGAGATCGCATCCGAGGTGGCCAGCGCGAAGGGCGCTTGGCCCAGCTCGAACGGATCAATGCCCAAGAACAGGTGGTGCATGACAGGATTGCACACGAAAACCGCGTCCATAATCAGGTTGGCGTCAATTTCGGCTTCCTCGGTGATTTGATCAAACAGCGCGTTCATGCCTTCACGAACGGCCTGCGTCATCTCTTCGGCGCCTGCATCGTTCATCATCGAGTACGACACGCGGCTCATCAGATCTTCGCCAAAGCGGATTTGCGGGTTCATGATGCCCGACGAGGCCACGACCTCGCCGGTTTGCAGATCGCAAAGATGGCCCGCAATCGTCGTCGAGCCCAGATCAACGGCCAGCCCGTAAATCGAGCCCTCATAGAAGCCCGGCCAGACATGCACGATATGAGGCGCAAACATCTCATCACCCAGATGCACGGCGCATGTAACTTTCCATTCGCCCTTGCGTAGCACAGGTTGCAGGGTTTTCAGCAGGTTCAGGTCTGCCTCCAGATGCGGCAGATCCCAGTCTCGCCTAAGCGCTGCAACCAAGCGTTCCAGATCACCCGAAGGGTCGTGCATGTCTGGCTCTTGCACCTCGACATAGAAGGTCCGCGTCGACGGGTTCATCGTGATATCGCGTACTTCCGCGCGTTTGCGCACCACTTGGCGGTGGACCTGACTGCTGGCCGGCACATCAATGACAACATCGCCTTGCACGGTCGCCTGACAGCCCAAACGACGCCCTTTTGTCAGCCCGCGCTTGTCGTCATAGCGCTGCTCGACGCTGTTCCATTCGCTGAGCGCGTCTTTGGCCACGGTCACGCCATGTTTAGGAAACTCGCCATAAGATGGCGTGATCTGACATTTCGAACAGATCCCACGCCCACCACAGACCGAGTCCAGATCGACGCCCAATTGACGCGCCGCCGTCAAAATAGGCGTGCCGGGCGCGAAATGTCCGCGCTTGCCGGACGGGGTGAAGACGACGAGGGGGTCAGTTTGGCTCATAACACGCGATCCGTTGCATCCTTTTCTAAACTTGTAGGCGGTTGCAAGACGGGTGCAATGCTTGTCTGCGGCAAATCAAGGCCTGTGTGCGCCGCGGCGCAAGGGCGCAAAAGAAAACCGACCCGATCCTAAGACCGAGCCGGTTTCTGTACGTAAAAGGAGTAACTTTTTAAGTCGTTTTGCGACGTGTCACCACGCCGGCACCCAAAATAAGACCACCAAGCAAAAGACCGGAAGCGGGCAGCGGAATGGCTGCCACAGGCGGGGTGACCGGATTGGCGATCAGGTCATCAGCGCCGAGAAAGTTAAATGTCGTGTCAAGATTGGCCGGGCCGGACACAAACAAGGAGATGTCGTTTGCGTTTGTCAGATCGCCGAAACCTGTGAACGGAAATACCACGCGTCCTGCCGCACCGGAACTGGCCGAGACGGTCGTGCCATCAACTGTCAGATCGAACTTCGTCCCTAGATCGGTCGCAATCACGTCCAATACGAAACTATCATTCAAGCCGCCATCTGTCAGATCAATGCCGCCCGGCACCCACTGAAAGAGCGCGCTGCCCGTGACGCCAGAGGTGTTGGACAATGAGGCCTCACCACCAGACACATTCGCGGCTGTTGTCGAGAAAATTCCACCCGTCCCGTCGCCGCGCAACGAGATTGTGCGAAACCCGCCAATTGCTTCTGGGGCGGCAATCGTGCTGGTTGACGGAACCGCACCTTCAGCAGGTGCTGCGGCGGCTTGATTTGTCGTGAAGTCGTCAATGGTGATGGTCGCCGCAAGGGTCGCTTGTGGAAGAACCAAAGCCGACGTCGCCAAAGCCGCGATATTAAATAGTCTCATTAGGTTTGCCCCTAGAATTTACTGCTTGAGGCTACTTGTTATGCAAGATGTGGAAACAATTGTGGATAAAAATGGAAACAATCCACGTTTATCCACAGGCGTGTCGAGACAGCAACCTAGCCTCAGTGAGGGGCTCTAGATGTTGTGTGTTCAGCCGCGCGCGCGCCGACGACCGCCTGCGCGGCCCGCGCGTCCGCCGCGTGCTGCGGCCTCTGTGCCATCAGCGTTGCGAGGTTTGTTGAACTTGATCCATTCGCCGCCAGACGGGTCTTGGTTGGACAGGAAGTTGGCGGCGCGAATGGCCTCCATCTCTTTGCCCGCACGCGGCTTGGTCGAGCCCATGCCGGTGAGTTGCGACAAAATCTCTGGATCAATATCGTCTGGTACGACAATGCCCGCCGCCGCCAGCGCATCGCGCTTTTCTTGCAGCTTCTTGGGCCCAACGGGCAGGGCGACCGGGTTCATAATCGCCGACGTCATGCCCGCAGCCATCGCCATGGGCAAGAAAGCGTTGTTGATGCCATGTCGGTTGGGCAGCCCGAACGAGATGTTAGAGGCGCCACAAGTAGTGTTCACGCCCAATTCTTCGCGCAAACGGCGCACGAGGGCGAAGACCTGCAAACCCGCGGTACCCATAGCACCAATGGGCATAACCAGCGGATCAACCACGATGTCATGGGCGGGAATGCCGAAATCTGCTGCGCGCTCGACGATCTTCTTGGCCACTGCAAAACGCACTTCCGGGTCTTCCGAGATGCCCGTGTCATCATTGGAAATAGCCACAACCGGCACGTTGTACTTTTTGACCAAGGGCAAGACGAGCTCCAGCCGTTCTTCTTCACCCGTCACGGAATTCAGGAGCGGGCGGCCTTCTGCGGCGGCCAGCCCGTTTTCTAACGCCCCCGGAACAGAGCTGTCGATACAAAGCGGAATATCGGCCACGGCTTGAACGCGCGTGACCATTTCTTGCATCAAGGTCGGCTCGACAAAGTTGTTATCCGCATAGCGCGGATCTTCGGCCATTTTGTTAGAAAACACTGCGCCCGAATTGACGTCGAGCACATTTGCGCCCGCCATCATCTGCGCAACGGCATCCGCTTCTACGCGAGAAAAATCGCCGCGCTCAAGCTCTTCGTTGAGAATTTTGCGACCTGTCGGGTTGATCCGCTCGCCAATGACACAAAACGGCTCGTCAAAGCCAATCACACAGGTTTTTGTTTTAGATTCCAGTACCGTGCGGGTCATAGCTTATCTTTCTGATCAGAGGCAGGGCGCGCCGAGCTGCCGCCATTGTCAATGGCCCAATTGGCATTGGTCTTGATCCCGCCAAGCGGGAAGAAATGCACATGGGTGATGTTGAACTCCGGATTGGCGGCCTTATGCGCGGCCAGCTCGGAGATGAAATCATTGGGCGTATAGGGCAACAGCAGCTTAGAGACATCCATTGCGCGCTTTTGCAGGACCTTCAAAGAGGGGCCAACGCCGCAAGCAATGGCGAATTTGATCAGTGTTTGCAGCTTGGCAGGCCCCGCGACGCCGATATGGATGGGCAGGGTGATGCCTGCTTCGCGCAAGCTGTCGGCCCAAGCAATGACGGGCTTGGCGTCAAAGGCAAATTGCGTGGCCAGCGCCATCTCTGCGTCCGTGGTGTCGGAAAATTTCTGTTTCCAGCGCAGGGCGTCTTCGACATTTTTGGTGGATCCGTCCGGATCAATGTCGCGGTTGCCTTCGGGATGGCCTGCAACATGAAGCCGCTTGAACCCGGCCTTGTCGAATGCGCCGCTTTCCAGAAGTTGCATGGAGCAGTGGTAATCGCCATGCGGCTCAGCAACGCCACCCGCTAGAAGCAGCGCTTGGTCGACATCCGCCTCACCTTGATAGCGCGCGATCCAGTCTGCCAAGACGGCCTCATCTTTGATGATGCGGGCTGGAAAATGCGGCATGACCTTAAAGCCATCCTTGGCCAAACGCGCGGCAGTGGCGACCATATCGTCGATTGGCGTGCCCTCGATATGGGCGATATAGACGCGCGTGCCCTCGGGCAGCAGAGCGCGGAAATCTTCGACCTTCTCAGCCGTGCGCGGCATCACCTCGATCGAGAAATCCTTCATAAAGGCTTCCAGATCGGGATTGTGCGGAGTTTGCACGTTCTCGGGCTTACGTTTGAAGTTCAACAAGGCCATCAGACCCTCCCTAAGCCGCTCAAGCGGCATTGCCGTCATTGGCGATGAGCGCCTTTAATCTATCGCTGTCGTATTCGGCTTCCAGCCGTGCGGCTTCGGCTTTTGCGACCTCTTGAGGCTCGCCCTCGACACTGTAGGCGGCGGCCTTCCTCCAGTCGGCCATATAGGCATCCGCATCCTTGGCGCCAACTTTCATCGCAACGCGGTCAATGGCTTGCTCAAAGCGCTCCGCCAGTGGCATTTTCGAGCCTCTGCGGCCCTTGCCAACAATCACCTGCGCTGGGATATCGCGCCAATAAACCACTGTTACGTCAGGCATTTATCGCCCTTTCTGCCAAGCTGTTGCGGATAGTCTAGCTGCAAATCATGCCGATTTTATGCATGTTTTCGACACGCCAGACCCGCGTTGCGACCCGTGCTAGCCGTTGACCTAGGGTGACACCAGTCTTTGCGAGGGTCATTTTGCTCATCTCCATTATGAGCGGGACGCCACGCAATCCTTGCAAGGCCGCCCTGTGCCGCCTAGGTTGTGAATAACTTTAAATTCAGGAGCCTAAGCTGGGCCATGGCGAAAAAGCCGCCACATCGCAGCGCGGGCACGTATCGTGCGCCGGATATCAAGCCGGTCGCGCCGCCCGCTCAGAAGAAACCGGTTTCGGCTAAGCCTGATCCGGCCGATTTGTATGCAGCACTCGATCTTGGCACGAATTCCTGTCGGATGCTGATCGCACAACCTAAGGGCTCTCAGTTTCACGTCGTCGATAGCTTCTCGAAATCCGTGCAGCTGGGCGCGGGGCTAGAGGCGTCGGGGCAATTGTCGCGCGCGTCTATGGCGCGCACGGTTGGGGCGCTGAAGATTTGCCAGAAGAAGCTGCGCCACCGCGATGTGCGGCGCATGCGGTTGGTGGCGACCGAGGCGTGTAGGCGCGCCAAGAATGCCGCTGAGTTCATCAAGCTGGTGACGCGCGAGACGGGACTAGAGCTGGAAATCATCGAGCCCGAGGAAGAAGCGCGTCTTGCGGTGATCTCCTGCGCACCGCTTGTCAGCGTCAAAACGGAACAACTTTTAGTCGTCGATATAGGCGGCGGCTCGACGGAGCTGGTTTGGATTGATCTGTCCCGCGTGCCGCGCGTGGACCGCCCGCGCGCGATTATGCGGCTGCATACCGGCTTTGATCCGAAAGACAGCGCTTTTCCGGCCGCCAAAGTCGTTGATTGGATTTCCGTGCCCTTGGGCGTCGCGACGTTGCGCGACCAGTTTGACGATGTGGATGATGACGCCGCGCGGTTTGCGCTTATGTCATGGTTCTTTGAGGAAAACCTGGCCGAGTTCAGCCCCTATAAGGACGCAGACCAAGTGCGCGAAGGCTTTCAGATCGTCGGCACGTCCGGCACAGTCACCACAGTCGCGGCCTCGCATTTGGGGCTCAAGCGCTATGACCGCAACAAGGTCGACGGGTTGCGGATGACGTCTGACCAGATCGATCACGTGATCCAGGGCTATCTGCATATGGGCCCTGAGGGCCGTCGCGCCGATCCACGTATCGGGCGGGAGCGTCACGCGCTGATTATGTCAGGCGCTGCGATCTTGCAGGCATTGCTCAGGGTTTGGCCCACAGACAGGCTCTCGGTTGCCGATCGCGGTCTGCGCGAAGGGCTGCTTTATGCGCAAATGTCGAGCGACGGTGTTCTTGAAGAAGGCCCGTATTAAGCCATGGCGAAGAAACCCAAGAATACATCGGGTCGCGGTCAGCGTGATCTGAAAGTGAAGGTCAAATCGGCCCGCGGGCGCAAGCTGTCTTCGACGCTGTGGCTGCAGCGCCAGCTTAACGATCCTTATGTCAAACGCGCCAAAGCGGAAGGCATGCGCGGGCGCGCCGCTTATAAAATCTCCGAGACCGACGACAAATACCGCTTTCTGATCCCCGGCGCGCGTGTCGTGGATCTGGGCTGTGCACCGGGCGGTTGGTGTCAGATCGCCACCAAACGCGTCAACGCCTTGGGGGAGCGCGCGGGCAAGCCGGTTGGCACGGTTTTGGGCATTGATTTGCAAGAGGTCGAACCGATTGCGGGTGCGGAGCTCTATGTGCTCGATTTTTTGGCCGATGACGCCGACGATCAAGTCAAGGAATGGCTGGGCGGCAAGGCAGATGTTGTGATGAGCGATATGGCGGCGGCCTCTAGCGGGCATAAGCAGACCGATCACTTGCGCATCATCGCGCTGTGCGAAGCGGCGGCTTACTTTGCCTTTGACGTATTGGAAGAGGGCGGCACGTTCGTGGCCAAAGTTCTGGCCGGTGGCGCCGAGGGCGATTTGCAGAAAATCCTCAAACAGAAATTCACCAAAGTGGCCAATTTCAAACCCGGAGCCAGCCGCCAAGACAGCTCCGAGAAATTTGTGGTCGCGACCGGATTTCGCGGCTAGCCGTCAAACCAAGCCGGATTGCGGGCGCGATTAACGCGTGAGAACTTCTGCGCATAGCTGCGCGCCTGATCGGTCGGGCGGTCTTTGACGAAATCCGACAAGTCGGATTTCAGCAAAGCCTCTAGCTCGGCGGTTTTGCGTTCGGAACCGCTTTCCCTGCGCTTGGCGGCATGGCGGTCGCGGATCACCGGAACGGCGATGCGAAGGCGTGGAAGCGTGGCGAAAACACTACTCAGTGACTGGTTAATGGAGTGGTCTTTGGAAAAGATCATGTCTTATCCCCCAGTTTTGAAATCCCAGTTTAGTGGCAAGTGAGGGTTTGATGCGGGTTTGGGGTAGTGAGGTCACGGGGAAGCCGGGTTGCGGATTACCCCAAAGCAGATTGGCAGGCCATAAACTCATATAAGGCATTGAAAAGAAGTCATTATATTGGCGCTCCTCTTGGGCGGATTGTGGCGACGTCTTGAGATCACGCAAAAGCTACTGTTTCGGAATTAACAAGGGATTACTGGTATCCAGCGCCATTTATTCCTGAATAGAAACAATGAGTTCGAGGCAAGTAGAGCGATTCTCGGTTTAACGTCGCAAGAGCCGCTGTAACTCGCGATCCAGTGCATTGAGAAAACTCGAGCGGTCCTTGTTGGAAAACGGCGCAGGGCCGCCCGTTTGCTCCAGCCCCGCCCGTAGATCGGCCATGATTGCGCGCGTGGCAATCGCGCCTCCTATGTTGGAGGAATTAAACGGCTTGCCATTGGGCGCCAGCACTGTCGCACCCGCCTCAATGCAGCGACCCGCCAGCAAGATGTCTGCCGTCACCACCAGAGAGGTGGCGTCGCAGGCCTCGGCAATCCAGTCATCGGCGGCATCAAACCCGTCCGAGACGACCTGCATCGAGATCAACGGATGATCGGGTGTGCGCAGATAGGCGTTGGCCACCAATGTCACTGGCGTCTTCAATCGGTAGGCGGTCTTGAAGATCTCCTCTTTGACGGGGCAGGCATCGGCATCGACCAATATGCGTATATTTTCCATGGAGACCCCTTCGGTTAGTGGCGCTCAATCGCTTTGCCACAAAATACGCCCTTTCGCACCCCAACAATCCATGTAATAGGAAACTGCCAAACGAGACCTGCTGTCAGGAGAGACCCATGCAGATTCGCGAGGCCCTTACCTTTGATGATGTTTTGCTTGTTCCAGGCGCGTCCAACGTGCTGCCATCGACGGCAGATACGCGGACATTCGTGACCAAATCGGTGGCGATGAATATCCCGCTTCTCAGCTCTGCGATGGACACGGTGACCGAGGCGCGCATGGCGATTGCTATGGCGCAGGCGGGCGGCATTGGTGTGGTGCACCGCAATCTCGACATTGAGGAACAAGCCCGCGAAGTGCGCCGCGTGAAGCGGTTTGAAAGCGGCATTGTCTATAACCCGATCACACTGACCCCCGATCAAACGCTGGCCGACGCGAAAGCCCTGACCGAGCGCTACAGCGTTTCCGGCTTTCCTGTGGTGGGCGAGGGCGGGCGTGTGCTTGGCATTGTCACCAACCGCGATATGCGTTTCGCGTCCGATGATAAAACGCCCGTCTCCGCGATGATGACATCGGACAATCTGGCCATGCTGCAAGAGCCCGCCGATCTGGGTGAAGCGAAATCCCTGATGGAGGCGCGACGTATCGAAAAACTGCTGGTTGTTGACGCAAAAGGCCAGCTGACGGGGCTGTTGACGATTAAAGATATCGAGCAAGCGGTGCTGAACCCCCATGCCTGCAAAGATGATCTGGGTCGCCTGCGCGTGGCGGCTGCCACAACGGTGGGCGATGCAGGGTTTGAACGCTCTGAGGCGTTGGTCGATGCGGGGGTAGACTTGATCGTGATTGACACCGCGCATGGTCATTCAGAGGGCGTGGGCATTGCTGTTGAGCGTGTGAAGAAGCTGTCTAATCAAGTGCAGGTCGTCGCAGGCAACGTCGCCACGGCGGAAGCCACGCGGGCTTTGATCGGCTCGGGCGCGGATGCGATCAAAGTGGGGATTGGGCCGGGCTCTATCTGTACAACGCGGATGGTGGCGGGCGTGGGTGTGCCGCAACTGACCGCGATCATGGATTGCGCGGATGGTGCGCGAGACAGCCAGACCCCGGTGATTGCCGATGGCGGCATCAAGTTCTCGGGCGATTTCGCCAAGGCGATCGCGGCAGGGGCCTCTTGCGCGATGGTAGGCTCGATGATTGCTGGCACGGATGAAAGTCCGGGCGAGGTAATCCTCTATCAAGGGCGCAGCTTCAAGAGCTACCGCGGTATGGGCTCGCTGGGCGCGATGGCACGAGGCTCTGCGGATCGGTATTTCCAGAAAGACGCAGCCTCCGACAAGCTGGTGCCCGAGGGCATCGAAGGTCAGGTGCCTTACAAAGGCTCGGCCTCCGCTGTGGTCCATCAACTGGTCGGCGGCCTGCGCGCGGCGATGGGGTATACCGGCTCGGCTACGATTGCCGATATGCACAATCGCGCCGATTTTGTGCGTATCACGGGGGCAGGCCTGAAAGAGAGCCATGTCCATGATGTCCAAATCACCCGCGAGTCGCCGAATTACCGGATCGGCTAGGTGACCCCTCCGGCCAGATTGGCAGCCGCGATTGGCGTGTTGGACCGCTATTTGGCAGGCGAGCCGGTGGAGAAGGCCTTAACCAATTGGGCCCGTAAGTCTCGGTTCGCGGGATCGAAAGACCGCGCGGCAGTGCGCGATATCGTCTTTCAATGTGTTCGGTGTCGGTTGTCCTACGGCGCGAATGGCGGCACGGAGACGGGGCGCGGCTTGGCGATTGGCTATGTGTCCGAAAAATGTGAGGCGCAGTATGAGGAGCTGTTTGACGGCTCGCAATATGGGCCTGAATCTCTGGGGAAAGAAGAGGTTAAAACATTAAATCGCAGTGGGTTAAGTGCCGAAGCTCATGTGAATATGGACATCCCTGACTGGCTCTTGCCTGATTTTGAGCGCGCCTTCGGTGATGATCTGCCGCAGGTCGCCAACCTCTTGCGCAACCGCGCGCCGGTTTGGGTGCGGGTCAATCTTAGCCGGACGAGCGTTTCTGACGCGGCACGCGATTTAGCCAAGGCTGAGATTGAAACACGACCGACCGATCTGAGCCCACGCGCGTTAGAGATCACCTCCAACCCGCGCAAGCTGGCGCAATCCACGCCCTATTTGACCGGTCTGGTTGAGCTTCAGGATGCCGCATCCACGGCCGTTTGTGACAGTTTCGGAGATGTCACAGGGCTAAAAGTGCTGGACTACTGCGCAGGCGGCGGCGGTAAAGCACTGGCATTCGCAGATGGGGGCGCGCGCGTGACGGCGCATGATATCGACCCGCGACGCATGCGCGATTTGCCCGCACGCGCAGCACGCGCGAAAGTGAAGATTGATCTGGTCGAGCCGCAGGACATCGCGGAGGCGGGGCTGTTTGATCTGGTGCTTTGCGACGCACCATGCTCGGGAAGCGGGGCGTGGCGGCGCGCGCCTGAAGGCAAATGGAGCCTGACCCGCGCGCGTCTGGACGAGTTGCAAGCCACGCAGGCTGATATATTGAACAAAGCTCAGGCCTTGGTGGCACCCGGTGGGGTGCTTGGATATGTCACTTGCTCGCTGCTAAATTGTGAAAATGAAGATCAAATTGAGGCGTTTTTAAAGACCAACCCCGCTTGGAGATGCGTTTTTTCGCGTCAATTCAGCCCATTGGACGGCGCGGACGGGTTTTTTGTCGCTCACTTGACGCGCGTTCATGGCGCAAACTAGCATCGATTACATTGGATTTTAGCAATTCGTTAACACGGGCTTAATCCCTGTCGGGGAACGTAGTCGTGAAATGATTCTGAGGGAGCGGTGCGTGTGGCTCATTTTGCGCAACCAGATGGTACTTTATCAAAGACGGCGGTTTTACTAGCGCCTCGCCTGGGCGGTCTGACATGGATGGCAGCTTTGGTGCTGGCGGCGGGCTTTTTTGTCCCCGATCCGCGCTTGTCTTACGGCGTGGCAATCATCGGCGCGGCGATTGCAGGCGTTGTGTTGGTCGTGCGCATGGTGGCACATGCGGCGGGCAAATCGGGCGGCGGTGATCTCAAAACCTTGATTACCCATGACGCGCGCCCGGTCTTTGTGACCGATGCGTCAGGTGCCGTGGTTCACCGCAATGGCGCCGCGCGCAAGAAATTTGGCGATGCGGGCAGTGACGTGCTTGAGAAAGTGCTCAGCTCTGTCGTCGCCAATGCGCCTGCTGTTGTGTTTCGCCTGCAGGCCAAAGCGACACGCCAAAATGCGGCGCGCGAAGATGTGGTGACGCGCTCGGCACGTTATTTGATGACCGTTCACCGCGTTGGCAAAGAACAGTTCTTCTGGTCTATCGAGGAGGTCGCCGACCGTGCCGCTCCGACCCGCGCTGTCGACAAAATCAGCCTGCCAATGATGACTGTGGGCAATTCCGGCACGATCTTGTTTATGAATGATGCAATGCGCAGGTTGGCGGGCGGGCGGATCAAATCGCTTGATAAACTGTTCACAGATGTCCCCAAGACGTCCGGCGAGATTGCGACGATCACGACCGAAGATGGCCCCGTTGATACGCGGGTGATCATCATCGAGGCGACCGGCGGTCGGGCAGAATACTTCCTGGCACCGGCTGATAAGACAGAGCTCGCAGCACCGGCTGCGACAATGGAGGCGATGGAAGAGTTTCCTGTCGCCTTGCTGAAAATCGCGCAAGATGGCCAGATCGTGGACGCAAACCATCTAGCGCGCGACATGATGGAGCTGGAGAAAGCGCCGAACAAGCGGCTGTCCGATCTGGTTGAAGGGCTGGGCAGGCCAATCTCCGAGTGGCTGAGCGACGCAAGCGAAGGCAGATCGCTTCATAAGCCGGAAGTTTTACGCGCCACAGGTCGCGAGGATGAGTTGTATTTGCAAGTCACATTGGGCCGCATCCTCGAACACGGTGAAGTGTTCTTGATGGCGATGATCAGTGACGCGACCGAGCTGAAAACCCTTGAGGCACAATTCGTGCAAAGCCAGAAAATGCAGGCCATCGGGCAATTGGCAGGCGGCGTGGCGCATGATTTCAACAATTTGCTGACGGCGATATCTGGTCATTGCGACCTGCTGATGCTGCGCCATGATCCAAGTGATCCGGATTTCGGCGATCTTGAGCAGATCAATCAAAACGCCAACCGTGCCGCCTCGCTTGTGGGTCAATTGCTTGCCTTCTCGCGCAAGCAGAACCTTCAGCTTGAAGTCGTTGATATGCGCGACACGCTGGCCGATCTGACGCATCTTTTGAACCGCCTCGTGGGCGCGCAGATCGCGCTGAGCCTGACGCATGATCCTCAATTGATGTCGGTACGCGCAGATCGCAGGCAACTGGAGCAGGTGATCATGAACCTCGTCGTCAACGCGCGGGACGCGATGGATGGCGGCGGCGAGATTTCGATCGAGACCCGCAATATGAAGCTTCAATCCGATCTCGTTCGCGACCGCGCTGTCGTGCCGCGCGGCGAATATGTCTTGGTCAAGGTCACCGATAACGGGGCAGGGATCCCGAAAGAAAAGTGCTCCAAGATTTTTGAGCCGTTCTTTACCACGAAAGGCACTGGCGAGGGCACGGGGCTAGGTCTGTCGACGGTGTACGGCATCATCAAGCAATCGGGCGGGTTCATCTTTGTCGACAGCGAAGTTGGCAAAGGTTCGACCTTCACGATCTTCTTTCCAACCTATGACAAGCCGGAGGTCACTGTTCCCGCAATCGTCAACGTCGTGGAGCCACGTCCAAATGCGCCTGCGGGTGGGATGATCCTACTGGTCGAAGACGAGGCCCCTGTGCGCGCCTTTGCCAGCCGCGCTTTGAAGCTGCGCGGATTTCAAGTGCTGGAGGCCGAAAATGCCGAAGAGGCGCTGTCCATCTTGGAAGATGGTGAGCTGACAATCGACGTCATTGTCACCGATGTCGTCATGCCGGGGCTTGATGGCCCAAGCTGGGTTAAGATCGCGCAAGAAAGTAGGCCGGATATTCGCGTGGTGTTTGTGTCGGGCTACGCTGAAGACAATTTCGCCGAAGATCAGGCCGCGATCCCGAACTCTGTTTTCTTGCCCAAACCTTTCTCGCTTGATGAGCTGACCAATGTGGTGCGCGGTCAAATGAATGAGGCCGCTTGATCAGTCGTCAAAGGAAAGCGGTCCCTCGCGCAACGTCTCATAGAGTGCGAAATCAACCGGGTAGGCGTCTTGCAGTTTCGCAAGCAAAGCAGGCGACAAGTCAAGCGCAGCTTTGGGAGACCGGTTGAGATACATAAGCTCCGCCTTCTCGCCGATCTTGCGCTCCATGAATTTCAAGAACAGGCCCATTTTTTCGAATTGAAACAGATGGTTGATCTCGATCTCACCATCTGCATTGGTGAAAAACCGAGATTGCGCGCCGACTTGGGCATAGGCAGGTTGTTTCTCCGCGAGATAAGCTTCGACAAACTGATCAAAGCTCTTGCCCGCGGTGCTATTAGGTTGGCCATCCAATGCCTCACGACTGCGGTAGCGATACCAGCTGCCAAGCCAAGCAACCGGGTCACGCATCAAGGCCACCGTTTGCATCGCGGGCTGGTTCTTTTGCTCGAAGATCGGTCGAAAAATCCGGTCAAAACGTTCAACACTCACATGCTTGAGGCCGGGAGGGCTGCGAAACAGCGCCGTCGCGCGATGCTCGAAGGCGCGCTGAATAGAGGTGCTTGCAGTTTTGGGCGGCGCCAGATAGGCGAGATTCTCTTGAGAAAAGATCAGCATTTTCGGCTCAAATCGAGGTTTTTCAAATCCATACACCCTTCTTTAATCGTCATGGCGAAAAGTAAAACCAGAAAGATTTTACTTGAAATGTTCTCTTTTTGGTCTCATACACTCGAGAACAAGAGGCGAACATAAGCAGTCATTGCTGCCGCAAAGGCAGTATGAAATAAGGGAAGAAACAATGGCAACAGCAGAACTCCTGACAATGAATTCCAAGGGCGACAGCAACAAACAAAAAGCGCTCGATTCCGCGCTGGCTCAGATCGAACGTCAGTTCGGCAAGGGCTCCATTATGAAGCTCGGTGACGAGAATGCGGTGCAAGAAATTGCCGCAACTTCAACGGGTTCACTGGGATTAGACATCGCGCTCGGCATTGGCGGCCTACCAAAAGGCCGGGTCGTTGAAATCTATGGCCCGGAAAGTTCCGGCAAAACGACGCTGACGCTGCATTGCGTGGCAGAAGAGCAAAAGAAAGGCGGCGTGTGCGCATTTGTGGATGCAGAACACGCGCTTGATCCGCAATATGCCCGCAAATTGGGCGTCGATCTCGACGAATTGCTGATTTCACAGCCCGATACGGGCGAGCAGGCGTTGGAAATCGTCGACACATTGGTCCGCTCTGGCGCTGTCAATATGATCGTCGTCGACTCGGTCGCGGCTCTGACCCCGAAATCAGAACTTGAAGGCGATATGGGCGATAGCTCGGTCGGCGTTCATGCCCGTTTGATGAGCCAAGCGATGCGCAAACTGACCGGCTCGATCTCGCGTTCGAACTGTATGGTGATTTTCATCAACCAGATCCGGATGAAAATCGGCGTCATGTTCGGCAGCCCCGAGACGACAACAGGCGGCAATGCGTTAAAATTCTATTCCTCCGTGCGTCTCGATATCCGCCGCATTGGTGCCATCAAAGACCGCGACGAAGTCGTCGGCAACCAAACCCGCGTGAAAGTGGTCAAAAACAAAGTAGCCCCTCCGTTCAAGCAGGTTGAATTTGACATCATGTATGGCGAAGGCATCTCGAAGATGGGCGAATTGCTTGATCTTGGTGTCAAAGCGGGTGTGGTCGAGAAATCCGGTTCGTGGTTCAGCTATGGCGATGAGAGGATTGGTCAGGGTCGCGAGAATGCGAAAGTGTTCCTGCGCGAAAATACGCAAACCGCACTTGAGATCGAAGATAAAATCCGTGCCGCACATGGTTTGGATTTCGAGATGCCCGATGGTGAGATCAAGGCCGTTGAAGCCGTAGAGGCGGATGTGTCCGAGGATGATCTCGTCGAAGAGTAGCCGCTAGGGTCAGGGGATACCTGAGTAAAATCCCCGGCACATCTGACGGGATGTGGACAATACCTGGAAAAAGGCGCTTCGACGGAGGCGCCTTTTTTCCGTTTGCAAGGCGCGACTGTGGACAGTCTCACGGCGCGCAGCTAAGTGTTTTAAAACACTTCTTTCATCCAACCGGACGCCCGCTATGCGCAGTTTGAACGACATTCGAAGCACATTTTTGAACTATTTCGAGGGGCAGGGCCATTCCGTTCAGCCTTCGAGCCCTTTGGTGCCGCGCAATGACCCAACCTTGATGTTCACCAATTCAGGCATGGTGCAGTTCAAGAACCTGTTCACCGGCGCGGAAACCCGCGACTATAAACGCGCCACGACGTCGCAAAAATGTGTCCGCGCGGGTGGCAAGCATAATGATCTCGACAATGTTGGCTATACGGCGCGCCACCATACTTTTTTCGAGATGCTCGGCAATTTCAGCTTTGGCGATTATTTCAAAGAAGACGCGATCAACTTCGCTTGGGAGTTGATCACGCGAGATTTTGAGATCGATAAAGACCGTTTGCTGGCCACAGTTTACCATACCGATGACGAAGCGTTCGAGATTTGGAAGAAGATCGGCCTACCCGAAGACCGCATCATTCGCATCGCGACATCCGACAATTTCTGGCAAATGGGCCCAACAGGTCCGTGCGGGCCGTGTACTGAGATCTTCTATGATCACGGCGACCACATCTGGGGCGGCCCGCCCGGCAGCCCTGAGGAAGATGGCGACCGCTTTATCGAGATCTGGAACATCGTTTTCATGCAAAACGAGCAGTTCGAAGACGGCTCGATGCGCGAGTTGGACATGCAAAGCATCGATACTGGCATGGGGCTGGAACGGATCGCGGCGCTGTTGCAAGGCAGCCATGACAATTACGACACCGATCTGTTCAAAGCGCTTATTGAGGCTTCCGCCAACGCGACGTCCTCTGACCCTTATGGCGATCAAAACGTGCATCATCGCGTGATTGCTGATCACCTGCGCTCGACCTCGTTTTTGATCGCCGATGGTGTGATGCCATCGAATGACGGGCGCGGATATGTGCTGCGCCGCATCATGCGCCGTGCGATGCGCCACGCACATTTGCTTGGAGCGACCGATCCGGTGATGCACCGCTTGGTGCCCGCCTTGGTCACTCAAATGGGTGCGGCGTATCCGGAGTTGGGGCAGGCGCAGGCTTTGATCGAAGAGACGTTGCGCCTTGAGGAAACGCGCTTCAAACAAACCTTGGATCGCGGATTGCGCCTTCTTGATGACGAGCTGAAAGCCCTGCCAGACGGCGCAGATTTGCCCGGGACGGCGGCGTTCAAGCTTTATGATACATTCGGCTTCCCGCTTGATTTGACACAAGACGCGATGCGCGAGAAATCCCGTGGCGTCGACACGGACGGGTTCGATGCTGCGATGGCCGAGCAAAAGGCCAAGGCGCGTGCGTCTTGGTCGGGCTCGGGCGAGGCGGCGGATGAGACGGTTTGGCTCGATATTGCCGACACGCATGGCTCCACAGATTTTCTGGGCTACGACACGGAGATCGCCGAGGGGCAGATCTTGGCAATCGTCAAAGACGGGGCCGAGATCAAGAGCGCTAAACCGGGTGATGAAGTGCAGATCGTTCTGAACCAAACACCGTTTTACGCCGAAAGCGGCGGGCAAGTTGGTGATACAGGCGTGCTGTCTGCCGATGACATTCGCGCTACGATCACTGATACGCGCAAAGTCGCGGGCGTGTTTATTCACTTTGCAAAAGTAGACAAGGGGCAGTTGACCGTGGGCTTGGGTGTCGAGCTGAAAGTTGACCACGCGCGGCGCGGCTCCATCCGTGCAAATCACTCTGCCACGCATCTGTTGCATGAGGCGCTTCGCGAGGCTTTGGGGGAGCATGTCGCTCAGCGCGGATCGCTGAATGCGGCGGATCGGTTGCGGTTTGACTTCAGTCACGGCAAGGCGTTGAGCCTTGAGGAATTGGCACAGGTAGAGCGGGACGTGAATGCGTTTATCCGCCAGAATACGGCCGTTGAGACGCGGATCATGACGCCTGACGATGCGCGCGAGATTGGCGCGCAGGCACTGTTTGGAGAGAAGTACGGCGACGAGGTGCGCGTTGTCTCTATGGGCCGTGCGGAGACGGGTAAGGGCCTTGATGGTCAGACCTATTCGATCGAGCTTTGCGGCGGTACGCATGTGCGCCAAACCGGCGATATCGGCGCCTTCGTGGCCCTTGGCGACAGCGCGTCCAGCTCTGGCGTGCGCCGGATCGAAGCGCTGACGGGGCAGGCGGCGATGGAATATCTAAGTGCGCAAGATCACCTCTTGGCGGATGCGGCATTGGCGCTGAAGGCAAAGCCCGAGGATGTGCCTGCGCGCGTGAAAGCTCTGCTGGACGAGCGGAAATCTCTGACGGCGGAGGTCGCAAACTTGCGCCGCGAATTGGCGATGTCTGGCGGCGCTGTTGAAGTTAAAGACAAAGAAATCAATGGTGTGGCGTTCTTCGCTCAAGCTGTCTCTGGCGTGTCGGGCAAGGACCTCCCGGCGTTGATTGACGAGCATAAGTCGCGCATGGGCTCGGGCGCTATTTTGCTGATCGCGGATGCGGGCGGCAAGGCGGCAGTCGCGGCTGG
>CAZCEW010000035.1:0-22074 GCA_964497775.1 uncultured Rhodobacterales bacterium
GCCAGACGGTTGAACGCGTCTTGGCTATCATCGCCGTAGACCGCCTTGATCCAGAGCATCAGCGCAAGGCCAGAGATCGAGGAACGCGGGTCTTGAATGACAACTTTGCGGCCATCGTCGGCGTTCAGAAATGCCTCGAAAGACGTCGGCGCGTCGGTGATCTTTGTGTTGTCATAAATGAAGGCCGTATGGCCCCAATTGAAGGGCAGAAACACGTCATCTGTCCATTCAATCGGCAAGGTCAGATCGCTGGTATCTTGGCCATGGGGCAGGAATAGACTCGATTCACGCGCCTTTTTGGTCACGTCTGTGTTGAGGCCGATGACGATGTCGGCCTTGGTGCGCTCACCTTCCAAAAGCAGGCGCGGCAGCAGGTCGCCGGGCAGGTATTTGATGTCACATTCGCAGGTCGCCTCAAAAGCTTCCTCGATCTTCGGGCCGGGGCCCCATTCGGACGTGAAATAATCAGGCGCGTAGATTGTCAGCACGGGTTTGTCGTCGGCCAAAGCCATCGACGCACATGCGATCAGTCCTACGCTTAGAAGGGTCGTTCTCATCTTGTATCCTCCAAAAACGCCGGACGGAGACTGGGATGAGACGATCTCAAACCTTCCCTCCGCCGGTCTTAACCGGTTCAGGTTCAACGGGTCAGCTTGCGCAATCTCAGCCATGGAAATGGCCCCCCGAGGTATCGTTACATGTAAGCCCCAACTGGGAGCGCGGCAAGGCGAAAGCCCTTGAGAGGGTGCTTTATGGCCGCTAGACCCGTTCGAAACGGAGTTAACGCCATGTCGATGAACAGTTTTGGCCATCTTTTTCGCGTCACCACTTGGGGTGAGAGCCACGGGCCTGCTTTGGGGGCGACGGTCGATGGTTGCCCACCGGGGGTGCCTTTGGATGAGGCGATGATTCAGGTTTGGCTTGATAAGCGCAAACCCGGCCAGAACAAATATACGACGCAGCGGCGCGAGGCGGATGAGGTTCGTATTCTGTCGGGCGTGTTCGACGGCGTGACGACGGGGACGCCTATTCAGTTGATGATCGAGAACACCGATCAACGCTCGAAAGATTACGGCGATATTGTCGAGAAATTTCGACCCGGTCATGCCGATATTACCTATTGGCAGAAATACGGGATCCGTGATTATCGCGGTGGTGGGCGCTCCAGCGCGCGGGAGACTGCCGCGCGGGTGGCGGCTGGCGGCGTTGCGCGTGAAGCGATCAAGATGCTGGCCCCGAGCCTGAGCATCACGGGTTACATGGTTCAGATGGGCGAGCATATGGCTCAAGCGCGTGATTTGGATGAGATCGAGCAGAACCCGTTTTGGGTGCCTGATGCCGCGGCCGCGGAGGTTTGGGCGGAATATCTTGATGGGTTGCGTAAGGCGGGAAGTTCCGTGGGTGCGATGATTGAGGTTGTCGCCAAAGGCGCGCCTGCGGGGCTAGGTGCGCCGGTTTATGCTAAGTTAGACACTGATTTGAGTGCTGCGATGATGTCGATTAATGCCGTTAAGGGCGTTGAGATCGGGGCCGGTATGCAAGCTGCGATGTTGACCGGAGAGGCCAATGCCGACGAGATCAGCATGGGGCCAGATGGGCCGGTGTTTAGCTCTAATCATGCGGGTGGCATTTTGGGCGGCATTTCGACGGGTCAGGATGTAGTTGTTCGGTTTGCGGTGAAGCCTACGAGCTCGATCCTGACGCCGCGCAAGACGATTACCAAAACGGGCGAGGCGACAGAGATTGTCACTAAGGGTCGGCATGATCCTTGCGTGGGCATTCGTGCGGTCCCAGTAGGTGAGGCGATGATGGCTTGCGTGATCTTGGATCATTTGCTTTTGCATCGCGGCCAGATCGGCGAAAACCGCGGCAAGATTGGCTAGGGTTTCGCCTGTTTAGACACTTGTACGGCGAGAATGCCGAGTGTGATGATCGCAACACCGATGATATCCCACACCCCGAGGCTTTCGCCTAGAAGTACGGCGGCGATGGCAACTCCGAAGAACGGGTTGAGGAAGTGGAAGGTGGCGGCTTTGACGGCGCCGATCCGGTCGACGAGCAGGAACCAGATGAAGGTGGCGACCAGACCCGGCATGATCAGCGTATAGCCGAAGGCGAGCGCGAGGTTGGTGTTCCAGTCGATCGTCATGTCCTCGAACAATGCGGCGAAGACGACCAAGACGCCGGCGCCAACCAGCATTTGCAATCCCACAACCATCAAGAGGTTTCCGCCACTCGATGCGCCGCGCATGGCGAGTGTCGCGATGGCCAAAGCGAGCGCTGCGATGATGCATAGACTGACGGCAAAGAGGTCGACCTCCCCCGCGATGCGCGCGCCCATAATCAGGCCGACGCCTCCGAACCCGAGGATGAGACCCGCAATGGCGAGTTTTGGCAGTCGGTCGCGCAAAAAGAGCCAGCCGATCAGGGCAACAAGCAGCGGCATGGTCGAGGCGATGATGGCCGCGAGCGAGGCTTGCACGGTTTGCATCGCCACGAAGTTGAGGCCGAGATAGATCGCGTTTTGGCAGATGCCAAAGACGATGACCGCGCGCCATTGGTTTCGGGTGAGCGACCAAGTTTGACCAAACGCACGGGCGATGGCCACGGCGATCAATCCGGCGATCAAGAAGCGTAGCGCCGAGATGGTTAATGGTGGAGCTTGGGTGACGATGAACCGCGCCGAGGTGAAGGCGCTGGACCAGATTAGCGCGAAGCTGAGCCCCATTGCGATTGCGCGAATATCCATGTCACCTGCTCAAAGAAAAGGGCCGCCGAAGCGACCCTAAACCTATTGAATCTGAGGGCAAGACTAGCCGTTAACGCTGTCTTTCAGAGCCTTGGCGATTGTCATTTTGACAACCTTGTCGGCGTCTTTGTGGATCTGCTCGCCAGTGGCTGGGTTGCGGACCATACGCGCTGGACGCTCGCGGCAGTAGATTTTGCCAACGCCGGGCAAAGTCACGGCGCCACCGCCGGATACTTCGCGTGTAATAATGTCGATCAGACCGTCCAAAGCGGCACCAGCGGCCTTCTTGTCGGAATCAGTTGCCTCAGCCAGTGCTGCGACGAGTTGCGTTTTTGTCATTGGTTTCGAAGCCATGTGCTCGATCTCCCTCTAGGTGTCCCATAATCTGGGGTGTTATTGCGCGAACGTAACTGAATATTGAGGCGTGGCACAACGATTAGTGTGCGAAAACCCCTATTTTTCGCGGTTTTTCCACAATATTCTGGGGTTAGAGGAAGGCAGTTTCGTCAAAACTACGCAATTTCCGAGAATGGAGGCGCTCTAGCGGCATTTCGCGCAGACGTTCCATGGCGCGAATCCCGATCAGCAAATGGCGCGAAACTTGGGTTTTATAGAAGTCTGAGGCCATACCTGGCAGCTTCAATTCGCCATGAAGCGGCTTGTCGGAGACGCATAAAAGCGTGCCGTAGGGGACGCGAAACCTGAAGCCGTTGGCCGCGATTGTGGCACTTTCCATATCAAGTGCGATGGCGCGGCTTTGGCTGAGGCGGTGGACGGGGCCGGACTGGTCGCGAAGCTCCCAATTGCGGTTGTCGATCGTGGCGACGGTGCCGGTTCGCATGATGCGTTTGAGGTCATAGCCTTCCAGCTGCGTCACTTCGGCCACGCCATGCTCAAGTGCTATTTGAATCTCGGCCAGCGCTGGCACGGGCACCCAAACGGGGAGATCATCATCAAGCACGTGATCTTCGCGCAAGTACGCATGGGCGAGCACAAAGTCGCCAAGGCTTTGCGAATTGCGCAGCCCAGCGCAATGGCCGACCATCACCCAAGCATGAGGGCGCAAGACGGCGATATGATCGGTTGCGGTTTTGGCGTTAGACGGCCCGACGCCGATATTGACCAAAGTGATGCCGGAGCCGTCTTTTCGTTTCAGATGGTATGTCGGCATTTGTGGCGATTTCAGAGTAACCGGAATATCGCCCTTAGGGTCTGTCAGTTCATGGTTTCCGGTGCTGACGAAAGACGAATAGCCTGATTTAGGGTCTGAAAGAACCGATCTGGCATAGGCCTCGAATTCCTCGACATAAAACTGGTAGTTGGTGAAGAGGACGTGGTTCTGGAAATGCTCTGGATCGGTGGCAGTGTAATGCGCGAGGCGAGCCAAAGAGTAGTCGACACGCTGCGCGGTGAAGGCGGATAAAGGCGCAGAGCCGTCTTCGTTAACCACGTCTAGACCGTTGACAATAGCATCATTGGTGGTGGCCAGATCAGGCACGTCGAACACGTCGCGCAGGGTGTAGGCCATGGCACCATCTTGTGGCACAGTGACGGCCGCATCATTGGCCACGGCAAAATGAACGGGCATGGGGGTGTTCGATGCGCCGATCCAGACTTCGACGCCGTGATTGTCGATCAGAAGGCGGAGCTGTTGTTCGAGGTAATTGCGAAACAGATCGGGCCGCGTGATCGTGGAGGCATAGCGCCCCGGCCCCGCGACGTGCCCAAAGCTGAGCCGGCTGTCGACCTGCGCGTAGCTGGTCGTGGTGATCCGGATTTCGGGGTAATAGGCGCGGTGGCGGGTCTTGGGGTCGGACTTGTCGACATCTTGAGAGAAATGCGTGCACAGGTAGTTGGTGGCGATCCGGTAGAGCTCGCATAAACGGTCGACCGCCTTTTTCGGGTCACGAAACGGGGCGGAGGCCGGAACTTCGGGTGAATGGATCGGCAATTGATGGTCAGACTCGGTCATTTTGGCCTTTCAAAAAGCTCGGTGATTTCGAATTTGGTGACGTCGACGAGGCCCAGATCAGAGATTCGGAGCTCGGGGATGACGACGAGCGCCAGAAGCGAATGTTGCATATAGGCGTTGTTGAGCGTGCAGCCGCAAGCCTGCATCGCCGCGACCATCTGATCAGCCTTTGCCGCGACTTCCACTGCTGGGCGATCAGACATCAGGCCTGCAATGGGCAGCTCAACCAAGGCAAGCTCGGCGCCGTCTTTCCAGATCGTGACGCCGCCGCCCACCTCTGCCAAACGGTTCGCGGCCAAGGCCATATCTGTATGGCTGGTGCCGACAACAATCATATGGTGGCTGTCATGCGCGACGGTGGAGGCCATCGCCATTTCGCCCTGATAGCCGAATCCTTCAACAAGCGCGTTGGTGACGCCGCCCGTGGCGCGGTGACGTTCTACCAGAGCGATTTGGCAGACGGGGTGCTTAGGTTGAATTAGACCCTGTTTCACCTCAATCTTGCGTTTCAGAGCTTTCGTCGGGGCTTGGTTTTCGATGACACCGATGACATTGGCCTCGACGCTTTCTGCACCTTCCGGCGCCTTGATCTGGAAATTTTCCGCCTGAAGCGTCTTGCCCAGATGGACGGTCTGGCGCGAGGTGTCAGGCCAATTGATATGAGGGCACTCGGTCGTGATTGCACCTGTTTTGGCAACTGTCTTGCCGCGCGCGATGACATGCTCGATCGGCAAGTTCACCAGATCGGAGGTCAGGACTACGTCGGCGCGGCGGCCGGGCGCGATGGAGCCAAGCTCGCGTTCCAGACCGAAATGCGTGGCGGTGTTGATCGTGGCCATCTGCAACGCGATGAGGGGGTCACAGCCGCAGGCGATGGCGTGGCGAACGACGCGGTTCATGTGCCCGTCATTCACCAGCGTGCCGGAATGGCAGTCATCGGTGCATAGAATAAAGCCGCGCGGGTCGAGGCCCTTTTCGGTCACGGCGGTGATTTGGCTTTCGACATCATACCACGCAGAGCCCAGCCGCATCATCATCCGCATGCCTTGACGCACGCGAGCGATGGCGTCGGCCTCACATGTGCCCTCGTGATCATCGGCTGGACCGCCCGCCGCGTAGGCATGAAACTCGGGGCCCAGATCGGGGGACGCATAATGCCCGCCAACGGTCTTGCCCGCGTCTTGCGTCGCAGCGATCTCGGCCAGCATCTGTTGGCTGCCATTTATCACGCCGGGGAAATTCATCATCTCACCCAGACCAATGATGCCGGGCCAAGTCATCGCCTCTGCGACGTCATCGGGGCCGATCTCGTAGCCGGTCGTCTCTAGGCCGGGGGCAGACGGCGCACAGCTTGGCATCTGCGTAAAGATCGAAATCGGCTGGATTAGAGCCTCATCATGCATCAAACGGACGCCGTCGAGGCCCAGCACATTCGCAATCTCATGCGGGTCGGTGAACATGGTCGTGGTGCCATGTGGGATCACGGCGGCGGCGAATTCTGCCGGGGTCAGCATGCCGCTTTCGATATGCATGTGGCCGTCGCACAGGCCGGGGATCATGTAGCGACCTTCGGCCTCGATCACCTCGGTCTCGTCACCGATGCAATGCGACGCGTCAGGGCCGCAATACGCGAAACGCCCTTCGGCGATGGCGAGGTCATGGTTTTTGAGCGTCTCGCGCGTGTGAACGTTAACCCAGATACCGCCCTTGATGACCAGATCGGCAGGTGCGCGACCTGCGGCAACGGCGACGAGACGCGCGGCGCTTTGGCTCCAGGTTTTTAGGGTGGTTTGCTCCATGGACTAAGTGTTGTGATTTTCAATCGGCGCGCAAGTCGCAATTTCGCTAGTCATGTCGCAATCGAGGCGCGTAGGATCGGGCAACAAGAGGAGTTTGAGTGATGGACGGACAACACGCGAATATCGAGCATTGGCAGGAGCGGGTCGATCTGGCCTGCGCGTTTCGATGGACCTCTCGGCTGAATATGCATGAAGGGGTGTCGAACCATTTTTCGCTGGCGATCAATGATGATGGGACGCGGTTTTTGATGAACCCGAATCAGGTGCATTTCGACCGGGTGAAAGCGTCGGATATGATCGTTGTCGATGCCAATGATCCATCGACGCTGGAAGGGCCAAATGCGCCAGATCCGACGGCTTGGGGCCTGCATGGCGGCTTGCACCGACACTGCGCCCATGCGCGATGCGCGATGCATGTTCATTCGGTACATGCGACGATTTTGGCCTGCCTGGAAGACTCTATTCTGCCTCCATTGGACCAAAACGCTGCAATGTTCTTCGATCGGCAAGTGGTCGATGATCAGTATGGTGGGCTCGCTTTTGAGGAAGAAGGGGAGCGTTGTGCGCAACTTTTTGACGACCCGAAAAAGAAGGTCATGATCATGGGCAATCACGGCATCATGGTGATTGGCGATACCGTGGCGGAGACCTTCAACCGGATGTATTTCTTTGAGCGCGCCTGTGCCGTGTATATCGGGGCGTTGCAGACGGGGAGGCCCTTGCGGATCCTGCCCGACGAGATCGCGTCGAAGACCGCAGATGAGATTGAGGAGTATCCAGAGCAAGACATTCGACACTTGGCTGAGCTGAAGGCGATTCTGGATGATGAAGGGTCCGACTATGCGAGCTGACGACAAGTTCGGGGATTGGAATTACCATCCCGAACTGCCGTTGCATGATCCATCTGTTTTCAAATGGCCGCCTCGTGCCGGCTTTTTGGCGCATTGGTTTGCCCGCAATTGGCTGACCTTGTCCGAACGGGTGATGATGGCAGTTCTGGCCGTCGCCCTTTACCTGTTCGCCTATCCGTCATTGGAGCAGGCTCAGAGCTTCGCGATCGGTTGGATTGCGCAAGTCTGGGCGGTCAATCTGGGGCTGATGATCGCGGTGGCCGGTGGGCTGCATTGGTATTTCTACATGGCGGGCGCACAGGGCGCACGGCTCAAGTTCGAGAAACGTCCGTTGGCCAAGAGCAATCGGTTATGGACCTTTTCCGATCAGGTGCATGACAATATGTTTTGGACGCTTGGGAGCGGCGTTGCCCAGCTGACAGCGTTTCAGGTCGTGATCCTATGGGCGATGGCGAACGGGTATGCGCCTGCAATCACGATTGCGGATCATCCGATTTGGTTTTTCTTCGCGCTTCTTTTGCTGCCGATCTGGTCCGCTTTTCATTTCTACTGGGTGCATCGGCTTTTGCATGTGCCTTTCCTATATCGCTACGTTCATTCCCTGCATCATCGGAATGTGAATGTCGGACCTTGGTCTGGGATGTCGATGCATCCGGTTGAGCATTTGCTCTATCATTCGACCCTACTGATACACTTTATCGTGCCTTTGCATCCGATCCATCTGATTTTTGGCGTTGTCTATAATGGCCCCGGCGCCGCGATGACCCATGCCGGATATGAAGACCTGCTCGTCAAAGACAAACGACGATTGGCTCTGGGAACCTTTTATCATCAGCTTCATCACCGCTACTACGAATGCAACTACGGCAATCAGGAAATGCCTTGGGATCGCTGGTTTGGAACCTTTCACGACGGATCATCTGATGCGACCGCCGAGACACGCGCGCGCAAAAAGGAGATGCATGGATGAGCGAGCGGGTCGAATGGAACCATGTGCCGGAGGTGCCCATTCGGGTGTCTCCGCTTTGGCAATGGCCCCCGAAGCCGGTTGAGGCGATCCGTTGGTATCTGGATGCGTGGTTCTTTCTGACCGTGAATATGGCGATCTGCGGGCTGGCCTTTGCGTCTTACTATTTCCTGTCTCCTAGCCTCGAGACCGCGGCTAGCCCCGGGATTTGGATGCTTGGTATTTGGCTGCGCAATGCTGTGATCGTCTCGGCGCTCGCCGGGGCTTTGCATTGGTGGTTCCATGCTTATGCGGCGCAGGGCGATGATCTGAAATACGATCCGCGCCCGTTTCCACGTCAGGGGCGTGTGTTCACGCTAAGCTCGCAACTGCTCGACAATATGGTCTGGACCATTGCGTCGGGTGTGACCATTTGGTCGGGCTTTGAGGCGCTGCTGTGGTGGTCGATGGCGAATGGCTATGCGGATGTGATCACATTTGCCTCAAACCCTGTTTGGTTCATCGCGATCTTCTTTCTGATCCCTGTGTGGGAAAGCTTCTATTTTTACTGGATGCACCGTTTCCTGCACACTGATGTGATGTACCGTTTTCATGCTCTACATCACCGCAATACCGATATTGGGCCGTGGTCGGGGCTGTCGATGCACCCTGTCGAACACCTGTTCTATTTCGGCTCTGTTCTGGTGCATTTTGGCATTGCCTCGCACCCCGTTCATATCATCTTCCACCTGATGTTTTACGGACTGCTGGCGATCACCACGCATACCGGTTTTGAAGGCGTGCTGTTTCGCAACAAAAAGCGCTTGCATCTGGGCAATTTCCATCACCAGATTCACCACCGTTATTTCGAATGCAATTACGGCAATCTCGACGTGCCTTGGGACATTTTGTTCGGCTCTTGGCATGATGGAACTGAGGATGGCAAAGCCGCGATGAAAGAGCGGTTGAGGCAGAGGAAGCGCTAGCATGAGCTACGGTCTGACGGATGAGCAGATGATGATTGCGGACACGGTGCGCAGTTTTGTCGAGAAAGAGATCTATCCGCATGAAGAGCTGGTGGAACGCACCGGCGAGGTTCCAGCCGAGATCGCAGCCGAGATCAAGCGCAAGACGATTGAGCTGGGCTTTTACGCCTGCAACTTTCCCGAAAGCGTCGGTTGCGCGGGTTTGAACCATGTGGAATTCGCGCTGGTCGAACGTGAGCTTGGGCGCGGGTCGATGGCTCTCAATCATTTCTTTGGGCGACCCCAGAACATTTTGATGGCCTGCGAGGGTGATCAGGTGGAAAGGTATCTGATGCCCGCCGTGCGCGGTGAACGGATGGACGCGCTGGCGATGACGGAACCCGGCGCGGGGTCTGACATTCGCGGCATGACCTGTGCTGCCGTGCGCGACGGCGGCGATTGGGTGGTCAATGGGACGAAGCATTTCATCTCTGGCGCAGAACATGCAGACTTCGTGATCGTGTTTATCGCGACCGGCGAAGATCAGACAGAAAAAGGCCCTAAAAAGAGGATTACGGCCTTTTTAGTCGATCGCGGCACGCCCGGATTTACCATTCGCGACGGATATAAATCGGTCAGCCATCGCGGCTATAAGAACATGATTTTGGATTTCGACGATTGCCGTCTGCCGGATGCTCAAGTGCTAGGCGAGGTCGATGGCGGGTTCGATGTGATGAACACCTGGCTTTATGCGACGCGGATTACGGTGGCTGCCATGTCTGTCGGGCGCGCGCGGCGTGTGTTTGACTATGCGCTGAATTATGCGGCGGAGCGGGAGCAATTTGGCCAGAAGATCGGCAAATTTCAGGGCGTCAGCTTTCAGCTCGCCGATATGATCACCGAGATTGATGCCGCGGATTTGCTGACGCTTGCTGCGGCGGATTTGCTTGATAAGGGCGCCTCGTCGAACCGGCAGATCGCGTCTGCGAAGCTCTATGCGTCCGAGATGTTGGCCCGTGTCACCGATGCCGCCATTCAAATTCATGGCGGGATGGGCTTGATGGATGACTACCCTTTGGAGCGGTTTTGGCGCGATGCGCGGGTCGAGCGGATTTGGGACGGAACCTCAGAGATTCAGCGCCACATTATCAGCCGAGATTTGCTGAGGGCGTTGGGTGCCTGATCTCGAACGCCTCTTGCGACCGCGCTCTATCGCTGTGGTCGGCGGCGGCGCATGGTGCGAGGCCGTTTTGCGTGCGGTCAAGAAGTTTGGCTTTGATGGCACGCTTTATTCGGTACATCCCAGCAAGCCTGAGATCGCCGGAATTAGAGCCTATCCCAGCGTAAATCATCTTCCAGAAGTACCGGATGCAACCTTCGTCGGGATCAATCGCGATGCCAGTATCGGCGCGATCGAGCGGCTTCGAAAGCTCGATGCGGGAGGCGCTGTTTGCTTTGCCTCCGGCTATGCCGAAGCGGAAGCGGAGGACGATTTGGCCCGCGATGCACAGGTGCGGCTGCTGCGCGCGGCGGGCGAGATGCCGGTGCTGGGGCCGAATTGCTACGGCTTTATCAATGCGCTGGACGGCGTTGCAATCTGGCCAGATCAACATGGATGCAAACGGGTGGAACGCGGGGTCGCGATCCTGACGCAGAGCTCGAATATCTCGATCAATCTGACGATGCAAAAGCGCGGTGTGCCGCTTGCGATGATGGTCACTTGCGGGAATCAAGCTCAGATCAATCAAGCTGAGATCGCTACAGCGCTGTTGGATGATGACAGAATCACCGCGATTGGGTTTCACATCGAAGGCTTCCAAGACGTTCCCGCCTGGGAGGCGATGGCGCGTAAAGCTCGAGACAAGGGCGTGCCTTTGGTCGCTTTGAAATCGGGCCGGTCGGAACAGGCGCAGATCGCAGCCATCTCGCATACTGCGTCTTTGGCGGGCGGCGATGCAGGGGCCGCCGCACTATTGTCGCGTTTGGGGATCGGTCGGGTGTTTACGCCGGCCGGGTTAATGGAGGCCTTAAAGCTGCTTCATGGCGTCGGCGTGCTGGCTTCAAACCAAATCGCTTCCATCAGTTGCTCCGGTGGCGAAGCGTCCTTGATGGCGGATCTGGCGCTAGACACTCCGTTGGAATATCCCGAGTTGAATGAAGGTCAGAACACTGCGCTGCGTGACGCGCTTGGCCCAAAAGTCGCCTTGGCCAACCCTCTCGACTACCACACTTATATCTGGCGCGATGTCGATGCGATGGCTCGCGCTTGGTCGGCAATTTCAGACCCTAACATAGCGATTACTTTGATTGTCGTCGATTTTCCGCGCGCTGATATGTGCGACGATAGCGACTGGATTTGCGCCAAAGAAGCCGCGATCCGAACGCATCGTGACACTGGAAGGCCCGTGGCTTTGATCTCGAGCCTGCCAGAGCTCTTGCCCGAAGAGGTCAGCGCCGAATTGGCCGCTGAAGGGGTCTTGGCGATGAACGGTCTAAGCGAGGGGTTCGAGGCCTTAGTGGCTTGCTTGCCGAGAGCGGAGGGCGTCGAGGATCTTTTGCCAGCACTGCCTTTGAACGGGGAATCTGTCTTGATCGATGAGGCGACGGCGAAAGCGACGCTTGCCGAATTTGGACTGAACGTGCCGTCACATGTGAAGTTTGAGGACCACTCCCAAATAAGCGCAGGCTGCGAAAGCTTGACCTTCCCCGTCGCGGTTAAGGCGTTGGGATCGGCTCATAAGTCAGACAATGGCGGTGTCGCATTGAATTGCGAAACGCCAGAGGCGGCCCAACGCGCGGCGTCCGCTATGCAAGGCATTGAAGCTGGGTTTCTAGTCGAAGAAATGGCCACAAGCGGAGTAGAGATTCTGGTTGGCGTGATACGCGATCCAGCGCATGGATTTGTGCTGACTTTGGGGCTTGGAGGCGTATTGACGGAAGTTGTCGAAGACACACAGTCCTTGCTGCTGCCGGTGGACCGGAATGACGTAAAACAGGCTCTGTTACGCCTCAAAGCAAGCAAATTACTGCTTGGCTATCGAGGGTCTGATCCGGTCGATTTAGAAGCAATAATCGACGCTGTCTTGGCAGTGCAGAGCTACGTCATCTCGCGATCTGGAAATGTCGAAGAAGTCGAGATCAATCCGCTGATTTGTACCCCGTCGGGCGCCGTTGCGGTCGACGCATTACTAAGGGAAGTTCCATGACTGATCCTATCAAAACCAAGAGAGACGGCTCGATTCTGATCGTGACTTTGGACCGACCGAAAGCGAACGCCATTGATCTGCAAACCAGCCGGATTATGGGCGATGTCTTCGCCGGATTTCGCGATGATCCCGAGCTGAGGGTCGCGATTATCACCGGCGCGGGGGAGAAATTTTTCTGCCCCGGTTGGGATCTGAAGGCCGCCGCCGATGGTGACGCGGTGGATGGCGATTATGGCGTTGGTGGCTTCGGCGGGTTGCAGGAATTGCCCGGATTGAACAAGCCGGTGATCGCGGCTGTAAATGGGATTGCGTGTGGTGGTGGACTAGAGCTCGCCTTGTCTGCCGATATGATTCTGGCCGCCGATCATGCGAGTTTCGCCTTACCCGAGATACGCTCTGGTACAGTCGCAGACGCGGCTTCCGTTAAACTGCCGAAGCGCATTCCCTATCACATCGCGATGGAGCTTTTGTTTACCGGGCGATGGTTCGATGTTGAAGAAGCGCATCGGTGGGGTTTGGTGAATGAGATCGTGCCAGGAGCAGATCTGATGGATCGCGCGTTGGAGCTTGCCGAGCTGCTTGCCTCAGGTCCACCGCTTGTCTACGCCGCGATCAAAGAGATCGTGCGCCACGCCGAAGATCACAGTTTTCAGGACACGATGGATCAGATCACAGGGCGAAAGTTTGCGACGGTAGATACGCTCTATTCCAGTGAAGATCAGTTGGAAGGTGCAAAGGCTTTTGCTGAGAAACGTGATCCCGTTTGGAAGGGCCGTTAGGTCTTTCGAAAGACAGCGATCAGTGCCTCATCCTTGGCGTGTTCATCTGTTCTGCTTTCGGCATATATAGGCGTTTTGTGCAGGATTAGACTCTGTATTTGATCACTTAACGCCGCGAGCTTTGCGGCGAACCCGTTGGCCTCGAAATGCTCCGCGTTGATTGTGATGGCAAAGACGGCGCCGGGCTTTGCTATTCGTAGAATTTCGTCAAAGGCGTCAGGGCCGACATGACCGTGGGTGAAAGTTCCGGCGCTGATAATGCCATCATAAAGGTTGCTTTCGATGTCGAGCGCGGCTGTCAGATCGCTCTCGAAGAGAGTGTCATAGCAGCCTTTCATCGCTGCCTCGGCGAGCATGGTTGGGGATATATCGGTGCCGTCGATCTTTGGTACCCCGAGTGCGCGCAGCGCTTCACCGACGAGGCCCGTGCCAGCGCCGATATCGAGAACATGGCCTGTGCCCTCTGCGCGCACGAAGGCTTCTGCGACGGCTTCCGGCAGTTGGTAGCTGGAATTCTTGGCGAAGTCTTCGTCGTAGGTTTCGGCCCAGTCATGATAGAGCCGCACCGAATCCTCGGGCGTTTTCAGATTATAGGCGGAGTGCAGATCGGGTTTCTTGGCCATAGGGAGAGTAGCGCCGATCTGGCGGGGCTATTCAAGGGCCTGGCGCGACAAACTCGGTTGAGGCGTAGCCTTGCAGGAACAGTAGCGCGGTGAGATCACCGAAATTGACGCGAATCTTGGCCTGTTCTTGAACGGCCGGTTTCGCGTGCAACGCAACGCCGGCACCTGCCCGGTTTAGCATACCGAGATCATTTGCGCCGTCGCCAACTGCTATCACGTCTCTCTCGGAAATGCCGAGGCGGGCCGTGATGTCTTGCAAAGCGGTGACTTTTGCTTGCTGACCCAGTATCGGATCCGTCACTTCACCTGTGAGTTTTCCATTTGTGATCACAAGTGTGTTGGCGCGGTGTTCGTCAAAGCCCAGCTTGGCAGCAATAGCCTGGGTAAAAGCCGTGAAGCCGCCAGAGACGAGGGCTGCGTAGGCACCATTGGCCTTCATCGTTGCCAGCAAAACCGGGCCGCCGTCCATCAAGGTGATGCGCGCCGCTAAAACAGAGTCTATTACGGAGCTTTCGAGGTCTTTTAGGAGAGAAACACGTTCTCGCAGAGCGGCCTCGAAATCGATCTCTCCATTCATGGCACGGGCTGTGATGCCTGCGACATGGGCACCAACACCAGCTTCATCGGCAAGCTCGTCGATGCATTCTTGCTGGATCATTGTGCTATCCATATCGGCGAGAAGCATCTTCTTGCGACGGCCTTCGATCGGCTGAACGACAAGATCAATTTGGAGTTTCTGAAGATCTTGCCAAACGTGATCACAATTCTCAGGGAAGATATCGATAGAAAACTCGGCAGCGACATCGGGCATCAACCAATTGGCTGACCCACCCCCCCAAGCGTTGCGTAGAGAGTCGACAAGGGACGGCTCCAGACAAGGCGTCTTCGGGTTCGAAAGAAGTGTCACAACAAACATGGCGGCGCTATAGCGACGTTTTAGCAGTTGTGAAAGGTCGCGCCTGATTGAAGGTCCTATAATTTGCTTCGCGATGATGACGCCTTTTATGGAAAGTGGCGCAGCGCTTAAGCACAATGCGGAGAATTGTTATCCCAGCGATGTTGCGAAATTGGTGGCACGCTCGAAAGAAGCGCGCGCGCAGATTGCCACATCTCCTTCCATTCTTGCCAGTCTTTCAACTCACTTTCGGGATTGGCCTTGGATCTGGCCACGAAATCCGGAAATTGGCTGCGACCCGTCGGATGACCCGTAACATTATATCTAAGATCGAATGACCATCTGAAGACATCAGAGGTATTCGACAAGGACGCATGGGGTGTGTAGGGATTAAATATCACGGCACCACCTGCCTTAACAGGTGTCGGTGTCGCGGCCTCCTTTGGCAGGAATTGATCTGCGATCCCCACCTGTGTTTTCAAACAATGGGGCAGGAGTTCAGAACGTCTGCCTGGCGCAACTTGCAGGCACCCGTGCTCAATCTGAGCATCAGTGATCGCAAGCCAGACGGTCACCATGTTCGTGTTGTCGGCCTCTTCGAGCGTCACACCCATATCTTGGTGCCAATCGGTGCTTGTCACATGCGCCCGCGTTTCGGACTTGGGCAACACATGCTCTGGCGGTTTGATGCGGACGTGCTGGATCGGGTTTGAGGTGATCTCTGGTCCGATCAGCTGTTCGACGACATTCAGGATACGATCATGCGTTGCCATCTCAAAAACGGCTGGTCCAAAATGCATTGGTGTGTCGGTCGCAATGCCGTCGTGGGGCAGGCATATATCAAACGGCTGGAACCAATCGAAGTCGCCTTTGTAACACTGCTCCAGCTTTTCCCAAAAGGACATCCCTTCAGGTGGAGCTTTGACCAATCCCTTTTTGAACCACCCGTCATAGAGGCTATCCATAAGGGCAGAATATTCTTGTTTGACGGACGCAATGGTTGTGGCGTCGATCAGGTTCTCGACAACGAGGTAGCCTTCACGATCAAACTGGTCGAGTTGGTCCTGGGTTAACATCATTCTCTCCTTAAGGAAGAAGGACTTCTACGATCGGCGGCCAGAATAGCAGTACGCTGAGCGCGAGCAGCTGGATACAGATGAAGGGCAAGAAGCCTTTGAAGATATCCGTCAGCGATATGTGGGGCGGTGCGACAGATTTAAGGTAGAAGGCCGCGGGACCGAAGGGTGGCGACAAGAACGAGACTTGCATGTTCATGCAGAATAGAACGCCAAACCACACAGCAACGTATTTGGGTTCGAGCTGTCCGATGACCCCAATCTCTTCAATCGGTAGCTTTTTCACAATAGGGAGGAATACCGGTATGATCAGAAGCACGATTCCAACCCAATCCATGAACGCTCCCATGAACAAAAGGATGAGCATCATCGTCAGGATCACGAGCATTGTTGGCATCTCGCTACCGACGATCAAATTGGCGATGTAATTTGGTCCACCAGCCAAAGTGTAAGCCCCTGCCAAGGCGGCGGCGCCGATTGTGACCCAGATGATTGTCCCTGTGGATTTCAAGGTTCGCATGACTGCATCCCAAATCAGTGCAACCGATGCTTCACCTCTAACAACGGCGATAATGAATACCGCGGCTGCACCCATTCCGGCGGCTTCCGTGATGCCTGAAATCCCGCCGTAGATGGAGCCTAGGACAACGCCGATAACTGTAAATGGCGGAACAAGGCCTCGACCATGCTTCCAGCCCCTCAATGACCGCTCCCGTCCGAATACAAACAAGGCCAAGACGATGCCCAATGCAAGTGCCCCTGCGAGATACGGTAAATGGTGGACCATACCTAGGAAGATTTCTTCTACGTTGTCTTCTACGACAATGACGTTTTGTCCGGTGACAGTGAAGAAGAGGGCTCTTGCCAGTAGAAGTGCAGAAAAGCCTGCGACAATGATCGACATGAAGCCACCAAACATCGCCCATTTCTCAGCAGCCTCAGGATCATCCTCTGCTGGCTCGGGCAAAGGAGCAAGCGACGGGTTCAGCTGTGTGCGCACAACAATGTAGACGATGAAAAACGACGCAAGCATGAAGCCCGGTACAAACGCGCCCGTGAAGAGCGCCTTGATCGAAGTTTCTGTAATCAGACCGTAGATGATCAAAACGATGGAAGGCGGGATCATTGTTCCAAGAGAACCAGACGCACAGATTGTACCAATGGCCAAGTTTTGATTATACCCGAGGCGCAACATTTGCGGCAAAGCAATCAGCCCCAAAAGTACAACCTCGCCGCCGATAATCCCTGACATCGCGGCCATGATTACGGCCATGATCGATGTCACAATGGCGATGCCACCTCGGACTCTGCTGAGCCAGAAATTCAAGCTGTCATACATCTCTTTGGCGATGCCGGACCGCTCTAGAAGTGCGGCCATGAAGATGAACAGGGGCACCGATATCAAGACATATTCTGTCATGAGATCGAATATTTTCTGCGTGAGAATATAGAGAGGCCCGGTCCCCGGTCGGCCTGTTAAGAGCCCGTCCCCAAAACTCATCGGATCTAGAAACAAGGTTGGTTCGAATTTCATCACCATGACAACCAGTGCGAGGAATGCAGACGCAAACCCCAACGGCATGCCGATCGCGAGGAGAACAAGTAGTCCTAAGACGAGGACCATAGAAATTGTGCCAATATCCATTATTTTGTCCCCAGCGTACGTTTGATTGCTTCGAGTTCTTCTTCATCGACATCGTCAGCGGCCGAATGAATTTTGGGTTCTGCGTTCCAATCAGAAATTAGATTTGCGACGGTTTGCAAAGCGATGAGCACGACCATGATCAAAATCATCGGTTGAATTGTCGCCGGTATCGGCGGGTCAAATGCAGTCCCGAACATTTCCCAGTTGTGCAGTTTCACGATGAACACTTGCTTGTAGCTTCCAAAGACCATGAACGCTGCAAAGATAACAATCAGGAGCGCCCAGATTGTATCAAAACATCGCTGTAGCCAGCGTGGTACCATGTCATAAAGCAGGAAAATACGGATGTGGCAGCGTTGCTGCATGGCGTAGAGACCAGAGCACAGAAAAACAAATCCGGCGATCCACAGGGTCAGCTCATTCGCCCATTTTGTCGGACGCTCGAGCACATAACGAACGAAGACTTCGTACAGCATGACAAGCGTCATTGCGGCAATCAAAATCATCGTAACCCGACCGATGAAAAGTGCGAACCGATCGATGCTTCGCCATTCTTGGAACTCCATTCCAGCCACCCGGATTGTCCGGATCCCGAAATATGTAAAAATGGGGATCAGGACCAAGGCAAGCCAATCAACCGGGTCGGCAAACCCTCCGAAGAGGCCAGACATGTTTGGTGTTACATCCTTGCTGGCGTGAATTGCACTGACCTGTTCAAACAGCGATTGTTTTTCATGGGGCGCAAAGTCAAGAATGTAGGCAGGCAGATGCCAAATCACCCATCCCATGGCGACAACAAACGCACTTGGCCAAACCCATTCCGCAAGAGTTCCGGTTTTTTCTGTCATGTCATTCTCCGTCACGCTGCTTTGTAATGCTCGAGCATTTCTCGATTGGGTTCGATCCCTAATCCGGGGCCTGTTGGAATTTGAGCTTTTCCATTATTGCGCTGCACTGCCTGTTGAATGTTAAGCGGCTCGCAAAGTAAATCATCGCGAAACGCGTTATGGGTCGTATCAAATTCCAGCATCGGCTCCCAAGGGTGCAGCCCGCCTGGCAGCGGAGGCATCGCAGCCAGAAGGTGCAGGTTCGTAGCAACTGCGACAGCTGAACCCCACACATGATTGATAACCGGCGTAAAGTGCGCGTGGCAAAGGGCAAGCACACGCTGATATTCGGTAATTCCACCTAACGCACAGACCTCAGGCTGCGCGATATCGAGGCCGCGGTTTTCCAAAATCTGACGCCATCCCCACCGATTGAACTCGGCTTCACCACCTGAAATGTTGATCTTGAGCCCTGCGCGTAACTCGCGGTAGCCATCCAAATCTTCAGGAGCCACGGGTTCTTCAAACCAATAGGTATCTAGCTCTTCGAGAGCGCGGCCGACATGGAATGCATCTGATGTCGTGTAGCAATGGTTTGCGTCGACCATAAATCGGAAGTCTTCGCCAACTCCCTCACGTACTGCATGCGCCAATTTTACGTCTTCTTTTGGGCCAAGCCCAACTTTCATTTTGACGGCAGCAAATCCCATGCCTTTAATCTCGGACGCTTCATCGCGAAAGCGTGCAACCAATTCTGCCACAGGTTCAGGGCGCAACATCATGCCGTAACCATAGACAGAAATTTCATCGCGATGGGCACCGCCCATCAGCGCATAAATGGGCAAGTCAGCGATCTTTCCTGCGATATCCCAAAGCGCGATATCTACTCCCGATAGCGACTGCATCGGCATTCCTTTTTGCCCATGATCTCGCAGAAGGTTATAGACCTTGTGCCAGATCACGTCTCGATCAATGGGATCCATTCCCAAAACAAGAGGTTGGATAACCTGCTCAACAATTGCCTTGTTCGCGCGCGCTACGTTGCCCGGCCCAAAACATTCACCCCACCCAGTAATTCCTTCGTCTGTCGATACTTCAACGATATGAGCCGTGCGTTTTGAATAATACTGCTGCGAGTACCCAAGCTGTTCAGGCAGGTCGTATTCCAAAACATGGCTTTTGATTTCAGTAATCTTCATCGAATTTTGCGGCTTTCTAGAGTTGGAGCGGCGAAGCCCGAAGGCCACGCCGCTCCATTAGAAATATTTGGGAAGATCCCCGCTTATTCCATCGCGCCAATGCCGCGAAGGAAGTCCAGGTGGCTGTTCAAGAGAGCCTTGGACTCTGGTGTCGTCGCGAAGTCAATCCAAGCTGCTTGAACTGCGGCACGGTATTTGCCGAGTTCTTCAGGAGACCACTCATACATGTTGAGGCCTTTTGCCGCCAACTCTACGGAGTTCTGAGCGTTCTTGATTTCATTGATAGATGTGTTCTTCAAACCAAGCGCCTGCATGCCGACTTTCAAGATTGCCTTGTGGCTATCTGGCATAGCATCCCAGATGTCTTTCCGGCACGCGAGGTGGTCCGCAGGCATCGAGTGGAAGCCGGGGTAGTTCGTGTGCTCAGCGATATCATAGAGGCCAAGACCAATGTTGTTGGTCAGGTTTGCAGCATCGGCGCCATCGATGATCCCAGTCTCCAAAGCCGTGAAGATCTCGTTGAAGTCCATCACGATCGGCGATGCACCAAGATTTTCGAAGATCATAGTGATGATGCCGGGAGGCGAACGAAACTTCCAGTTTTTGAAGTCTTCAACGCCACGAATTGGACGGGTGGAGGACAGAGATTCTGGGCCAGGGATCCACCAACCAACAAATTCCATGCCATGCGCATTGTAGAGTTCATTCAGTGCGTCGTAACCGCCGCCGTGAAGCAGCCAAGCATATTGCTGGTAAGGATTGGCGTAGCCGCCGTTCAAGTCACCAGCGAATTGGAACGCTGGGTTTTTGCCCGTTTGATATGCGCCACCTGTCATATCACAATCAAGGATACCTGTAGCCGCCGCGTCGAACGTCTCTGCCGCCTTTACAACAGAACCAGCGTAGAACATTTCAACTTCGATATCACCGCCAGACATCGCCGTGATGTCCTTGATAAATTCACCCGCCATCTGTCCCGAAAGGGTTTCTTGGCTGAAGTGCGTTTGAATGCGCAGCTTCGTTGTCTCTGCAGATACGGCAGACGTCATGCCAATCGATAGTGCGACAGCAGATGCCGCCATTGTTAGTTTTTTCGTAAGACCCATGGTTTCCTCCTATGGTCTGTTGGAATTCAGAGAACGTTTTGTCTTTGGCTTTCACCGGGACTTTTTTCGCTCTCCATTTTGCGAAGCCGATTTCATCGACCCCAGATATCGGGCTGATCTAGCCGCCCATCTAACCGCCATCTGCGGCTAAGATTTCTCCTTGATTGGTAGATTCAGACTTTACTACTTTGGTCACCTTAGGCCCCTTGATGCACGGTGTTAAGTTTTTCCCAATCAAACGCGACGCCTGTGCCGGGCAAGCTGGATGCCACGGCAAGATGATCATCGACCACGAGAGGCCGGAGAGTAAAGGTATCAATCGGAAACGAATGACCTTCGAGCCATCCAGAGTTAACCAGCCCGGACATTAAGCCCGCATACAGCTCTTGCATCCCATCGCTGCTATTGGCGCGCGTCACCATCTCGGTAACGACCTCGAAATATGTGTGATCACGATGCTTGGCGTCACTGAGACCTTCCTCAAGAGGAAGCCTGAACAGTTGCGCCTTTACGGATGTCACAGCATGGCTTTGGCTTAGCGAATTCAAAGCGGCCCTCCCAAGCCAATAGCTTGGTAGAACCAAACTAAGCAAGCTTAAGCAGCAAGCTCGTATCATGTCAATTTAACACGTAAATGACAGGATTTGGTCAGACTAAGATGCAATGACAGCAAACAAACTGAGATACTGCAATCATGAATCTGCAAGACCCAACCGCAGAAACTAGGACAAGCGCTGTTGTTCGCGCGGCAGACTCGGTGGTTCTATCGATCCAAAATGACATTCAGGCAGGTCTGATCGCAGACGGATCGGCACTTCCAACTGAACGGGACCTCATGAGAAGGTTCGACGTGAGTCGAACAGTCATCCGCGAGGCAATCGGGATCCTATCTGCGAACGGGCTGATCGAAAAGCGGCCAAGATATCGACCGGTTGTACGAAAACCTGGCGTTGATACCGCAATGGGAGCAATGGATGGCATTGTGCTCCACCTCCTGTCTCAACCCGGCGGTGTCAGAAACCTATTTGAAACGCGCATTTTGATTGAAGCTGCACTTGTGCGTAATGCCGCTAAAGCAGCTACCAAGGAAGACGTCAGCGATCTTAAGACTGCACTAGACCAGAACGAAGCAGCAATTTTGGATGTTGAACGGTTTTACGATACAGACATGGCCTTTCACTTGGTTCTCTATGAGATCAGCCGAAACCCAGTCCTTCCAGCCATTCTCAAAGCCTACAAGACTTGGCTTGCGCCGCAATGGTCGCAGATGCCCCGTTTGGTAGATCGCAACCAAAGCAATTTCGAAGCCCACAACGCCATTTTCCAGGCTATTTTGATGCGAGACCCTGACGCCGCTGAAGCTGCGCTTAGGTCTCACCTGGATGCCGCATGGGATCAGGTTCGCGATACCTTCACCTCGGTTTAACTACGCGTCC
>CAZCEW010000036.1:0-21591 GCA_964497775.1 uncultured Rhodobacterales bacterium
ACAGGCGACCACATCACCGGCTTGGAGCCTTGATAAAGCGTGCCGTTCATCAAGAACTTCTGGAACTCTTCGGCAATGACCCGCTCGGCGTGGAAATCCATCGTCAGATAAGGGTTTTCCCATTTTCCAGTAATCCCAAGACGCTTGAACTCCTTGCGCTGGATATCGACCCAGCCCGACGCAAAATCACGACATTCCTGTCTAAATTCAACGACATTCACGGCGTCCTTATCACGGCCCTTCTGGCGGTACTTCTCCTCGATTTTCCATTCGATCGGCAGACCGTGACAATCCCATCCCGGAATATAGCGCGCGTCATGGCCCATCATCTGTTGCGACCGCACAACCATATCCTTGAGCACTTTGTTGAGCGCGTGCCCGATATGCAGATGCCCGTTCGCATAGGGCGGCCCATCATGCAGAGTAAAAGGCGCGCGGCCTTCTTTCTCGCGCAGACGGTCATAGATGCCGATGCTCTGCCAGCGCGCCAGCCATTCAGGCTCGCGTTTGGGAAGTCCCGCGCGCATCGGGAAATCGGTCTTGGGAAGGTTCAGCGTGTCTTTATATTCAGGTGTATCGGCGCACATTTGGGGCGTCCTTATCTCAGCAAATCTCGCAATGTCAGGGTGGGTCGGTGCGATCTCTCAAGCACCTTTGCCCGGCGTCTCATCAGTCAGAGCGCCGGGGATATAATTCGAGCGGAAATGGCCAAACCATAGATCATAGAGGCGGTATAGCCCCCCAGATGCGCAGGGTCCAGAGCCGCGACAAATCTCGCCATTTTCTTGCCCGTATTGTCGTCGTAACACAGGTTCATGCAAGCCAAGCTCGACATCGCAATCATAGGCGCAGGGATCGGCGGTCTGGCCTCAGCCAGCCTCTTGGCCCGCCGCGGCCATACCGTCACGATCTTCGATCAATTCGACAAGCCGCGCCCCGTGGGCTCGGGGCTGGTCATTCAACCCGTAGGCCAACAGGTGCTCGACGTGATCGGCATCGGCGATCTGGCGCGGTTCAAAGGGGCCAAAATCAACCGCATGATCGGCCATGAAACAGACCATGGCCGGCGCGTGCTCGACGTGACTTATGATCGCGGCTTGGGCGGCTTCGGGCTCGGCATCCACCGTGCAAGCCTGTTCGACCTTTTGCTCACGGCGGCCAAAACCGCTGGCGCAGATCTGATCGCAGATCACAAGGCCCTTGGCCAAAAAGACGGCACGCTCAGCTTTCAGGCTCAAGCCCCCCAAGGCCCGTTCGATCTGATCATCGACAGCGCAGGAGCCAACTCACCGCTCTCCACGATCCGCTCGAAAGAGCTCCCCTACGGCGCGATCTGGAGCACGGTCAACTGGGTCGAAACCCCTGATTTCAAAAGAGAGACGCTGCAGCAACGCTACCGCCGCGCTGATCGGATGATCGGCGTTCTGCCCTGTGGCAGCCTGCCGGGCGAAAAGACCCAGCGCGCCGCCCTCTTTTGGTCCCTGCCCCGCGACGGCTATGATGCGTGGCGTGATCAACCGCTTGAGACATGGAGGAACGAAGCGCGCGCGCTCTGGCCTCAAGCCGCCCCCTTCATTGACCAGATCACCGACCACACCCAGATGAGCTTCGCCCAATACGCCCATGGCACATTGGCGCGACCCTACGGCGACAGGATCGCTCATATCGGCGACAGCGCGCATAAAGCCAGTCCGCAATTGGGCCAAGGAGCAAACATGGCGCTGCTCGATGCATGGGCTTTGACGCGCGCGTTAGATCAAGCCTCGGTCGAAGACGCCTTGCGCCACTACGCAATGGCGCGGCGTTGGCATGTACGGATTTATCAGGCGATGTCATGGGCCTTCACGCCGCAATATCAATCTGACAGCAAGCTGCTGCCCATTTTGCGCGACCGGATGATCTTCCCCGCCTCGCAAATCCCGCCGGTCCCACGCCTTCTCACCAAACTTGTCTGCGGCACATTAATCCCGCCACTCGGATCACTGACGCCACGCGACTGACTTCACTCTGGCAATAAACCTCGGGGGAGGCGTCAGCCGGGGGCAGAGCCCCCTCACTTCGAGCCCGGAAACAGCCCTGTCAGCGCGCGCTGCACCAGCCCTGTCACCGAAGGGCGTTTTTGCACCACGAACGGCATCGGACGGCAGACTTCAATCGCCGCCACGCCAACCCGCGCGGTCAATGCACCGTTGATAATTCCTTCGCCAAAGCGGCGCGAGATTTTGGCCAGAACTCCGCCCCCCGCGACCGAGCCAATCAGATCATCGCCGACAGCCACAGCACCTGTGGCGACCAAATGGGTCAGCACTGCGCGGGTCAGTCGCCAGGAGCCCAGCGTGCCAGACCGCCCGCCATAGATCTCCGCAATCCGGCGGATCATGCGCAGATTGGCGGTCAAGGCAGTCGCCAGATCCGCCAGCGCAAGCGGCACAATCGCCGTCACTGTCGCCACTTGCCGCGCCGCCGCCTCCACCTGCGCTTGCGCGGCTGCATCAAGCGGGCCCAGCAATTGCGCCTCTGTCAGCCCTAAAACCGCATCGGCGTCAAAACTCTCCGCCGCCCGCGCGCTAAGCTCCGCGCGGCCCGCCTCTAGCTCGGGTCTATTGGCATAAAGCACGTTCAGTTTCGATGAAATTTTCTGCGCCGCTTTCAAATCCTGCCCCGCCAAGGCCGCATCGACGTCATGGCGCAACCCGTCAATGCGCTTGAGCCGGCCCAAGGCCAGCCATTCGCGCCCAGCGATAAGCAAAAGCGACAGCACAAATAGCCCCGTCAACGTGATCGCGATCCAGCCCAGCACAGGATTGCGCGCAATCAGGCCGGTTACAAAATCCCACGCCGCCACAGAGGCCGCAAAACTGACCAGCGCCAGCAAAGCTGCCCAGAAAAACCGCACCAGTCGCGAAGGCCGCTTGGCGGCCAAATGCGCCAGCGTTTGCATGGCTTGGCCTTGCGGCTCTGGCGCCTCGCTATCTGGCACAACGGGAGCCGTCGCGGGCGTCACTTTCGAAGGCTTCGCCTCATCAAGCTTGATCAGTACGGGGCCCTTCTTCTTACTCATTCTTGCCCCCAAGCCAGCCTGACATCAGGCAGCTTCTCTTCATTTCCCGCCCCATCTGTCCGCTTGATCTCCCTAAATCCTTCGCGCGCATAAAACGCCTGCGCGCCATGGTTTTGCTGGAAAGTCCACAACTCCAAAACGGGCGATTGCGCCTTTGCAGCATTCAAAAGCGTCTTACCGACACCGCGCCCTCGATACGCGCCACCCAAATAGAGCATATCAACCTCCGTGCCATCACGGCTTAGAAAACCCGCCGCTTGCCCCTCGAGCATGGCAACACTGACACCGCCCTCACCGATTTTGCGGGCCAAGAACTTTACGTCACCCTCAGGCGAATGCAACTTTGGCATCCAAGGTGTTTCGGCAATCCAAGACGACAGGATCGCACCTAAAACGACGTTATCAGAAGCAGTTGCAGCTCTCAGCTCAATCATATCAAACGATCTCCGATCAAAAATTCTGCCGCGCGGTCAAGCCGGATATGCGGCGGGCCTTCACCCGGTTGCAACTTCAGCTTGGCGGGCGCGAAATTCATCACCTCATAATCTTCGTCCAGCCAGCTTTGCGCCCCGTCGCGCGCCGGACCTAGCAATTTTGACGGATCATCGGGCAAATCGCCGGGATAAAACGCCGCCTGCTCGCCCGTGCTTAACAACTTGCCGCGCACCACATCCAGATTGCGCCCGTCATGTTTTACGGTTTGCTCCACCGTCGCCCTAAGCGCCGCGATGGACATGGCTTTCGTCTCAGCGCCCGCGAAATCAGCGCGGTCGCGTGCCTCGCGCAACAAGGCCTCCATGATCGCTGTCAGTCGCGCGTGCTGCGCATGGTGCAAATGATCTGCTTTGGTCGCCGCGAACAGGATTTTCTCGACCCGCTTGCCAAAGAATAACTGGCTCAAAAACGCATTCTGGCCGGGGCGGAACGCGCCCAGAATATCGGCCATCGCGCGACGCAGATCATCCACCGCTTGGGGGCCTGCATGAATGGCGCCGAGCGCGTCGACCAGCACGATCTGTCGGTCCATCCGCGAGAAATGATCGCGGAAAAACGGCTTCACGACTTTGGATTTGTAAGCCTCATAGCGGCGTTCAAATTCGCGGTAGATTGATGATCTGGGCGAGCTGGCAGGTCGCGGCAAGGGCGCGAATGTCAAAACGGGCGAACCTTCAAGATCGCCCGGCAACAAGAACCGCCCCGGCGTGCAATCGCTCAGACCCGCCTCACGGATCGTGCGCAAATAGCTGGTGTAGCGCGCCGCCAAATCTTGCGCCAATGGCTCGTCAAGTTTGGCCGCGGGATCAGTCTCACTCGACAGGCTCAGATAATCCTCCGCCGCATCGCGCGTGGCCGCGCGCTCCAAACTGCCTTCCGACCACTCGGCGTAGGATTTCTCCATCAGGCCCAGATCCAGCAGCCATTCGCCGGGGTAGTCCACAATATCCAGATGCACCGTGCGCGGGCCGGAAAGCGCACCGAAAATGCCCGTTGGCTGCACCCGCATCGACAAGCGCAGCTCCGAGATGTTGCGCGTGGAGTTTGGCCAATGCGGATCAGCGCCAGTAAGCGCCGCCAGATGCGTCTCGAAATCAAAGCGCGGTAGAGTGTCATCGGGCTGCGGATGCAAATAGGCAGTCTCTATCCCGCCCGAGGCCGCCGCGCGCAATTGCGTCATCCGGCCCCGATCCATCAAATTGGCGATAAGCGAGGTGATAAACACCGTCTTGCCCGCACGGCTCAACCCCGTGACGCCCAGCCGGATCGTCGGCTCGAAAACACCCGACACCGTCTGGCTCGCGCCTTCCAATGTCCGGCCAATGCCATCTGCGATTGTATTCAGAACCAATGCCTGCCCCTTTGCCTTTCGAGATACATAAGCCCCGCGTGCGCATCTGTGTAGAGGGCTTGGCACGGGGAAAGACAACCGATATGCGACAGATATGCCCAGATACGCTCTGAAAATCGAATATAACGGCGCGCCTTTCGCCGGATGGCAACGCCAAGATGGCCAGACCACGGTGCAAGGGGCCATTGAGGCCGCACTGCGAAAGCTAGAGCCGGAGTGCGAGGGCGTCGTCGGCGCGGGGCGCACGGATACGGGCGTTCACGCGACAGGCCAAGTGGCGCATTGCGACATGGCCCGCGATTGGGAGCCGTTTCGCCTGTCGGAGGCGCTGAACTACCATCTCAAGCCTCAACCCATCTCGATTCTTGAGGCCGTGCGTGTGAGCGACGATTGGCACGCGCGTTTTGACGCGGTCGAGCGCCGCTACCTGTTTCGCCTGATTTCTCGCCGCGCGCCTGCGACGCTTGAGGCAGGGCTAGTGTGGCGCGTCAATCACCGGCTTGATCTGGGCGCAATGCAAAAGGCAGCAGGGTTTCTGATCGGCAATCACGACTTTACGACGTTCCGCTCGACCGTCTGTCAGGCCAAATCTCCGGTCAAGACCCTCGATGAACTGAGCATCGAGGAACGTGCTATTCCTTACGGTGCGGAATATCGCTTCACCGTGCGCGCGCGCTCTTTCTTGCATAACCAAGTGCGCAGTTTTGTGGGCTCGTTAGAGCGTGTCGGCGCAGGCTCTTGGGCGCCAGAGCAGATGAAAGACGCATTAGAGGCCCGCGACCGCGCAGCTTGCGGGCCGGTTTGTCCGCCCCAAGGGCTCTATCTGGCGCAGGTTACCTACCCCAATCCCCCGTTTAGCGAGGCTTAGATGGACGGTTTTGATCCGAAATGGCGCGATGTGCCCGACTATATTTTAGGTATCACCCGCGCGATCTGGGAAGATCGCGGCATTGATACGCTGACCGACTATTACGGGCCTGAGCTGATCGTACGCTCGCCCGCGTCCATTGTGGTCGGCAATACCGGCATCAAAGCCGCAACACTGGCGACCTTGGCGGAGTTCCCCGACCGCCAACTTTTTGGCGAGGATGTCATCTGGTGCGACGCGCCAAAGGGCTTTTTGTCATCGCACCGCTTGATCTGTACTGCCACCCACACGCATCCGGGCGTCTATGGCGCGCCAACCGGGCGCAAGCTCTCCTACCGTATCATTGCGGATTGCTATTGCTCGCAAAACGCCGTGCATGACGAATGGCTTATCCGAGACCAAGGCGCGATTGTACGCCAAATGGGCTGCGACATCACCGAGTGGACCCGCGATCTGATTGAGTTGGAAGGCGGGCCCGAGCAATGCGTGAAGCCATTCACTCCTGCACGTGACATCGAAGGCCCCTATCAGGGTCGCGGCAATGACAACCCCTATGGCGCTGAGCTTGCTGATATTCTGACCCGTATCATGCGCGCCGATTTCAGCGTGATCCCGGCCCGATATGACCGCGCTTGCGCGCTGCATTACCCCGGCGGCGTGGAGGCGCATGGCACGAAGGCGGCGGATCAATTCTGGCTCGGCCTGCGCGCCAGCCTGCCCAATGCGGCCTTCACCATCCATCACCAGATGGGCAATGAGGCCGACAAACTGTCACCACGCGCGGCCATCAGATGGTCGCTTGACGGTGCGCATGATGGTTGGGGAATGTTCGGTGCGCCATCAGGCGCGCAGCTTCATATCATGGGCATGACCCATGTAGAGTTCGGACCCCATGGCATAAGGCGCGAATGGACGTTGATTGATGAGACGGCCGTGATCAAACAGATCCTGCTGGCCAAAGGCGCTGTGTAAGGCTCGGCTCTAAGACGGCAGTGCAGGCACAACAGGCCCGCCGCCGCCCTCAATCGCTTTGGCCTCCGCATCGCTGCGACACCCCGCGACATAGCGCTGCAAAAGCCCAGTGTAGAAATCCAGCTCGTCTTTGCGTGTTGCCACCCGGGTCAAAGAGCGGTTGATGGCCGTGCTGTTTTCGTTCACAGCCCGGTCCGAGCCGTGATCGCGCAGGGTCAAAATGTCGAAAACCGGCGTCACCAGGTCACGCAAGACCTCTACGGCGATCTTCTCGCGCGCGGTCGGTGCTTCGACCGACATCGAACTGTCAAAGCAAAAGGCCGACCGAATGGCGCCGATATAGCGGCGGAACCGCAACATGATCGCTTCCGAGCCGTTTTCGCCGCGCGAAATCAGAATTCTGAGCCCCGAGAGCACCAATCCCGGCATCGACACGGCGAAATCGGGCAATGCCACCATTCGCTCAGCTGCACCAATGCCGCCCACAGCGACTTTCAGCTTGGTTGAGATTTCAGGCTTGAACACATCATTGATGGCTCTGCCGTCCTTGAACGAGAAGCGATTACGCATGTCTGCATGAATCAATTCGACCGAGGTGACACGCGCAGTGCCGCCTTCCGGCCTCAACAAATGAATGACCAGCGTATCCGCATCATTGACTTCCGAAACATCGGTCCTCATCACCTGCGCCTTTCGCTCTTGACCTTTTCTAGGTCGTCCCACTGCTTAAGGGTTAGGCAAGAAGTGTTAACAAAGTGTTTACGCGCGGTGCGGATGCGTAATTACTCTGGCCTGATTGTCCGAATTGCCCCATGCTGGTCTGAATTTGATAACAGTCGTCGCTTTTTATCACTTGCTCTATTTTCCGTGAATGCCATTTTCTATGCCCAAATCTAAAAATCCCCCTAAACCTGACGCGCTGCCGCTGATTATCGGGATCGGCTCCTCCGCAGGCGGTCTGGAAGCCATTCGAGAGCTCGCGACGAACCTGCCTCCCGACACGGGCTGCTCTTATGTCATCGTCCAGCATATGTCGCCGCAGCACAAAAGCCTGATGACGGGCCTCATCGCCAGCGAGACCAAGCTTAAAGTTGTTGATATCACCGATGGCGAAACGCCCCAGCCCGATGTCATCTATGTCACCCCGCCCCGCCATGACGTCTTGATAGAGCATGGCAAATTGCGACTGGTAGATCCCAGCCAACACCCTGCAAAGCCCAAGCCCTCTGTCGACCGCTTCCTCAAGAGCCTGGCAGTAGATCGTGGCAGCAAGACGATGGCGATTATTCTCTCTGGCACCGGATCGGATGGCTCCTATGGCATCCAAGCGATCCGAGAGGCCGGCGGCATCACCATCGCGCAAGATGATGTCAGCGCGAAATATGACGGCATGTCGAATTCCGCCATCGAGACAGGCTGCATCGATCTAGTGTTGCGCCCCAGCCAGATCGGCACGCATCTCAAGAAGATCATGACCAGCGCGGGCAATCTCGACCAATTCCGCGACGGCTCCGACATGACCTCACCGCTGAGCGGTATTTTGCAGATCGTGCTGGCGCGCACCCGCGTCGATTTCCGCGACTACAAGCAAACCACTGTTCAGCGCCGGATCGAGCGGCGCATGGTCGCGCTCGGCATCGCCACCAGCGAAGAATATGTGAGCCATTGCCGCAACAATCCAAATGAGGTCGACGCGCTTTTCAAAGACCTTCTAATCTCGGTCACACGCTTCTTTCGCGACAAAGACGAGTTCGAAGAGCTGTCTGGCCATGTCAATAAAATGGTGGCGAAGACCGACAAGCCTTTGCGCATTTGGGTCGCGGGCTGTGCGACGGGCGAGGAGGTCTATTCCATCGCGATCTTGCTGGCCGAAGCCTTTGGCGGGCCTGCAGAACTGCTCAGATCGCGCATCCAGATCTTTGCCACAGATATCGATCGCGCAGCGCTGAACTACGCGCGGCAAGGCAAGTACCCTCTGGGCGCGCTTGATGACGTCCCGCAACATCTGGCCGAAAAGTACTTCATCCAAGAATCCGACGGCGTGCGCGTCATCGAAGCCTTGCGCTCGGTGATGCTGTTTTCCGATCACAACCTGTGCCAAGATCCGCCTTTCCTGAACATGGATCTGATCTGTTGTCGCAACTTGCTGATTTACTTTGGCCCGAAATTGCAAAGCAAGGTTCTCTCTCGCCTACATTACGCGATGAAGCAAAAGGCCATTTTATTCCTCGGCACCGCCGAAAGCGTCTCGGGCGCAGAACAGCTATTCGTGCCCGCGGGCAAAAATGCCCATATCTTTCGAAAGCGCCAAATCCGGCCTTCTGATCAATATGACAGCTCGACCTTTAGCGGCACATGGCCCACGCGGACGCTCACTGCGGCCAAACGTCAGCAAGATATCACGACGGCCACCACTGACAGGTTAATGTTTGACGGGCTGGCACGCGCGTTAGGCACCAATTCCGTATTGGTCACAGCAGGCCATAGCTTCTTGCGGGTCTATGGCGATATCAGCCGTTATGTCGATCTGTCCGAGACCACCAAGCTAAACCTGCAACTCAGCCTTCTGGTCTCGCCCTACCGCGAAGAAGCACGTAGCCTTGTGACACTGGCTCTCAAGCACAATGAACGGCGCTTAGGGATCAAGCACATGACGCCTGAAGGGCAGGTTGTGCAGCTTGAAGTCGTCCCGATTGCGGCTGATGACACTGATGAGCAAGTGGCCTTGCTGATTATTAACGATTTCCTCCCCGAAGACACCCAAACCCGCATCGCAGGCGGGGATGAAAACTCGGGCGCCGCCTTCTCTCCCGAGCAACTGCGTGAGTTGGACCGCGAACTTGCATCAACCCGCGAGGCCTTGCAGCAGACCATCGAAGAGCTTGAGACCTCGAATGAAGAATTGCAGGCTCTCAATGAGGAAATGCAATCGACCAATGAGGAACTCCAGGCCACCAATGAAGAGCTTGAAACCTCTAATGAGGAACTGCAATCGACCAATGAAGAGCTGATCACGGTCAATGAAGAACTTCAGGTCAACGCATCCGAGACGATGGCGCTCAATGCCGAGCTTGGATCAGTTCTGGGCAATATTCCACTGCCACTAATCGTGCTCGATAACGCGCTGCAAGTCAGCCGCGCATCTAAATCGGCGATGGCGATGTTTGAAATTCCAACGCCGCTAAAAACCCCGCATATCAGCCAAATCAGCTTGCCCGACGGCTTCCCACGACTGGTCGAAATCTGTAACCGCGCCTTACAATTTGGTGACGGGGTCACGGTCGACTTCGAAGTCAACACCGACGCCTATTCTATGCAGTGCGCGCCGTTTTCAGGTGAGACTGGGCAGCTTTTAGGCGTCACAATCGTCTTCTTGAAATCCTCTATCGCGCAGGCCTTGTCCAACGAGATGAAGAAAGTGCTCGAGAACGCCCCTATTCATCTGATCCGCTACCTGACCACTGGCGAGGTGATCCGCATCAGCAAGGAAACCGCCAAAGCGTTGGGCGTGGAGCAATCCGACGCCATCGGCAAAAACGTCACCAGCTTGTTGAAGATGAGCACCGACGCGCGCGCGCCAAACTCCAATCTCGAGTTACTGGCCCGTTCCCCGGGACGGATGCTCTTGTCATTGCGCAAAGACAAGAACGCGCCGCCCGCGTGGATCTCGGCCGAGAAGTTTTTGCACTTCGACACGATCTCCGGCAACGAAAGCATTGTGATCGCGGGCAGTGACGTGACCAAGATCGTTGAGACAGAACAGCTCTTGCGCGCACAAAATCGCTCGCTCGAACTGGTCCAAGATATTATGCGCGTCGGCCATTGGCGCTTTGATCTCGTAGGCAACACCCTGTTTTGGTCCGATGTCGTCTATGACATTCACGGCATTGACCAAGATGACTACACCCCCAGCGTCGAAAGCTCGATCAACCTCTATCACCCCGATGATCGCGAATTGGTTTCGAACTCTGTCTCAAGTGCAATCGCGGACAAAACCGGGTTCGATTTCAAATGCCGCCTCATCCACTCCAGCGGACGTTCTATTTGGGTTGAGGCGCATGGGTCTGTCCTGCTTGATGATGCGGGCGAAGTACAATCCTTGCTGGGCGTCTTTCGCGAAATCACACAAGAGGTCACGACCAACAGGCTCCTAGATGAAATCACCAGCCTTCAAAGTGAATTCGACATAGGTTTTTTCTCATACGACTCCATCACCGAGACAAGCTTCTGGAGCAACAACGTCAATTCCGTCCTTGGTCTGCCCGCAGATAGCGTGGGAGATTTCGACACGTTCGCATCCTGCCTCGAGCCCGCCGAGAAGAAACGCTTTCTGCGTCTCAAATCGGACGCTTTCGAGACGGGCAAACCGATCAATGAAGAGTTCAAAACAAATTCCAAAACCGCAACGAAAGGCCCTCCCGCCGTCTCTATGCAGCTCCGGCCCAGCATTGATGCGGACGGAAAATTGCAAAGCTACTACGGCACGATCCACTGGCCTCAAAAGGCCTAACGCGGACGTGAGATGCGGGCGTGCAAACTCTGCGCTAGGATCGCTGAGACCTTAGAAAGCGCATGTCATGACCCGAGTTCTCTTCGCCCTGATGCTGGCCGCCATCGGCCAGATGCCTCAAACTGCGGCCGCCTGTACCGATCAAACGCCCTGTTTGCTTGGCGATAGATCATATCATGTCAAAGAACCCGACGATTGGGACGGCGTGACCCCTTTGCCCGTCATGTTGCATTTTCACGGCTGGGCGAGGCAAGGCACGTTGATCGTCAAACACAGCCGCATTTCAGGCGCGACCCGCAAGCGCGGGGTTTTGCTTCTGGCCCCTAACGGTCTGGGCCGCAGTTGGGATTTCTGGGACAGCGACACGGGAGATGTAGATTTCGCCGCCGCCGTGATTGAAGACGCCGCAAAGCGCTACCCGATAGATCGCGAGAACATCTTCGTGTCTGGCTATTCTTACGGCTCGGCCATGGCTTGGCGCTATGCCTGCCACAATGGTACGGATGTGCGCGCGCTTCTGGCCGTGTCAGGCTCCATCCGCCAATCAGAGGCATGCGACACCCAGCCCTTTGAAGTCCGCCACGTCCACGGCACGCGCGACAACGTTATGGATTTCCCCTTCGGCCCCAACGGTGAGACGGATCACCCGGTCAAACTCTGGCGCGACGCGAAAGGCTGCGGGGACCATACGAGCGAGGCCCAGTATTCGACCACGACCAAAGATCATTTCGAGCGCAAGATCTGGCAAGATTGCACGCTCCCCGGTCAGGTCGTCATCGACGTCCACGCCCGCGGGCACTTCATTCCAAAAGGCTGGTTTGCCAAACAGTTAGACGAGCTTCTTGATCTGGAAGATGGCTCTAACTCTTGATCCGGTAACCGGTCTTGAAAATCCAGCCGATCACCAGCAAGCAGATGCCGGTAAAGACCGTTATCGCCAAGAGACTGACCACAATCGGCACATCCGCCGTGTCGAAAAACGCCCATCGAAACCCAGAGATCAGATAGACGACCGGGTTGAACATCGTGATCGTTTGCCAGACAGGTGGCAACATCGAGATCGAATAGAACGAGCCGCCCAGAAAGACCAAAGGCGTGATCACCAACAGCGGGATAAGCTGCAACTGCTCAAAATTCTGCGCCCAGATGCCGATGATAAAGCCCAAAAGCGAGAAGCTAACGCAAGTCATCACCAAGAACGCCATCATCGCGATTGGATGCGCGATGGGCAGTTCGACAAACAGGTTCGCTGTGATCAAGATGATGATGCCGATGAAAAACGACTTGGTCGCTGCCGCCCCGACATAACCCAATACGATCTCGAAGAAACTGACAGGGGCCGAGAACAGCTCGTAGATCGTGCCAAGGAATTTCGGGAAATAGATCCCGAAGCTGGCATTGGCTGTGGCTTGCGTCATCACGCTAAGCATGATCAGCCCCGGCACGATAAACGCGCCGTAGCTGATGCCCTCGACACTGTCGATCCGGCTGCCAATTGCGGCACCAAACACCACGAAATAGAGGCAGGTCGAGATCACGGGCGAGATGAAACTTTGCATCAACGTGCGGAAAAACCGCGTCATCTCGTAGATATAAATCGCTTTGACGGCTTGCAGGTTCATGCGGTTTCTCCCACGAGGCCCACGAAAATCTCCTCCAGCGAAGACTGCCGCGTGACCACATCGCGCAAGGCAATGCCTGCCTTGGCCATATCGCCGAGCAATGTGGTGATGCCTGTGCGCTCCGCCCCTGTGTCATATGTATAGATCAAAAGCGTGCCGCCTTGCTCAAGGCTGAGCGCGTAGCTTTCCAGTGATTTCGGGATCGCCGCCAGAGGCTGCTGCAATTCGATGCGCAGTTCTTTCTGGCCCATCTGGGTCATCAGCTCGTGCTTGTCGCGCACCAACAGAATCTCGCCGCCATTGATCACGCCCACCCGGTCGGCAATGGCTTCGGCTTCCTCTATATAATGCGTCGTCAGAATGATCGTCACGCCATCCTTTTGCAGCCCTCGCACGATCTCCCACATGTCTTTGCGCAGCTCGACATCAACGCCCGCACTGGGTTCATCAAGAAACAAGATGCGCGGCTCATGGGCCAGCGCTTTGGCGATCAGAACACGCCGTTTCATACCGCCCGAAAGTTCCCGCGTGCGAGCGTCCCGCTTGTCCCACAAAGACAACTGCCGCAGGATTTTCTCAAGATACGCATCATCCTTCGGCTTACCAAACAGCCCGCGCGAAAAGCGCACTGTGTTTATCACCTTCTCAAATGGCTCAAGCGCGATTTCTTGCGGCACCAGCCCGATCAAGCGCCGCGCCTCTCGGAAATTGGCGACCGTGTCATGCCCGCCCACCGAAATGCTCCCGGCGCTGGTTTCAACAATCCCGCAAATGGCCGAGATCAGCGTCGTCTTGCCCGCGCCGTTCGGGCCCAAAAGCGCCAGTATCTCACCATCCAAAATATCCAACGACACGTCCTTCAACGCCTCAAACCCGCCCTGATAGGTCTTGGACACATTCTTAACTGAAACGATGGGGATCATCTGGAAACTCCGTTCGCTGCGACCCTACTTACGCCTGCCCTAAAGCGAAACCCGAGAAGCACGAAAAGTGACTAAGGCGGAGCGCATTGACGGGCGAAACAGCGTGAAAACCTAAACGCACTCAAACCGACTTGCACAATTTGTTAACCTGTAGGTTAATCAGGTAGCATATTATGCGTAACCAGTTACCTAGGAAGTGTTGTTTTGAGCCTTAAGACAATCGATTCAATGATCGATTTTACAATTGCACAGGTGTCACAGTCGCCTGATGGGTACCGTGAAGTCGTCCGAGAACTTGCAAGCCGCTGGCCAGAGGCCACCGGATTGCAGATCGTCTTCGTTTTGGTCAGCGCGGCCGACGCGATTGAGCGGGTTTTCGCTCAGGACTTGGCGCATCACAAAGAGGTCGATCAAACGATGAAAATGGCGGCTCTTTTGTCGACAGATCTCTTCGCCTTACAGCGCCGCGCGAACTTCAGCCCAACGGGCCGCGATCTGGTGCGCTATTGGAAAGAAGTCGATCCGTATTTCATCAAGCTGTAGCTGCCGCACGTATCGCTCGGATATTCTCGCCGTAGGGCTCGGGCGCAGTCACTGTGCCGCCCTTGAACACTGCAGAGCCTGCGACCAGAACATCTGCGCCTGCCTCCACAACCAATGGGGCCGTCTCAGGCGTCACGCCGCCGTCAATCTCGATATGAATGGGCCTGTCGCCGATCATCGCGCGTAATTTGCGAACCTTCTCAACCTGAGAGTGAATAAACTTCTGCCCGCCAAAACCGGGGTTCACGGTCATGATGCAGACCAGATCCACCATATCGAGAAGGTAATCGATCCGGTCCAGATCCGTGCCCGGGTTCAGCGCCACACCCGCCTTAGCGCCCGCGCCGCGAATGGCTTGTAGAGTGCGGTGAATATGTGGGCCTGCCTCAACATGGGCGGTGATCACATCAGCACCCGCCTCGGCAAAGGCCTCGATATAAGGGTCAACCGGCGCGATCATCAGATGTACATCCATCACTGTCTTGATATGCGGCCGGATCGCCGCACAAGTGGACGGCCCGAAAGTGATGTTGGGCACGAAATGCCCGTCCATCACATCGACATGCACCCAATCGGCGCCCTGATCCTCAATCGCCTCGCATTCGAGCCCGAAATTCGCAAAATCCGCCGACAGAATGGACGGAGCAATCTTTACAGAGCGATCAAAACTCATAGCGCATCCCCTTTGCAACTTGCCCCTTTCCTAGCGCCCGCGTGACGCAATGAAAAGCCCGCGCGCCGCTTGCACTTGCCCCTGCCCCATGCCACGAATTTAGCCATGACACCGATGCAGCCCGCCACCGACACCAAGCCCGCCCATTTGCCGCAGGTCCATCTGCCGCGCAATCCGGGGCTTGCGCTTGATTTTGATTGGGTGGCGCGTGTGCAGGCAAATACGTCTGCAATAGAGCGTCGCGCCGCCAGCTTGCCCGGCAGGCGCAGCGTCAAGAAGGACTTTCAGGCCGCGTGGCTTTTGAAAGCAGTGACTTGCATCGATCTGACAACGCTTTCTGGCGATGACACGACAGGCCGCGTCAGGCGACTTTGCGCCAAAGCCCGCCAGCCTGTGCGCGCCGATATTCAAAAAGCCCTTGGCGTGAGCGGCATCCAGACGGGCGCGATCTGCGTCTATCACGACATGATTGAGACGGCTGTTGAGGCGCTGGACGGCTCAGGCATCCCGGTTGCTGCGGTCTCCACCGGATTTCCCGCAGGCCTCTCGCCATTTCATTTGCGCGTGGCCGAGATTGAAGCCTCGGTTAAAGCCGGTGCGCGCGAAATAGACATCGTGATTTCGCGCCGCCATGTGCTGACCCAGAACTGGCAAGCGCTCTATGATGAAATGCGCGCCTTTCGCGCGGCGTGTGGCGACGCTCATGTCAAAGCGATCTTGGCGACCGGAGAGCTCGGCTCCTTGCGCAACGTCGCCCGCGCCTCACTGATTTGCATGATGGCGGGCGCTGACTTCATCAAAACCTCCACCGGCAAAGAGAGCGTCAACGCGACCCTGCCCGTTAGCCTCGTGATGATCCGCGCCATTCGCGACTACTACGACGCCACGGGCATCCATGTCGGCTACAAGCCCGCAGGCGGCATTTCCAAGGCGAAAGACGCGATCACTTATCTGGCGCTGATGAAAGACGAGCTTGGCAATCGCTGGTTAAGCCCTGACCTGTTCCGCTTTGGCGCTTCCTCGCTGCTCAACGATATCGAGCGCCAACTCGAACACCACGTCACCGGCGCGTATTCCGCCTCCTACAGACATCCGATGGGATAGATCATGAGCGTCAAAGACATCCTCGAGACAATGGAATACGGCCCCGCCCCCGAAAGCGCGTCGGAAGCCCTGCAATGGCTCTCTGAACGCGGCGGCATTGCGGGCCATTTCATTGGCGGCACTTGGGGGCCTTTGCGCGATGATTTCGACAGCAAGAACCCGGCGACGGGTGAAAAGCTCGCCGGTGTGACGCAGGGCACAGCCGCCGAGGTCGCCAAAGCCGTCGAAGCCGCTCGCAAAGCCCAAAGCGCTTGGGGCAAAGACGGGACTAAGCGGGCCCGCGTGCTTTATGCCATCGCGAGGGGCTTGCAGAAAAACGCGCGGCTCTTGGCGGTGATGGAAAGCCTCGACAATGGCAAACCCATTCGCGAGGCCCGCGACATCGACGTCCCTCTCGCGATCCGCCACTTCTACCACCACGCAGGCTTCGCCCAGTTGATGGAAAGCGAGTTGCCAGACCGCAAGCCAATCGGCGTCTGCGGCCAAATCATCCCGTGGAACTTCCCGCTTTTGATGCTAGCGTGGAAAATCGCGCCCGCCTTGGCAATGGGCAATACGGTCGTGCTCAAACCCGCAGAATACACCTCGCTCTCGGCCATGGTCTTCGCCGAGATTTGCGACCAAGCGGGCGTGCCGCCCGGCGTCATCAACATCGTCACGGGCGACGGCGCGACGGGAGAGGCGCTTGTAGCATCAGACGTCGATAAGATCGCTTTCACCGGCTCAACTGAGGTCGGGCGCAAGATCCGGCAAGCCACGGCAGGCTCGGGCAAGGCGCTCAGCCTAGAGCTCGGTGGCAAGTCGCCCTATATCGTGTTTGACGACGCCGATATTGATAGCGCCGTTGAAGGTCTGGTCGATGCAATCTGGTTCAACCAAGGCCAAGTCTGTTGCGCAGGATCGCGACTTTTGGTTCAAGAAGGCATCGCAAGCTCTTTCTACACAAAGCTAAAATCGCGTATGAACGGGCTCCGGATCGGCGACCCGCTCGACAAATGCATTGATGTCGGTGCCATCGTTGACCCGGTTCAACTCCAAGCAATCACCGACATGGTCGCCGCCAATACAGAAGGCGAGATCTACCAGACCACCGCGCCTGAGGGCTGCTTCTACCCCCCCACACTGATCACCGGGCTGAGCAGCTCCAGCACATTGATGCAGGAAGAAATCTTCGGCCCCGTTTTGGTCTCCACCACCTTTCGCACCCCTGCGGAGGCAGTCGCACTGGCCAACGACACCCGCTACGGGCTGGCTGCATCGGTCTGGACCGAGAACATCAACCTCGCGCTCGACATGGCCCCAAAGATCGCCGCAGGAATAGTGTGGATTAACGCCACCAATCTGATGGACGCCGCCGCAGGGTTTGGCGGCGTGCGCGAAAGCGGCTTTGGCCGCGAAGGCGGCTGGGAGGGACTGGCAGGCTATACCAAGCCGAAAAACACACCCAAGCCCACGAAATTGCCCATGGCCTTTGAAGGAAGCGGAGCCCTCAGCGATCCGATCGACCGGACAGCGAAGCTCTATATCGACGGCAAGCAGGCCCGCCCCGATGGCGGCTATTCTCGCATGGTCAATGGTCCAAAGGGCGGCGGTTTGGGCGAGGTGAGCCTTGCCAACCGCAAAGACCTGCGCAACGCCGTTGAAGCCGCACAGGGCGCAAAGGCTTGGTCGAAGACCACTGGCCATCTTAGAGCGCAAATCCTTTACTACATGGCCGAAAACCTCTCGGCGCGCGAAAAAGAATTCGCAGACCGCATCAAGGCCATGACCGGCAAGCAAGGCCGCGACGAGGTGCAGGAAGCTCTGAACACGCTCTTCACCTATGCCGCTTGGGCCGACAAATACGACAGCCAAGTCCACGGCGTCCCGATCCGCGGCGTGGCACTGGCGATGAAAGAGCCCGTAGGCGTCATCGCGGCCCTCAGCGACGCAAGACCGCTCGCAGGCCTGATAGAAATCATCGCGCCCGCACTGGCTATGGGAAACCGCGTGATTGCCACCGCCAGCGAAGCCTTCCCTCTCGCCGCCACAGATTTTATCCAGATACTCGAAACTTCAGACGTGCCGGCAGGCGTCGCCAACATTCTGACAGGTGATCATATCGATCTGGCCACGCATATGGGCGGCCACATGGATATCGACGCAGTTTGGAGTTTCTCAGACCCCGCCCTGAGCAAAACCATCGAGAACGCCTCATCAAGCAATCTCAAACGCACGCTCATCGCACCTGCGCCGCTGACCACGAAAGACATGCTCGCCGCTGCCACCGAAGTCAAAAACATCTGGATACCCTACGGCGAATAAAGAAAACGCCCCGTCTACTCGACGAGGCGCCTTCCACTTCCACGGCCATCGGCGTCCCCGCCTGTACCGCTTGACCAAACTGACATCTCAATCCTTCCATTTTCTTAAAATATCCCCGCCGGAGGCTTTGAAAGGTTTCAACAGGCCTCCGGCGGGGATATTTATAGGAATTGGAAGGCTAAAATGCCCTATTTCTTCGGCTTGCTGCGCCATGTATCGAGCCAAGCCTTAAAACCGCTGCGCTTTTCATCGGCGTAAGCGTCGACATTATCCCACGCCTCGCCCGCATCCTCAATGATCGGATCGATATTGCGGCGCTTGAACCATTGGCTCAACCGATAGGCACCGAGCGCGAGGCCCGCGGCGACCAAGAGCAAGACGATATTGACCCATGGGATCAAGAAACGGTCGGGATTGCTGATAGGTCGGATACCGACCGCATTGGGAAAGATCGAAAACAATTCATTGCGCCAGCCGTAATGCGTGATGACGTACCATTTCGGATCATCTTTTGTGCTTTTTGCGTCTTCCGCATCGGTTTGCAGGTTGGAGCTGTCGAGCTTGAAGTATGGCGGCCAGCCAAGGCCAGTATCCTCATTGCGGTAGACCATGATCTCTTCATTGCCGCGCATCAGGCCGAACAGATAAGTTTTCTTTCGCACGGCATTGATGAAGCGCACATCTCGATTTACCGCGCTGCCATCTTGGCCCGTGTCGGCACCGGCCCAAAAGATCGAATTTTCGCCGAAATCAATCCGACGATTTTCGACACCCACGACGCGCGCAATGTCTTGTTGCGGCAACGTGTAGTGCAGAAAGGCGAAGATCAGCGCCCAGAACACAAAGAAGAACACCCGTTTTGCAATGACCATGAGAGTTCCCCTCTATTGAAAGTTGACCAGATAAACCAAAACACCGATCACCAGATACGGCACAACAAACACGCCGAAGATCAGTTTTCGCCTCAGCGAGCCGTCGTAATCCTCAAGCCCCTCTTCGATAAACGCCTCACGGTCGCCTGTTTTGATCTCTGCATCCCATTCAGCGCCCAGCTTGTCGCGCCGCACAGTGCGCGACCAGGCGGATAGGATGAAATAGACCACCAACATGACGACAAAGGCCATGATAAACAGTCGGATCAATCCGAAAATCATTGCAACGTCCCTCCCTTAGCGGCGCAAGACCGATCCCCATGGCCCGACCATATCGACGATATCCCGATTGCGGGGCCCTTGCTGAGGCTCTTCCATCGGATCCTCAGGGCCGAACAATGCCTCGCGCGCGCCTGCTTTGTCGACCTGATACTCGGCTGCGAGGAAATCGGCAACAAAGGCTTTCTTTTGATCCGGCCAGCCTGCGTAAGTCGCGTAGAACAGCTCTTTGTGGCAGATGAAAAGCTGGCGCACATCCAAAGGGCACAGCTCGGCCAGAAGCATGTTGATCAGATCGCGGTCCTTATGCGGCTTGGCGCGCAACGTGTAGAAGAACGCCGGGTCTTCCGAGGTGATCTTCGGCCAAGCACCACCACCTTCCGCCCAGCGCAGCAAGCGATTAAGCGTGTGAAACTCGGGCGGCAGCAGATCGGCGTAGCGGCGCGCAAGCTGGCGCAGATCTTGACGCCTTGCGCCTTCAACGTCTTGTTCCATCGTGGCGGCGACATCGACGATGATGAAATCCAGCTTCTGGCGCAAAATCGCAATCGCGTTCACATCATTGGCCTTCACAATCGGCTCGGCCAGATCGTTGAGTTCTAGGAACGCTGCGATCTTGTTGCGCTCTTTAAATCCGATGGTCAAAGGCGTGGGCAGCTTGCCGAGTTTCGATTTTGGCCCGACAGAAACCGTCGCCGGATGCTCCATATCGCGAAACACGTAAAGCCCGCCGAAATGCGAGGTCCAGAAGCTGTTTTGTTCATATTCGGTCTGATCAAGCGTGATAGGTGCGCGGGTCACATCGCCGGTTTTCTTGGCCAAGGTGATCATATCGGCGATCAACACATCATCCCACCACGCATCGTCGCGGTCACGAAACTCGTCGATCATCGCCCCCAGCTTGCGCGCGTCAGACACAATCGCGCCCGTCGTATCAGCCTCGACATGGATCATGCGGATATCGAACAAATGCGCGGCTTTGGTGACGGTATAGACCGAATTCACCAGCTCCCCCGCCACGGCATCACGCGCTGTCAGAGCAAACAATTGGCTTTCATTGGTCTCAATAAACTGGCGCAATATCCCGCGAGAGGTCGAGAATTTCGCCTCTAGAAGCGGCGCTGTCTTCTGCTCCGTCGACAGCAAGATGAATTGGCGATTGCAGCCATTGGGATTGAGATAGAGGTGATCGCCCAGCTCCGCACCCACTTCAGGCGCATAGCCCGAGATATCAATATGAAAATCCGTCAGCTTCGTCGTCTTGCCCGTCAGATGCTTGAGCGCGCGGTTGTAGCGCTCTGCCAATGCGGGGCCTTTGACGTGAAACAGGTTGCCAAACATCAACCCTTTTTCGATTAGGCGCTTCATTGGGCAGGCTCGGGCGGAACGGATTTCATATCAGAGATATAGGTATTCTCAGGCAGATTTACCATAAGCTCACACCTGAGACTGATTATGTTTGATCAACAAATATGTCGCCAAAGCACCAATCCAGACAGCGATGCAAAACATGATCGTAAAGCTCGCAAACACCTCTCCAAAGCCGGTCTCATGGCCTGCATAGCTGCCACCCCCGGTCAAGGAGCCGAACAGAAATGCGGTCAACCCCCAAGCCATCAGGATCGGAGCCACCAGTGTCGGGATCAAAAACTTCTTCATCTACGCGCCCTCATCGCCCGGATGATATACGAGATCACCATGCAAGGCACCCAGATTAACGCGGTCAGCCAAGACCAATACCACGCCCAGCGTCCCAGAGCCGTGACACCGCCATCGGCCATCATCACGGAAGCCAGCCAGAGCATGTGGAAGATGAAAATAACAGGTGCGGCCATCATCAGCATATAGACGAAATCCTTGCCAAAATCGGCAGGCGTTGTGGCAGGTGCGCGGGCTTGGAGGTAGCCGGAAGCTATCCCGATCAGCGCGGGGATGATCCAGGAGAGGAGTGCGAGAGTTAGCATGGAAGGCCACCCGACCTTTTCGACAGACCAGTCCATGCAGAGCATGGACG
>CAZCEW010000037.1:0-21430 GCA_964497775.1 uncultured Rhodobacterales bacterium
GCCTATGCGGAATACGAATTTATCGACACGCTCTGGCCGGATTTCACGGCTGAGGTGTTTGAAACAGTGGTTGCACGCTTTGGTAAGCGGGAACGCCGCTTTGGTGCCATCCGCGCATGAGCGCTCAGTTCGATGACCTTAAGCCACGCGTTCTAACGGCGCTGGCATTGGTTTTGGCCTTTGGCGCCGCCCTTTACTTGGGCGGCGTTTGGTTTTTGGCGTTGGTGCTTTTGACGCTTGGCGTCGCCATTTGGGAGCTCACCCGGCTCTTGCCGCCCGCCAAAGAGCCTGTATTTTTTGCCATCGCCACAGCTGTGATGTGCTTTGCAGCCTACGGGCTCTATGCCGCGCGCGCCGAGAGTTTGGCGCTTGCGTTTTGGGTCATCTGCGTTGTCATCGCGACCGATGTCGCGGGCTATTTCGCTGGCCGCATTTTGGGTGGGCCGAAGTTTTGGCCTGCCGTGAGCCCCAAGAAAACATGGTCCGGTACTGCGGGGGGCTGGGTCGCGGCGGCGATTGTCAGCGTGCTTTTCTTGTCTCCTTTGGGCGGCGGTCTTGGATTGATCCTGAGCGGCGTGTTTTTGGCTTTTGCCTCGCAGATGGGCGATGTTGTCGAGAGCGCTTTGAAGCGGCGGGCAGGGGTCAAGGATGCCTCCGACATCCTTCCCGGCCATGGCGGCGTGCTTGATCGCTTTGATGGCATGCTGGGTGCCGCTTTCGCGTTTTCAATCCTCAGCATCCTAGGTATCTGGTAGGGCATGACACGACGCGTGACGATTTTCGGCTCGACCGGCTCAATTGGTGAGAACACCGTTGATCTGATTGCGCGCAGGCTTAAGGATTTCGATGTTGTGGCCCTGACAGGCGGGCGCAATGTGGCGCGATTGGCTGAGCAAGCCGTAGAGCTTAACGCAGATCTCGCCGTGACCGCTTTTGAAGATTGCTACGACGATCTGAAAGCGGCCCTCGCAGGCACGTCCATTGAAGTCGCCGCAGGGCCTCAGGCCGTTAGCGACGCAGCAGACAGGCCCGCCGATTGGTTCATGTCGGCGATTGTCGGCGCTGCAGGTCTGGTGCCGGGGCTACGCGCGTTGCGCCATGGCACGACATTGGCACTGGCCAACAAGGAATCGCTAGTGACTGCAGGCCCTCATCTTCTGGCCGAGGCCGAGCGTCATGGCGCCACGATCCTCCCCGTCGACAGCGAACATTCTGCCGTTTTCCAAGCGCTGGTCGGCGAAGATATTACGGCCGTTGAGCGTATCATCATCACCGCCTCGGGCGGCGCATTTCGCGACTGGCCAATAGAGGCGCTGGCGAAAGCCACGCTGGCGGAAGCCTCAAGCCATCCCAATTGGGATATGGGGCAGCGCATCACAATCGACTCGGCGAGCTTGTTTAACAAGGCGATGGAACTCATAGAAACAAAAGAGTTTTTTGGCGTTAAGCCTTCGCAGATTGAGGCCGTCGTTCACCCCGAAAGCCTGATCCACGCGCTGGTCGGATTTAACGACGGCGCGATTATGGCCCATCTTGGCCCGCCCGATATGCGTCATGCCATCGGCTACGCGCTGAACTGGCCAGATCGCGGCCATATCCCCGTAGATCGCCTTGATCTGGCGCAGATCGGCAGCCTTAACTTCCGCCCCGCAGACCCCGTCCGCTATCCCGCACTGAGGCTCGCGCGGGAGGTGATGGAGGCAGGCGGGCTGTCAGGCGCCGCGTTTAATGCGGCCAAAGAAACAGCTCTCGATGGCTTCATCGCGGAGCGCATCGGGTTTTTGCAAATGGCGGAGGTTGTTGACGGGGTTTTGAGCCACAAAGACGTGCATCCCAGCCTTAACTCTGCCACGATCACCCTTGATAACGTTCAGCACATGGACCATCTGGCACGTAAGACGGCTCAGACCGTTATGGACGCGATGCAAAAGTAAGAGCAGAGGACGCACATGGATTTCATCAATATGATCCCGTCATTTGGCGGCACGATCTACACAATTCTTGCGTTTATCGTGGCGTTGAGCGTGATCGTCGCGATCCATGAATATGGTCATTACATTGTGGGTCGTTGGTGCGGAATTCATGCCGAAGTGTTCTCGCTTGGCTTTGGTCCTGTGCTTTATTCCCGTGTCGATAAACGCGGCACGAAATGGCAATTCGCAGCACTTCCGTTTGGTGGATATGTCAAGTTCATGGGCGATAGCGACGCCGCGTCCGGCAAAGACGGCGAGGCGATGGGCGGCCTTACAGCGGCGGAGCGAAAACGCACAATGCATGGCGCGGACCTGTGGCGCAGATCCGCGACAGTTGCTGCGGGTCCTGTGTTTAACTTCATCCTCTCCATCCTTGTTTTTGCAGGGATTTTTATGTCTACGGGCACTGCAACCGAGGACGCGATCATTGGTGAGTTGAAAGACCTGCCGGGCCTTGAAGACCAGTTCGAGCCGGGCGACCGCATCACCTCTATCGCAGGTGTCGAGGTTACCGATCTGGCCGGGTTTTACGAGACAGCGCGGGCCACTGATCCATCTGAGACTGTCAGCTACACCGTAGAGCGCGACGGTCGTGAGATAAGCTTCGAAAGCGTCTATCCTTTCCCAGCCGTGCTCGACCAGTTGCAGCCAAAATCAGCCGCGATTGATGTGGGTATGGAAGTGGGCGACGTCATCACCTCGCTTGACGGCACGCCGATCTATGCGCTCAGCCAAGTACAAGAGGCCGCACAGGCGGGCAAAGGGAACCCGATGCTGTTGAATGTCTGGCGCGCGGGGGAAACTTATGAAGTGTCCCTGAAACCGCGCCAACGCGATCTGCCCACCGAAGACGGGTTTGAGACGCGCTGGCTGATTGGTTTTTCCGGCGGGCCGTTTTTTGAGCCACCCCGTGAGACGTTAGGCATATTGGATGCCGTCACTGGCGGTGCGCAACAAACGTGGTTCATCGCGACCTCTAGCCTCTCGGGCTTGTGGCATATGATCACCGGTGCAATCAGCTCGTGCAATATGCAAGGGCCCATCGGTATTGCGCAGACGTCAGGCGATATGGCGTCGCAAGGTATGACGCAGTTTATCTGGTTTATTGCCGTTCTCAGCACTGCCGTTGGTCTGATGAACCTGTTCCCGATTCCGGTATTAGACGGCGGACATCTTGTTTTTCACGCATACGAGGCCGTGACGGGCCGCCCGCCAAATGACCGCGCATTGCAGGTTTTGATGATGGGCGGGCTGTTTTTGCTGCTCTCCGTGATGGTGTTTGCATTGTCCAACGATCTGTTCTGCACCTGATAAATTAACCATCCCAGCGGCGATCCGCCCAAATCTTGCCACATTGAGCGGTTAAACCCTTGCGCAGATTTTGTGAGGGAATGGACCCATGCAACAGATACAAAGCAGCTACCGTGGCCTTGCGCTCCTGTTCAATTTGAACTGGGATCGTCTGCTATGGATTGCAGCGATCTGGCTGGGTCTGGGCGGCGGTGTCATGATCGGCACAATGCTCACAGAACTCTAGGCCAGACCATCTGGGCTAAGCCACTGCGCAACAGGGCATAAATTCCTGCAACAAAAACTCTTGATATTTTTGACAAGCGCTTAGACTCACTCTACCAGTGACACACAATATAGAGTGTCCACAGAGAGACCCGAGCAGATGAAGATCGCAAAAGCGACGCAGTGCCTTAAGAAATTCACCAAGATTAACGTGGTTATGGTCGCTTTGGCGTCCAGTACAGCGCTTGTGTCCGTGCCATTGACGCCGGCCATCGCGCAGAGCTTTGTGATCCGGCAAGTCCAGATCGAAGGCAACCAGCGCATTGAAGATGCGACAATCTTATCCTTGCTTCAAATCCCAGCCGGTCAGTCGATCTCGGCGGCCCAGCTCAATGACAGCTTCCAGCGCCTGCAACGCTCTGGCTTGTTTGAAAGCGTCGATCTGGTGCCTGCGGGTGGCGGCACGCTGGTGGTCACCGTTAAGGAATTCCCGACGATCAACCGCGTCAATGTCGAAGGCAATAAGCGCCTCAAGGATGAAGATCTCGCAGGTTTGATCCAATCCAAGTCGCGCCGCGTCTATAGCCCGTCTACGGCCGAGGCTGATGCCGCGATCATCACCGACGCATACCGCCAAGCTGGCCGGATTACGGCCACCGTCACGCCGCGCATCATCCCACGCTCCAACAACCGCGTTGATTTGGTCTTTGAAGTCACCGAAGGTCGCGTTGTTGAGGTTGAGCGTATCAGCTTTGTTGGCAACCGCGCCTATTCGGACCGTCGTTTGCGCCGGATTGTGCAATCGAAACAAGCGGGCCTGTTCCGCAACCTGATCCAAAGTGACACGTTTGTGGCCGACCGGATCGCGTTTGACCGCCAGCTTTTGCGCGATTTCTACCTGTCGCGCGGCTATGTTGATTTCCAAATTCTCTCCGCCACGCCTGAGCTGACGCGCGAGCGCGATGCGTTCTTCGTCACGTTCAAAGTGCAAGAAGGTCAGCAATTCAAGTTTGGCGAGATCACTACAACGTCCGATCTGGCCGAGATTGATCCGGCTGAATTCCAAGCGGTCTCCAAAATCAAGCCGGGCTCGGTTTATTCGCCAGAGCGCGTTGAGGCCACGATCACCCGGATGGAGCGTTTGGCGCTTGAGAAGGGTCTGAACTTCATTCGCGTCGAGCCGCGTATCACGCGCAATGATGCAGATATCATTCTCGATATCGAATTTGCCGTCACCAAAGGCCCGCGGGTTTTTGTTGAGCGTATCGATATTGAAGGCAACGCCACCACGCTGGACCGTGTGATCCGTCGCCAGTTCAAAACTGTTGAGGGTGATCCGTTCAATCCGCGCGAAATCCGTGATGCGGCGGAGCGTATCCGCGCGCTGAATTATTTCACCACCGCTGACGTGAACAGCCGCGAGGGCTCCAGCCCTGAGCAGGTCGTCGTCGATGTTGATGTGGAAGAAACCACCACAGGTACGCTGGGCTTTGGCGTCAGCTACGGCGCCGATAACGGCACCTCGTTCAACGTCAATTTCTCCGAGCGCAACTTCCTTGGTCGCGGCCAACGCCTGTCTTTCTCGTTTGACACGGGCTCTGACAACCAAAACACCTCGATCAACTTCGTGGAGCCCGCGTTCTTGGGCCGTGATTTGGCGCTTGGGATCAACACCTATTACCGCACCACAGAGGCGCAGTTTGCGCTTTATGACACTCAAAATGTGGGCTTCCGCCCGTCTTTGGAGTTTCCGGTCAGCGAAAATGGCCGGTTGGAAGTCAGCTATGAGATTTCGCGCAATTCGATCAAGAATGTCGATCCGACGACCTCTGTTTTGATCCAGCGCGAGGAAAGCTCTGCCTATACCTCGGCGCTTGGCTATCAATATAGCTACGACTCGCGTCGCACGGGTCTGAACCCCAATGCTGGCGTCTTGTTGCGCTTTGGTCAGCGGTTCGCAGGCGTTGGCGGTGGTTTGAAATTCGTCGAGACCACAGGTCTGATTTCTGCGCAAACCAAAGTGGCGCGCGAAGAGGTCACATTGCGTGCCGAGTTCGAATTTGGCGCTCATACCCGACTGACGGGCAATAGCCGCATCACAGAGCGGTTTTTCCTGAACTCCAACCGTATGCGCGGCTTTGATGCCGCCGGTCTTGGCCCTCGAGATCGCCATTCGGCCAATGGCGATGCTGTTGGCGGCAATATGTTTGCTGTGGCCCGCCTTGAGGCAGATTTCCCGCTTGGCCTGCCAGAGGAATACGGCCTGCGTGGCGGTGTCTTCTTTGATGTCGGCTCACTTTGGGGGCTCGATGACACCGGCGGCGCGCCGGGGCCAACCCAGCCCGGAGGCCAGATCGACGATGATCTGCATTGGCGCTCGACCGTTGGCTTCTCGCTGTTTTGGGACACGCAACTTGGACCGCTACGGTTCAACTTCTCCAAAGCGCTGGTCAAGGAAGATTATGACCGCGAGCGGACTTTTGATCTGACCATTTCAACACGGTTCTAGCCTCATGTTGCGGGCCTTGGCCTGTGTGGGGCTTCTGGCCGCTCCGATTGTGGCCAACGCACAAGATTTGCGTCAAAGCCCGGTCCTGACCCTTAATCAGGACCGGCTTTACGTCTCATCTGAATTTGGCAGGCGTGTTCAGTCCGAGTTGGAGCAGGCCTCACAAGATCTGGCGACAGAAAACCGCCGGATTGAAACGGCGTTGGTTGAAGAAGAACGCCGTCTGACCGAAGAACGCCCGGGTATGGAGCCCGCAGCCTTTCGCGAAGTGGCCGAAGAATTCGATATCCGCGTCACTGCGATCCGGCGCGCGCAAGACAACAAGCGCGCCGCCATCCAACGCCGCGCCGACCAAGAACGCGCGCGGTTCTTCGATCTCGCCTTTCCGGTCCTCTTGCGCTTGGTTGAGGAATCCGGCGCCGTGGCGATCCTGAACAATTCCGCCGTGATCTTCTCGGTGCGCCAGATCGACATTACTGAGGCCGCGATTGAACGGATAAACGCGGAAATCGGGCCGTCGCAAACACCGTCAGGTACAACACCCGTACCACGCCCTGATCCTGAGCCTAATTCCGAGAATTGAGCACTTCTTGTGCCTGCAAAGCCGCGCTGATAGTCATACAAGAGTGGCCAAGGCCCGCCAAAGGTTGACGAGGATAAGATGACCCAAACCAGCGCCGATATCGATCTGATCCAGCGAATTATCCCGCATCGCTATCCGTTTTTGCTGATCGACAAGGTGATCGACATTGAGGCCGGAAAATCGGCGGTAGGTGTCAAGAACGTCACCTTCAACGAGCCGCATTTCCAAGGCCACTTCCCCGGCGCGCCGATCATGCCCGGGGTCACGATCATCGAGGCTATGGCGCAGACCGCCGCTGTAATGGTCGGCGTCACGATGGATATGGCCGACAAAGATCTGCTCGTCTATTTCATGGGCATCGACAATTGCAAATTCCGCCGCAAAGTCGTGCCGGGCGATGTGTTGCGCATGGACGTGACTGCGACGCGCGGAAAACCCGGCGCGAAGGTCTGGAAATTCACCGGCGAGGCGACCGTTGACGGGGAATTGGCCGCCAGTGCCGAGTTCACCGCCATGATGGACCTGCCTAAAGAATGAGTGCAGGCATTCACCCCAGCGCCGTGATTGAACCCGACGCGCAGCTTGCCGACGGCGTCACGGTTGGCCCGTTTTGCGTTGTGGGGCCAGAGGTCTCTTTGGCAAAGGGTGTCGTGCTGAAAAGCCATGTCGTTGTCACAGGCCAGACCAGCATTGGCGAGGACACGGTGGTCTTTCCTTTCGCCACCATCGGTGAAATTCCACAAGATCTGAAATTCGACGGCGAAGAGACCAAGCTGATCATCGGCGCACGCAACCGCATCCGCGAGGGCGTGACGATGAACACGGGCACAAAGGGCGGCGGAGGTGTGACCCGCGTGGGCGATGACGGGCTGTTCATGGCGGGCTGCCACATCGCGCATGACGCCCATGTCGGCGACCGTGTTATCGTGGTGAACAACTCGGCCATCGCAGGCCATTGCCAGATTGAGGATGACGTGATCATTGGCGGGCTGTCGGGCATCCATCAATGGGTGCGCATCGGCAAAGGGGCAATCATCGGCGCGCTTAGCATGGTGACCAATGACGTGATCCCGCATGGCCTCGTGCAAGGCCCGCGAGGCGAGCTCGACGGTCTCAATCTGGTCGGTCTCAAGCGCAAAGGGGTAGGGCGCTCAGACATCACGGCCCTGCGTGCCGCGTTTCAGATGTTGGCGCAAGGCGATGGTGCTTTTCAGGACCGCGCGGCGCGTCTGGCTGATGAGACAGAGAGCGAATATGTGCGCGAAATGGTCGATTTCATTCTGGGCGACAGCGACCGGTCGTTCCTGACGCCAAGGTAGCGGGTCATGCTGGCCGTGGTCGCAGGAGAAGGTCGATTGCCGGTTTTACTGCTGGACCATCTCGACGACCAAAAGACCCCGTATCGCCTTTGTGAGCTGGAAGGCCACGCTTTTGAAGCCCGCGCAGGCAGGCCCATTATTCGCTTTCGTATCGAAGCACTGGGCAGCTTCATTGCCGATCTGAAATCCAAAGACGTGAGCCGGATTTGCTTTGCAGGCCATGTTGGTCGCCCGAAACTGGACCCTACTAAGATCGACACGGCAACTATGCCACTGGTCCCGCGGATGATGGCGGCTTTGCAATCAGGTGATGACGCGGCATTGCGTCTGGTCTTGGGCTTTTTCGCCGAAGCCGGGATCGAGCCTGTGGGCGTGCATGATCTCCGCCCTGATCTTTTGCCCAAAGGGGGCGCGTTGGGGACCCATGCTCCGAGTGAGCAACACCTCAAAGACGCGGCGCGCGGCATTGAAATCATCGCCGCGATGGCTGCGGCAGATGTCGGCCAATCATGCATTGTGGCCGATGGCCAAGCTCTTGCCATTGAGGCGCAGCCCGGCACGGATTGGATGATGCAAAGCCTGCTGCATGAACGCTTAAACCTGCCCGGTAAGCTAACATTGGCGATGCTGAAGCCGTCGACTGGGGCCACGCGCGCGCGCGGCTTGCCGAAAGGCGGAATCCTTGTGAAGGCCGCCAAACCGGGCCAAGACTTGCGCGTCGATATGCCGGTGATCGGGCTTGATACGATCAACCGCGCCGCGCAAGTGGGGCTGGAGGGCATCGTCATCGAGGCGGGTCGCGTCATGGTGCTTGATGCGCCAGCGGTTGCGGCTCAGGCCGACCGGCTTGGCCTCTTTGTCATGGCGCTGGAATGAAGATCTACCTGATCGCGGGTGAGCCTTCCGGCGATAAGCTGGGGGCGGCTTTGATGGAAGGCCTGATATCGGAGCGCTCAGACATTGAATTTCACGGTGTTGGCGGGCCGCTTATGCAAGCGCAAGGTCTCACCAGCCTGTTTGATATGTCCGAGTTAAGCGTTATGGGGCTGGCCGAGGTTTTGCCACGCCTGCGGGGGCTTTTGAAACGGCGCGACGAGACCGCAGCTGATATCCTTGCCCATGCGCCTGATGCGCTTGTCACCATCGACAGCCCTGATTTCTGCCTGCGTGTCGCGCGCAAAGTGAAGGCCGCGCAGCCGATCCCGACCATTCATTACGTGGCCCCCACGGTCTGGGCGTGGCGACCGAACCGCGCGCAAAAGATGCAAGGCGTGATCGACCACGTTCTGGCGCTTTTCCCGTTTGAGCCGCCGTTTATGCACAAAGCCGGGCTCAGCTGCGATTTCGTAGGCCATCCGGTCGCGGCCGAGCCCATCGCCACAATGGCCGAGCGGCGTGCGTTTCGCCAACGCTATAGTCTCGGCGACGCGCCCGTTATCTTGGCGCTACCCGGATCGCGGCGTGGAGAAGTCACGCGACTGGCCGATGTGTTCGGCGCGACATTGCAAAAGGTCATTGCTGAGACGCCCGACGCCCGCATCCTCATACCAACAGCCAGCGGGGTGGAGCAGTTGGTCCGTCAGCAAACTCAGAACTGGCCCGGAGCTCCCCTGATCTTGCCGCCTGATCTGCCCCTCGATCAAAAACGCGCAGGCTTTGCCGCCGCCGATCTGGCACTCGCGGCTTCAGGGACAGTGTCGTTAGAACTCGCCGCCGCCAACACGCCGATGGTCATCGCCTATGACATGAACTGGCTGTCGCGCCAGATGATCAAACGGATGCTCTTGGTTGATACCGTCACCTTGGTCAATCTGGTCTCGGAGACCCGCGCCGTGCCGGAATTTCTGGGCGATGCGTGTAAGCCGGATGACATCGCGAAGGCGCTTTTGAATTTGCTGGATGATCCCGCTCAACGCGCGGCGCAGCTTGAGGCCTGCAAGACAACAATGTCGCGCTTAGGCCAAGGCGATCTTGCACCCGGTCTGCGCGCCGCGCAGTCGGTCTTGAATTTTATCGCGTGACTATTGCGTAAAGTCGCAAACCTGACCCTGACACAAGGTTTCCAACTGCGCAGGGCTGAGCGCGAAAATATGGTTCGGCGTGCCAGCGGCTGCCCAAATGGTATCGAACTCAAACAATCTGGGATCGATAAACGCGCGGATCTGGTTCACATGGCCCACAGGCGACACGCCGCCAATCGCAAACCCTGTCTGCGCCCGAATAAGCGCCGCATCTGCCTTGCCCAATGCCTCGCCCGCGACCTCGGATGCTTTATCCGCGCAAACCTGATTGCCGCCAGCGGTCACAAATAGGATCGCGGCATTGCTCGTCTCTCCGCGAAAGATGATGGATTTCGCGATCTGATCGAGCGCGCAACCCGCGACATCAGCCGCTTGCTGGGCCGTGCGCGTAGCCTCACCGGTCTCGACGATGTGTGCCTCGATCCCGGCGGCCTCAAGGGCTGCTTTGACCCGTTTCAAACTCTTGCTCATAGGGCCAAACCGTGACCCAGCTGATCCGCATTTGCAAGAGCCTGCTTGACCCCGAAGGATAGGGGGCTAATCCTGCTGGCTATGAGTTTTAGCGCGCAGATCAAACGCCGTCCGATCGCTTTTCAGGCAGAGATCGCGCAAGATATGGCGGGGCGCTTTAGCGCTTTGCCCGACCCTTTGCGCGATTTGCTGGCGGGCAGCGCAGGATGCAGCCCGTATCTGGCGGGCCTGATGACGCAAGAGGCGGACTGGATTGCAGGGCTCGCAGATGCCTCAGCGGAGGAGCTTTGCCGCGAAGCGCTCGCGGCCATCGCGAAGCTCGAACTCTCCGGCATGGCCTCGGGGTTCAGGCAAGCCAAGCGACGTCTAGCGCTTCTAACAGCGCTTGCCGATCTCGGCGGTGTTTGGCCATTGGAAACCGTCACTCAGGCGCTTACAGATTTGGCCGATGTCACGCTCGACACTGGCCTCAAATCGCTGGTGGCGGCCGAAATCGCGCGCGGCAAACTGCCGGGCAAAGCACCTGAGGATGCCAGCACCGCCGCCGGAATGTGCATTCTTGCGATGGGCAAAATGGGCGCGGGGGAGCTGAATTATTCCTCTGACGTCGACCTCATTTGCTTGTTCGATGAGACCCAATACGACCCCGACGACTATCACGCCGCGCGCGCCGCTTTCGTTCGTATCACCCGCCGCTTGATGCAGCTCATGTCGGATCGCACGGAAGATGGCTATGTGTTTCGCACCGATCTGCGCTTGCGCCCTGATGCCTCCGTGACGCCGGTCTGTATCCCGATGGAAACGGCAGAGCGTTACTATGAAAGCGTCGGCCGCACATGGGAACGCGCGGCCTTCATCAAAGCGCGCCCTTGCGCGGGTGATCTGGCTGCGGGCGAGGCTTTCCTGACGCGTCTGGCACCCTTCATCTGGCGCAAGCATCTCGACTTTGCGTCGATCCAGGACGCCCATGACATGCGCTTGCGTATTCGTGACCACAAAGGCCTGCATGGCGCGCTTGATCTTGACGGGCATAATATGAAGCTGGGCCTTGGCGGTATCCGTGAGATCGAATTTTTCACCCAAACCCGCCAAATCATCGCAGGCGGTCGCGACCCCAAGCTGCGCGTGCGCGGCACGCTTGAGGGGCTGGCGGTGCTGTCAAAGGCAGGCTGGATCGAGCCGGAAGTGGCCGAAGAACTCACATCCGCCTACCGCGCGCATCGCGAGGTGGAGCATCGTTTGCAGATGATCGGTGACGCCCAAACCCATGATCTGCCCAATAACACCGAAGGGTTTGATCGCCTCGCGCGGTTTATGGGAGAGGATGACACAGAGGCGATGAAAGCCACGCTCAGCGCGCGCCTGACCGCTGTGTCTACTCTGACAGAAGCTTTCTTTGCGCCCGGTGAGGCAGATCAAGGCCATGCGGACACTGCGAAATATCTCGAGAAATGGCGCGGCTTTCCAGCGCTCAGATCCGAGCGTGCGGTGGCTATTTTTGAACGTCTCTTCCCCGAAATCCTCACACGTCTGCAAGCGGCCAGCAAACCCGACGAGGCGCTGAGCGAATTCGAGCGGTTCCTAAGTGGTCTTCCCGCAGGTGTGCAGGTGTTTTCGCTGTTTGAGGCCACACCGCAGCTGCAACAGTTGATCGTTGATATCTGCACCACATCGCCCGCGCTGGCCGCATACCTGTCGCGCAATTCTGCGGTGCTCGACGCCGTGATTGCGGGTGATTTCTTTAGCGAATGGCCGGGCGCGGATGGGTTGCATGATGAGCTTGCGGCCGCGCTCATGGCAGCCTCTGACTATGAGGCTCAACTCGACACCGCGCGACGCTGGCAAAAGGACTGGCATTTCCGCATCGGGGTTCATCATTTGCGCGGTCTGATCAGCCCAGAAGTGGCAGGTTCGCAATATGCGGATTTGGCCCAAGCTGTGATCCGCGCCTTGTTTGCCTGCGTCGAGGCCGAATTTGCCCGCAAGCACGGGGCAGCGCCGGGGCGAGGTGCTGCGATCTTGGGCATGGGATCGCTTGGCGCGGGGCGTCTTTCGGCGCGCTCTGATCTGGATTTGATCGTGATATATGATGCAGCCGGCGTGGAAAGCTCTGACGGGTCTCGCCCGCTTGCGGTGCCCAGCTATTTCGCGCGTCTGACCCAAGCGTTGATCACCGGCCTGACCGTGGCCACCGCCGAAGGCAGGCTTTACGAGGTTGATATGCGTCTGCGCCCGTCGGGCCAATCGGGGCCTGTCGCGACCTCTCTGTCTGCCTTCGAGAGCTACCAGAAATCCGAGGCTTGGGTGTGGGAGCATCTGGCGCTGACCCGCGCGCGCGCCATTGCGGGCGGCGCTGGCATCTTGGACGATATCGAGCGCATTCGCCGCGAGGTTCTCAAGACCTCCCACACACCTGAACGCATCGCGACGGACACTGCCGAGATGCGCGACCGTCTGGCCGAAGCGGGCCGAACAGGGCAGGGGTGGGATGTCAAAGAAGGCCCCGGTGGGCAGCGTGACATAGAACTTCTGGCGCAAGCCGCGGCCTTGATTGCGGGTCTTCCCGCGCGCGGCACGACGGAGCAAATAGAGGCCGGAGTGACGCTGAACTGGTATAGCCAACAAGATGCCGACGCGCTGAACACGGCACATTCAAATTTCTGGCGGTTGCAACAATCAGTTCGACTTTTGACTGAGCACCCTCTCAATATCGAAGAGCTTGGGCGCGGCGCCACAGAAATGCTCTTGCGCGATTGCGATGCGGCCTCGCTCGATGATCTGACCGCGCGGCTTGTGCAATGTCGGAAACAGGCCAGCAAAGTGATAGATCAGGCACTTTCTCAGGCCCCAAACCCTGCTAAGGGTGAGGCAATGAACGGCAAGAAGTGAGCGCAGGCCATGGATTTGAAACTGCTCGACCCGAAAGGTCTGATCCGCGAAAGCTACGTGATCGAAGGGATTGACGACGCGCAATGCCGCTCGATCTTTCTTGATTGGGCCTTGGGAGTGCCATTGGGCGAAGACATGAAGCCCCGGCTGGAATTGCTTCTAGATCACTACGCGGCAGATGCGCCGGATCATCCGATGACCCATGTGCTTAAAGCCGGTCTTGCCGAAAAACCTGCGCCCAAGCGGCGCGGTGGCAGACGTGCGCGGATCAAAGACAGCTAAAGAAAAGGCCGCGGATGGGTCTCCCTTCCGCGGCCTCAAGCGTTGATTTAAGTTATATCTATTCAGCCGTCGCCGCAGTGACCGCGTCAAAGGCTGCGGTGAAACCGGCCAAAGACATGGTCAGCTCAACCTTCTGGTCAGGCGCCTGAGCCGGGACAACCACAATCTTCGCCGTCGCACCGTTCTTGAACGCTGCAATGTCGCCGGGCGTGAAGCCGACACGCGCGAAACAGCCGATCTTTGTGCAAAACGTGAACGGATATACCTTCGCCTTGCCACCATCGACCGACAGAGTAACAGAGCGGGTCAGAAGCGTTTCCAGAGGTGTCACAATTGTCGCCCCACCGGCCAGCTTATCGTCGCCTTCGAGATTGAACAAATTGATCTCGGCCACGGAATTTCCGTTTTGATCCTCAAGCAGTTGATACAGCTGGCATGGGTCTTTTTGGCCCTCAGGCGCCTTGATGCAGCGCAGCTCCCAATCCACATGCACTGACACAACACGGGTCGCGCCAACCGCATCGGCGGGATCGACCTCTTGGCCCGTCGACAGACCGTCGTCACGTTCTTCGGCCGTTTCAGCCTCGGCCTCAGTCGTCGTGTCATCCGTGGTGTTCGTTTGCGCAAAGCTTGCACCGGGAAGGGCAAGAGTTGCGGCAACAAAGAGAATTTTTAAAAGATCAGACATGATGCTGGTTTACCTGTTTTTATTATCGATTGCAGCAGGGTCTAGCACGGGTTTTTGCGGCTGTCAGGCCGAAATTGACCGCCGCAGGTCAAACGCACTTAACCCGCCGCCAGACGTAGAAAAAGGGCCAAGAAACTGGCCCTTTCCCTTAAGTCTCCCTGCCGGACTGAGCCAGCTTATGGGCCAAAACCTAGTCCGCAGCCCGCCCGCGCGTCAACCTCACCATGCCGATCTGTCGAAAAGTTGATAAAATCCGCCGATTGCGCGGCCCGGCGCATATGGATCAAAAAAAAGGCCGTGCCTGACAGACACGGCCCCAGTCAACAGGGAGGAAGTCATGACAGCTGCGTTAGCAACAACACCTGCTATCAACACGAACAGACTGGCACATAAACGTTAACAAGCTATTGTGGCCGCAAAATTGATCCAAAAGGGAAGATCATGTCCGACACATCTGGAATATTTATCGGCGGCGGTGGCGAAAGCTACGGCGAGAAGCAGCACCTATTGCTCAAATATGCAAACCGTCACGGCCTGATCGCAGGCGCCACAGGCACTGGTAAAACCGTGACGCTGCAAATTCTGGCCGAAGGGTTCTCCAATGCGGGCGTGCCGGTCTTTATGTCGGATGTGAAGGGCGATTTGTCGGGGCTCGCAGCGCCCGGCTCGCCATCCCATAAGCTCCATGACGCCTTTATGACGCGCGCGGGCACGATCGGGTTTGACGACTACACCTACCAGACCTTCCCCGTCACGTTCTGGGACCTTTACGGCAAACAAGGCCACCCGGTCCGCACGACCGTCTCCGAGATGGGGCCATTACTCTTGTCGCGCCTGTTGGAGCTGACCGAAGCGCAAGAAGGCATCCTCAACATTGCTTTCCGCGTGGCCGATGAGGAAGGCTTGCCGCTCTTGGATCTCAAAGACCTGCAGTCGCTTCTGGTGTTCGTGGGTCAAAACGCCAAAGAGTTGGCCCTGCGCTACGGTTTCGTGTCCTCTCAATCCGTGGGCGCGATCCAACGCCGCCTTCTGGTGCTAGAAAACCAAGGTGCCGCAGATTTCTTCGGCGAGCCCGCGCTGGAGCTGGAAGATATGTTCCTGCTGGATGCACAAGGCCGCGGGCAGGTCAATATTCTGGCCGCTGACAAATTGATGCAGGCCCCGAAACTTTACGCCACTTTCCTGCTTTGGATGCTGTCCGAGCTGTTCGAGACATTGCCCGAAATCGGCGATCCGGATAAGCCGAAATTCGTGTTCTTCTTTGACGAGGCGCATTTGCTGTTTGACGGCGCGCCCAAAGCCCTGGTCGATAAGGTTGAGCAAGTCGCGCGCCTGATCCGGTCTAAAGGGGTGGGGGTTTATTTCATCACGCAAAACCCGGCCGATGTGCCCGAAGACATCTTGGGCCAGCTTGGCAACCGCGTCCAACACGCGCTGCGGGCGTTCACGCGCAAAGACCAAAAAGACCTGCGCGCGGCGGCAGACACATACCGTGAGAACCCGGCTTTTGATGTCGAGGACGCGATCAAGGAGGTTGGTGTCGGCGAGGCCGTGACCTCGATGTTGATCAAAAAGGGTATGCCCGGCATGGTCGAGCGCACGCTGATCCGTCCGCCATCGTCGCAACTAGGCCCGATCTCTCCGATAGAGCGCAAGGCCACGATGAACGGCTCACCTGTTGCGGGCAAATATGAAGCGGTTCTGGATCGCGATTCCGCTTTTGAGATGCTGCAAAAACGCGCAAGCCAAGCGGCCAAAGAGGCCGAGGAGGCCGAAAAGCGCGAGGAAGAAATGGAAGCCCGTGAGCGCGAGTATCAAACGGGCAGGCGCTACAAAGGCAATCGCGTGTCCCGCTCGACCACGAAGCGCAAAACCTCCAAGCGGCGCGGCGACAGCATCGGGACGGCATTTGCGAAATCCATGGTCCGCTCACTGGGCACCAAGGCAGGCACAGCGCTGGTGCGCGGTGTGATGGGGAGCTTGTTCAAAGGGCGCTAGCCTTTTTCATCACGCTTCACCGCGTCCCAAAGCGCGTCCATCTCGGCCAGATCCGACTGGGCGGGCGTGCGGCCTCGTGCGGCCAACTTTGCCTCCACACCTTCAAAGCGGCGGGTGAATTTAGCATTGGCTGCGCGCAAGGCCGTCTCTGGCTCGATCTTGAGGTGGCGCGCAAGATTGGCCATCACGAACAGCAAATCGCCGAACTCTTCCTCGATCTCCGCTTGGCCCAGCGTCTCGCGCGCCTCAACCAACTCGCCGGCTTCCTCGACGATCTTGTCTAGAACCTGCTCCGTCGAGGGCCAGTCAAACCCAACCCGTGCCGCGCGCTTTTGCAGCTTCACGGCCCTGAGCAACGCAGGCAGCCCCACGGCCACGCCATCCAACGTGCCGCCTTGCGCGCGGTTTGCACGCTCCGCCGCTTTGATCTTCTCCCAATCGGCCGTTTGCTGAGCGGCAGATTTATCTCGGCTCTCATCGCCAAACACATGCGGGTGGCGCGAGATCATCTTGTCGCTGATCGCATTGGCCACTGAGGCAAAGTCAAACAAGCCTGCCTCCGCGCCCATTTGTGTGTGATAGACCGTTTGCAACAACAAATCGCCCAACTCGCCCTGCAACTCGGCCCAGTCCTTGCGCTCAATCGCGTCGGCGACCTCATAGGCTTCTTCAATCGTGTAGGGCGCGATAGAGACGAAATCCTGCTCGATATCCCACGGGCAGCCCGTGTCAGGGTCCCGCAACCGCCGCATGATCTCCAGCAAACGCTCCATCGGGCGGGTCGGGTCGTAAATGGTTTCGGTCATTGCTCTACATCCCAGTTTGCGCGAACGTATCGCCATCTGAGCAGAAGGAGCCGCATGATGCCACCCGTCAACCGAATTGCTGATTATGCAAGCGACATGCAGGCATGGCGGCGCTGGATGCACCAGCATCCCGAACTGGGCTTCGATTGCGTCGAGACCGCGAAATTTGTGATCGAGCGGCTGCGCGAATTTGGCATCACGGAAATTCATAGCGGGATCGCCAAGACGGGGATCGTGGCCATTATCAAAGGCCAAGGCGAGGGGCCGACCATCGGGCTTCGCGCCGATATGGACGCGCTGCCGATTGAGGAAGAAACGGGCGCGGAGCATGCTTCCAAAATCCCCGGTAAGATGCATGCTTGCGGCCATGACGGCCATACCACCATGCTTCTGGGGGCCGCCAAATACCTTGCCGAGACGCGCCTGTTCAAAGGCCGTGTCGCGCTGATTTTCCAACCCGCAGAAGAGCTTGGCGGCGGTGGCGGCGTGATGGTCGAGGAAGGCATCATGGACCGTTTTGATATCTCGCAAGTCTATGCGCTGCATAACGCGCCAGACATTCCTGTGGGCCATTTCTACACCGACCCGGGCGCGATCATGGCTGCCGTTGACGAGTTCTCGATCACCATTACCGGCACGGGCGGCCACGCGGCCTATCCGCATAAAGCTATCGATCCGATCCCGGCGGCGGTCTCTATGGCGCAGGCCTTCAACACCATCGTGTCGCGCAATCACAAACCGACCCGCGATCTGGTAGTCTCGGTCACGCAAATCCACGCGGGCCGCACGCATAATGTCATTGCGCAAACCGCCTTCGTCGGGGGGACCGTGCGCAGTTTTCACACTGAAGATCGCGACATGGCAGAGCGCCGTATCCGCGAGATCGCAGACGCGCATGCTGCGATGTTCAACACCGAGATCAAGATCGACTACACCCGCGACTACCCCGCAACGATCAATGACCCGGACAAAACCGCCTTCGCCGTTGAAGTCGCCACGGAAATCGCGGGCGAGGGGGCTGTGAATGCAAATGCAGGCCCTGAGATGGGTGCCGAGGATTTCGCCTATATGCTGGAGGCCCGACCGGGCTGCTATCTGTTCATCGGCCAAGGCGACACCGCGTTTTGCCACCATCCCAGCTTTGATTTCAACGACGAGATCGCTCCCATAGGCGCGTCGTTTTTCGCACGCCTTGTCGAGCGGGCGCAGCCTTTGGACTAGACCCGCTGATGACCTTGCAAAGCCTTGCAAACACGGGCAGCTTGACCCCTATGACACGCGCCGGAACAAATTTAGATGTAGCACAGCTAGATCAGCGCCACGCGCTGCACCCTTGGACCCATTTCGACAGTTTCACCAAAGACGGTGCTCTTGTGATCGAGCGTGGCGAGGGGTGTCATCTCTGGGATGCGGAGGGCCGCAAATATCTCGACGCTGTAGGCGGGTTGTGGTGCACAAATATTGGCCTTGGACGCCGCGAAATGGCGCAAACGATCGCAGATCAGGCCGAGCGGTTGGCGTTTTCCAACACTTTTGTCGACATGACCAATGATCCATCCGCGCGCCTCGCCGCCAAACTGGCCGAGATTGCGCCGGGTGAGCTGAACCGCGTTCATTTCACCACCGGGGGCTCGACTGCCATCGACAGCGCTTACCGCATGGTGGCCTATTATCAAAGCTGCATGGGACGGTCTGAGAAAACCCAAGTGATCGCGCGAGATGACAGCTATCACGGCGCGACATATGCCTCAATTTCCATCGGCAAGCGGTCTGGCGATAAGGTCCCCGAATTCCGCTATATGGAGGACGGCATCCACCACATCTCCTCGCCCAACACTTACCGCATGCCAGACGGCATGGAGGAGGCCGCGTTCTGTGATCATCTGGTGGCCGAGCTTGAGGCCAAGATCGCAGAACTGGGCGCGGATAATATCGGAGGCTTTTTTGCCGAGCCGATCCAAGCCTCTGGCGGAGTGATCATTCCGCCCAAACACTATCTCAAGCGCATGGCTGAGATTTGCCGCGCCCATGACATCTTGTTTATCGCCGACGAGGTCGTCACGGGCTTTGGCCGTCTGGGACATTGGTTCGCGGCTTACGATGAATTCGACGCGATGCCAGATATCATTTGCTGCGCCAAGGGGTTGAGCTCCGGCTACCAACCCATTGGCGCTGTTATCTTTTCGGATCGCATCTTTGCCGCGATGGAAGGTGATCGCTGGTATGCCTCAGGCTTCACCTATGCGGGTCATCCTGTCGCTTGTGCTGCGGCGTTGAAGAATATCGAAATCATCGAACGCGAAGCTCTGTTGGACAATGCCAAAGACGTGGGCGCCTATTTCCAGACACGCCTCAGCGCCTTGGAAGAGCTGCCTTTGGTGGGAAATGTGCGCGGCGCGAAACTGATCGCTTGCGTTGAAAACGTCGCCGATAAAGCGACCAAAGCGCTGTTGCCTGACGAGATTGATATCGGCAAACGCATCTCCAACGCAGCAGAGGCGCGCGGGCTTATGGTGCGCCCTATCGGGCATTTGAATGTCATGTCCCCTCCGTTGATCATCACGGAGGCTCAAGTCGATTTCATTGCCGAGACGCTAGAGGCCGCGATCCGCGAGGTCACGGATGATTTGGTCAAACAAAACATAAGGCTGGGCTAATGGCGCTTTCAGATGCAGCAAATGATGTCGACAACGCGCTGACCCGCGAGGGCTTTAAGGGCCATTCCTACGAGAACGCCTTCAGCGGTGCGCTGTCCTTCTTGCGCCGGACCTATACCAAGGACCTCACCGGCGTCGATCTGGCCGTCACAGGCGTGCCATTTGATCAGGCCGTGACGCACCGCACTGGCACCCGCATGGGTCCGCGCGCGATCCGTGAGGCGTCTACATTGCAAGCCTGCGATCCGCCTTACGGCTGGGATATCGATCCGATGCTTGATTTCAACGTCGCCGATTACGGCGATCTGGCCTTTGACTATGCGGACGTTCCGAAATTCCCCAAAGCGCTGCAAGATCACATCGCGGGCATTCTGAATGCGGGTGCAGGCTCGCTGGTCTTGGGCGGTGATCACTACATAACCTTCCCGATCCTGCGCGCCTATGTCGAAAAATTCGGACCTCTCAGCCTGCTGCAATTCGACGCCCATTCCGACACGTGGCCCGACGACGATATGAACCGCATTGATCACGGCACGATGTTCTACAAGGCGGTCAAAGAGGGGCTGATCGTGCCGGAACGCTCGGTGCAAGTGGGCATTCGCACGGTCTGCGAGGACTATATGGGCGTCAACATCATCGACGCGCCGGAAGTTCACGAGATCGGGCCTGCCAAAGTGGCCGAGAAGATCAAATCGATCTTGGGCGATCACCAAACCTACGTCACGTTCGACATCGACTGCCTTGATCCTGCTTTTGCGCCCGGCACAGGCACGCCCGTCTGGGGCGGGCTCAGCTCGGCGCAAGCAGCGGCAATCCTGCGCGCCATTAAGGGCATCAACATGGTCGGCGGCGACGTGGTCGAGGTCTCGCCGCCCTATGACACAACTGGCGCCACAGCCATCGCTGGCGCACATGCCGCGACCGAGCTGATGTGCCTCTATTGCCATAACCTAAAGGAGCGTTCCTAATGCCCAACCAACCTGTTTCCGGCAATGATCTGGCGCGGTTTGCGGGCCAAGGCAGCTTCATGCGCCTGCCTGAGCAAAGGACCGCCAAAGGGCTCGACGTCGCATTCGTCGGTATCCCGATGGATCACGGCTCCAGCTGGCGCTCCGGCACGCGGTTTGGGCCTGCGCAAGTGCGCAATGAAAGTGCTATGATCCGGCCCTACGGCGTGCAAACCGGCGCGGCCCCGTTTGATAAGTTGCAATGCGCCGATGTGGGCGATGTGGCCGTCAACACGTTCAACCTGCGCGAGACGATCAAGATCATCACCGCCTATTACGACGATCTGCTGACCCATGACGTGATCCCGATGACCATTGGCGGCGATCATACGATCACTCTGCCGATCCTGCGCGCCATCGCCAAAAAGCACGGACCTGTCGGCCTGATCCATGTCGATGCGCATGCCGACGTCAATGACGAGATGTTCGGAGAGCGCGAAACCCACGGCACCGTCTTCCGTCGCGCCTATGAGGAAGGTCTTTTGCGCCCCAAAGATGTCTACCAGATCGGTCTGCGCGGAACGGGCTACACGGCTGAGGATTTCGACGAGCCGCGCGACTGGGGCTTCAACCTGACGCTGGCGCAAGAGCTTTGGCATCAATCGACCAAGCCTCTGGCGGCGAAGATCAAAAAGGAGATGGGCGAGGGGCCGGTTTATATCACTTACGATATCGACAGTCTCGATCCCTCGATCGCGCCCGGCACTGGCAC
>CAZCEW010000038.1:0-20508 GCA_964497775.1 uncultured Rhodobacterales bacterium
GGCACAGTGTTCACCCATGTCTCGATGGCCAAGATCGGCACATCGGCCGTGCAAAGCCGCGCCACGGGCGGTGTTGCGCAAGGCACGTACCTTTTCGCGCTGCCCGGAAGCCCCGGAGCTTGCAAGGACGCATGGGACGAAATCCTCGCCCATCAGCTCGATTATCGTCATGCGCCCTGCAACTTTGTGGAGATTTTTCCGCGATTGGACGAAAAACAGCGACGGAAATGACGCAAAGTCACGTTTAAGCTAGCGAAATTGGACGCGCGCGCTTTATGCGTTACATTTAAGCGAAGTTTTCGGAGCATCAGACCATATGCGTTTCTTTCGCCGCAGCCTTGTCGGGCTTTTCCTCCTTTCGCTCACAATCGGGCTGATCGCTTTGGCGGGCAACACGGTCTATTCTGCGCTGCAAGATCGCTGGTCGAACGAGACGCAAAAGCGCCCCGCACGCGAACGTGTCTTCTCCGTCAATGTCATCACGCTGGAACCTGGCACCATAACCCCAACTTTGTCGAGCTTTGGCGAAATTCTATCACGCCGCACGCTTGATATTCGTGCGCCCGTTGGGGGCCGGGTGGTTGAGCTTGCCGAAGGCTTTGAAGAAGGCGGCACGGTCAAGCGCGGCGATCTTCTGGCGCGGATCGATCCCGCCGACGCGCAAACCGCCGTTGATGTCGCTGCCACTGACTTGATCGAGGCCGAGGCCGATCTGCGCGATGCCACCCGCGCGCTGGACATCGCGCGTGACGAGCTGACCGCCGCCCAAAACCAAGCCGACCTGCGCGCCCGCGCTCTGGCGCGTCAACGCGACCTCAAATCGCGCGGAGTCGGCACGGAAGCCGCCGTTGAAACCGCAGAGCTCGCGGCCTCCACCGCTAGCCAAGCGATCCTGTCGCGCAGGCAGGCCCTGCAACAAGGCGAAGCGCAGGTCGATCAGGCCAAAACCCTGATCCAGCGTCGCAAAATCAACCTCGCCAACGCAAACCGCCTTCTGGCCGATACCGAGATTTTCGCAGGCTTTGACGGGCGTCTGGCCGATGTCAATATCTCTGCCGGCGGGCTGGTCGCGACCAATGAACGTCTCGCGCTGCTGGTCGATCCCGATCTGCTTGAAGTCTCCTTCCGCGTCTCCACCGCGCAATACGCGCGCCTTCTCGACGATGATGGCAGCTTGGTCACCGCTGATGTGCGCATCAAACTCGACGTGCTTGGAACCGATCTGATCGTCGAAGGCCGCCTGACACGCGAAAGCGCGGCTGTGTCCGAGGGCACAACGGGCCGCGTGCTGTTCGCTGTGATCGACAATTCCAAAGGCTTGCGTCCGGGCGATTTCGTCACCGTCGAAGTGGACGAGCCGCCAATCCGAGGCGTTGTCTCCGTGCCCAGTGCCGCCGTGGGAGCAGATGGCACAGTTCTGGCGCTGGGTGAAGAGGACCGCTTGTCCCAAGAGGAAGTCACCGTTCTGCGCCGCCAAGGCGACAACGTCCTGATCCGTGCCCGCGCCCTTGCGGGTCGCGAAATTGTGGCGGAACGCTCGCAGCTCATCGGCGCAGGCATCAAGGTCAAGCCGATCCGCCCCGGCGGCACTGACGCCCCCGCAGGCCCTGAAATGGTCGAGCTTGACGACGACCGCCGCGCCAAGATCATTGCCTTCGTCGAAAGCAACACCCGTATCCCCGCCGAGGCCAAGGAACGTATGTTGACCCAGCTCGCCAAGCCAAAAGTGCCCGCGCGTATGGTCGAGCGTATCGAAAGCCGGATGGGCAGCTAGCATGCGCGACAATATCAGCCAGAAAGCCCAAGGCCTGCTGTCCTACTTCACCCGTCACCGCACGGCCGCAAACCTGCTTTTGGTGATGCTGATCGCACTTGGCGCGGCAGCACTTCCAAATATGCGCACGCAATTCTTCCCCGACGTGATCCTTGATAGCGTCTCGGTCAATATCCGCTGGGACGGGGCAGGGGCCGATGATGTCGACCGCGCCATCGTGCAATTGATGGAGCCTGCGCTTCTATCGGTCGAAGGCGTCGAAAGCTCCTTCTCCAGCTCGCGCGAAGGCAGTGCGTCAATCAATCTGGAATTCGAGCCCAATTGGGACATGTCGCGCGCCGCAGATGAAGTGCAAGTCGCCGTCGACGCGGTCTCGAACCTGCCCGAGGATGCCGAAGACCCTGTCGTGCGGCGCGGCGCGTGGCGCGACCGCGTCACCGATGTGGTGATCACCGGCCCGGTCTCTGTGGACCAGTTAGGACGGTTCGCCGATGAATTTGTCACCCGCCTGTTTTCCGCAGGCGTCACCAGATCAACTATCCGAGGCGTAGCGGCGCCTGAGACCATCGTCGAAATCCCGTCATCATCGTTGATCAAGAACGATGTCACCATGGCGCAAATCGCCGAGGCCATTCGCGGCGAGGCCTCCGCCGACCCCGCAGGCGATGTCTCCGGCGCCAATGCCCGCGTGCGCACAGGTATCGCCAAGCGCAGCGCCGATCAGATCGCAGGCATCGTTTTGCGCTCCAACCCCGACGGATCGAAGCTGACCATCGGCGATGTGGGCCGCGTGATCGTCGAAGGCACCGACCGGGAGCGCGCGTATTTCGTGGGTGAGAACCCCGCTATTTCCGTGCGCGTCGACAGATCGAACCGAGGCGACGCGATTGAGATTCAAAACCAAGTCCAGCAAGTCGCCGATGATCTGGAACTGACCCTGCCCGAAGGCACCTCGATTGACCTGATCCGCACCCGCTCGGAAGCGATCACAGGCCGGCTCGACATCTTGCTCGACAACGGTCTCGTGGGCCTCGGCATGGTCGTGCTTTTGCTGTTTTTGTTCCTCAACGCGCGCACCGCGTTCTGGGTCGCCGCCGGTATCCCCGTGGCCATGCTGGGCGCGATTGCGCTGATGTATGTCGCGGGGCTGACGATCAATATGATCTCGCTTTTCGCGCTGATTATCACGCTGGGCATCGTCGTTGATGACGCCATCGTCGTAGGCGAGCATGCCGATTTCAGGTATCGAACCTTGGGCGAAGACCCCGTCACCGCGTCCGAGAACGCCGCGCGCCGCATGTCTGCGCCTGTGTTTTCGGCCACCATCACCACGATCATCGCGTTTTTCGGCCTTGTCGTCGTGGGCGGGCGTTTCGGCGATCTGATCGCCGACATTCCTTTCACCGTCATTGTGGTCCTCGCCGCATCGCTGATCGAATGCTTCCTGATCCTGCCACACCACATGAGCCACGCGCTGAAATCTTCCGCCAAAGAGCATTGGTACGACTGGCCCTCGCGCACCGTTACCAAAGGCTTCAACTGGTTGCGAGACCGCGTCTTCCGCCCCTTCATGGCAGGCGTGATCTGGGCGCGCTATCCGGTCTGCGCATTGGCGATCGTCGTACTAATGAGCCAAGCGGCGCTCTTCATCCGAGGCGACGTGACATGGCGCTTCTTCAACGCGCCCGAGCGCGGTTCGATCTCGGGTAATTTCTCTATGCTGCCCGGTGCCACGCGCGAAGACACGATGGAAATGATGCGCGAAATGCAGCGCGCGACAAATGAGCTCGCCGCCAAATACGAGGCGGAACACGGCCTCAACCCGCTTGACTATGTGATCTCCGAAGTGGGCGGCACCACAGGGCGCGGGCTGGCGGGGCAAGACACGAAAGACAATGATCAGTTAGGCTCCATCGCGATTGAACTGATCGACGCCGATCTGCGCAGCTATTCGTCGTTCCAATTCGTGGGCGAGCTGCAAGACACCGTGCGCCGGCTGCCGCTTCTTGAAACCGTATCCTTCCGCGGCTGGCGCTCAGGCCCCGGTGGCGACGCACTTGATATCGAACTTTATGGCGCCGACGCCGAAACCCTCAAAGGCGCGTCGGAGGCGTTGAAAACAGCGCTTGCGCAATTCGCCGAAGTCTCCGCGCTGGAAGACACGCTGGCCTATGACAAAGAGGAACTGGTGCTCGATCTGACGGCGCAAGGCCAGGCGCTGGGCTTCACCATCGACGGTTTGGGCCGCGTCTTGCGCAATCGCTTGAACGGCATTGAAGCCGCGACCTACCCCGACGGGCCACGTTCTGCCACGATCCGCGTTGAACTGCCGCGCGGAGAGCTCACCGCAGATTTCCTCGACCGCACTATGCTGCGCACAGATGTCGGCGAATACGTGCCTTTGGCCGATATCGTCACCGTGCAATCACGCTCTGGCTTTTCCACCGTTAGGCGCGAGAACGGCGTGCGGCTGGTCTCGGTGACCGGTGACATCTCCGAAGATGATCCAGCCCGCGCCGAAGAAATCCTCGACCAACTCAGCGCAGAGATCCTCCCGCAGGTGGAGCAAGATTTCGGCGTCGCCTCCCACCTGTCTGGCTTGGCCGAGCAGGAAAAAGAGTTCCTCTCTGATGCAGCCCTTGGCTTCATTCTTTGCATGATCGGCATCTTCCTGACGCTGGCTTGGGTCTTCTCCAGCTGGACGCGGCCTATCGTGATTATGCTGATCATTCCCTTTGGTTTGATCGGTACGATCTACGGCCATAATGCGTGGGACGTGCCGCTGTCGATGTTCACCGTCGTGGGACTGATCGGCATGACAGGGATCATCATCAATGACAGCATCGTGCTGGTCTCGACCATCGATGAATACGCCAAAGACCGAGGCCTAATCCCCGCGATTATCGACGGCACGGCAGACAGGCTCCGCCCCGTTTTGCTGACCACGCTGACGACAGTGTTGGGCCTAGCACCACTGCTGTTTGAAGGCTCGCGCCACGCGCAATTCCTCAAACCCACCGTCATCACACTGGTCTATGGCTTGGGCTTCGGCATGATCCTCGTGCTGCTGATTGTGCCGTCGCTGATCGCCATGCAGGCCGATCTGCGCACGCAATTCCAATCCTTCCGCCGCGCGTTCGGAGCAGACACCGCACCGGGCATCCGCGCAGGTATCGCGGCGCTGACATTGGGCGTGGCCGTCCTGTTCGCAACCACATTGGGTGCAACGATCTTCACAGGCTCCTTGCCGCAAGCCTTCGCAAATATCGCCCCCGCCTTGGCCAACGCACCACCCGTCAGTGCAGCCTTCGCGGTGTTTATGCTGGGGGCCGCTGCGCTCGCGCTTATTGGCTGGATCGTCGGCCTGATCGCCATCACTTTTGGTATCGGTCGAAAGCGCGCCTAATCACAGCCGACCAGTTCAACAGCGTCCTGAGTGCTCAGCAGCGTCACGCGCAGTTTCGAGGGATCAAACTCAGCCCCGCTGCCCTTTGGTGCGGCCAGATGACTGACCACCTGAAGCCTGCGCCCATCACGCGCGAGGCTCGGCTCGGACACCCAGATCATACGGTCATCGGGCTCGATCACTGCCGCAAGGCTTGAGCCCTCCATCTGTGGCATGTCCAGCGTCACTCGCAGATCAGCCCCATTGCGCCGCTTTGTGACGTCACAGCGCATCGCCACATCATCGACCAAGCGCGGCTGGCTTTCCAAAGCCGCCATGATTTGCGGATCGGGTGCGCCACCCGACGCAAGCTTGCCCGAAATCCGCATCCGCACCGGCAGACAAATCTCTTCGCAGACGCCAAAATCTACCACCGCCGACACAGAGATCGGCCCCGCTTTGCGCGCCTCCAGATGAATGGGCAGCACGAAAGTATCGGTGTAGCCAATCGAGCGCAGCCCGAACAAGCGAAACACTTTTGGACGCGGCCAGATCATCTGCACATCGGCCAGATTGCGCGACCCGTCCCACGCGATCCGCGTCGGTATCCCGCCATCACCGGGCGCGCGCCAGAAAGTTTTCCAGCCCGGCGCAAGTTCAAAGCGGAGCGCAGCAATATGCACGCCATCCGCCTCACGCCAGCCGGGCAAGAGCTCCAGCGTCACGACCTCGCTGACATCTTTCGGCACAATTTGCGCGCGCGCCGGCAGCGCCGCCATGCCAGCCAGCATCAAACTAGAAACCACCGTGAAAAACGCGCATTTGATCATAGCGCCAACATATGGCGGAGAATTGCCATGTGAAATCACGTTCTGGCGAGAGCCGCGTGTGTGTGGCATTTCCCCCGCTTGAACCTCGCGGCCCAAAACTCCACGATAGGGCCATGAACAGTCTCACCGAATCCATCGACCTCAACGGCAAACTCCTGATCGCGATGCCCGGCATGGGCGATCCGCGCTTTGATCATTCCGTGATCTTTATGTGCACCCATTCCGATGAGGGCGCGATGGGGCTGATCGTCAACAAGCCGTCTTCTGACCTGCGCTTCGACGAGGTGCTTGATCAATTCGACATCGCGTCCGACCCTGAGGTCAAACCGATCCGCGTGCATTTCGGCGGCCCAGTCGAATATGGCCGCGGCTTCGTTTTGCATTCGCGCGACTATACCCGCGACGAAGAGGCCACGATGGAGGTCGGCTCTGATTACGGCATGACCGCGTCTATCGAGATCTTGGAAGACATCGCCCAAGGGCTTGGCCCCGCGGATTGCTTGCTGGCTATGGGCTATGCGGGCTGGGGGCCAGGGCAGCTCGAAGGTGAGATCATGCGCAATGGCTGGCTGGTGGCTGACGCCTCGCGCGACATTGTCTTTGGCGCGAAGGATAAACTGAAATGGCAACGCGCGCTGGAGGCGATGGGCATCAACCCGCTTTTGCTCTCTGCCGAGGGTGGTCGCGCCTAGCGCGGCGCCGCGGCCCGCCTCAACCGATCATTGATCGCACGCCCAATCCCGTGATCTGGCACAGGCGCCACTGCAATCGCGCGGCCCGTCGCATCTGCCGCGTGCAGAACTGCGAAAAGCCGTGCCGCAGCCTCGATCAAATCGCCTGAGGCCGACAGGCTCATCTCCCCCGCGACATCGCCAAACCCGATCAGCACTTCATCGCCACGTGCCTCAGATGCGTTTAGCCTGAGCGCGGCCTGAGGCGCGTAATGCGACGCCAATTGCCCCGGTGCAGTGACAGCACCTTCCTCTGCCGAGGCCAAGGCTTGACCCAAACAGGCCTCGATCGCCTCGACAGGCACACCGCCGGGGCGCAAAAGGGCCACGGGATCACCGCCTACAATCGTCGATTCCAAACCCACCGCGCAGGGCCCGCCATCAAGAACCGCCGCGATCTTGCCGGACAGTCCGTCCAACACATGATCCGCCGTGGTAGGGCTGATCTTGCCTGAGATATTCGCCGACGGCGCCGCGACTGGACACCCTGTGCGCGCCACCAAGTCTCGCGCCATGGCAGGCTCTGGGCAGCGCAAAGCAACGGTGCCAAGCCCTGCTGTCACAAGTTTCGAGATGCCCGCCTCAGCGCGCACTGGCAACACAAGGCTCAACGCGCCGGGCCAGAAGGCGGCGGCCAATCGCTCTGCCGTGGCGTCAAACACCGCGATCTCGCGCGCTTGCTCAATCGAGGCGACATGCACGATCAAAGGATTAAACGCGGGCCTGCCCTTGGCTTCGAAAATCTGGGCCACCGCAACATCATTGCGGGCATCCGCGCCGAGCCCGTAGACTGTCTCTGTTGGAAACGCGACCAACTCACCACGGGCCAGCAGGCGCGCAGCGCGGTCCAATTCGCTTGAGCTAAGGCGGTCTGTCATAGGGGCTAAATCCTATATGACGCTGCGTTCTGGTTGCCAATTAGCCACCGCAGTCCAAAATTATCAATTCCAAGACCGACGCTTATCTGATTGTGATAGAAAAAGCCAAGACCCGCTTAAGACCAACGACCGTCTATAAGGAGACCCTCAATGGCCTACCGCGCGCCCAGTTCCGACTATCAGTTCATCTTCGACAAGGTCGTGAGCCTCGCACCTTTGGGCGAGACCGAGATGTTTTCTGACGCAACGCCTGACATGGTCTCGGCCATCCTCACCGAGGCCGCGAAACTCGCCGACGAGGTTCTGGCCCCACTTAACCGTGGAGGCGACGAGCATCCGGCGGTCTTGGAAAACGGCATCGTGCGCACCAGCCCCGGTTTCGCAGACGGCTACCGTGCCATTGCTGAAGGCGGTTGGATCGGCACCTCTGCCAGCGCTGAGTATGGCGGCATGGGCCTGCCGCAATCGCTGACCAACGCGGTCAACGAGATGATCGGCGGCGCATGTCTTTCGTTGCAACTCAACCCGCTGATGACCCAAGGCCAGATCGAGGCGCTGGAACATCACGCCAGCGACGCGATCAAGGCGCTTTACCTGCCGAAACTGATCTCCGGCGAATGGTGCGGCACGATGAACCTGACCGAGCCGCAAGCAGGCTCCGACGTTGGCGCGCTTGTCACCAAGGCAGAGGCCAATGGAGATGGCACTTACGCCGTCACAGGCCAGAAAATCTACATCAGCTGGGCCGATAATGATTTCACTGAAAACGTCTGCCATCTGGTGCTCGCGCGTTTGCCCGACGCGCCTAAAGGCACCAAAGGCATCAGCCTGTTTATGGTGCCCAAACTCATCCCCGATGAGACGGGCAAAGTAGGCGTTGCCAATAGCCTTAAGGTCGTCTCGCTGGAACATAAGATGGGCCTGCACGGCTCGCCCACAGCCGTGATGCAATATGACGGCGCAACCGGCTGGCTGGTGGGCGAGGAAAACGACGGCATGGCCGCGATGTTCACCATGATGAACAATGCGCGCCTTGGCGTCGGCGGGCAGGGCATCGCAGTGGCCGAGGCCGCTTATCAGCACGCGCTGGCCTATGCGCGCGAACGCAAGCAAGGCAAAACACCCGCAGGGGACACCATTCTGGGCCACGCCGATGTGCGCCGCATGCTGGCCGAAATGAAAGCCGATATTTTCGCCGCCCGCGCGATCTCTGCCGCTTGTGCATTTGCCACCGATATGGCCGCTGCCAGCGAAGATTCCGCATGGGATGCGCGCGCGGCACTTCTAACGCCCATCGCCAAAGCCTTCGGCACCGACACTGGCATTGCCGTCGCGCAAAGCGGCATCCAAGTGCATGGCGGCATGGGCTTCATCGAGGAAACCGGCGCCGCGCAATACCTGCGCGATGTGCGCGTCACCTCGATCTATGAAGGCACCAACGGCATTCAGGCGATGGACCTCGTCGCGCGCAAACTGGCCGATGGCGGAGAGACCGCCTACGCCTTGATCGACGACATGGAAGCCTATGCGGAAGGCTGCCGCAGCGCCCATCCGGCGCTTGCCAAACAGGTCTTCACCGCGTCCGAGACCTTGCGCGAAACCACCGAATGGTTGGTGGAGAATGCCCTCAATGACCGCTTCGCAGGCGCAGTGCCTTACCTGAGATTGTTTGCACGTGTCTTGGGCGGCTATTACCACCTCTGCGCCGCGCGCGAGACAGGCAAAGACCACGCGCGGTTCAAACTGGCGAGCGTCTATATCGGCAGGCTCTTGCCCGAACATAAGGGTCTGGCAGCGCAGGTTCGCCTTGGAGCAGATGATCTCTATGCCTTCTCGGAAGATGATTTCGCCGCGTGAGTGACAAGCTGATCTACCCATGGGACACGCCGCCCGCCGAAGGCGAAGCAATCGAAGTCGCGCCCGGTATCCTCTGGATCCGTCTGCCGCTTCCCATGAAGCTCGACCACGTCAATATCTATGCGCTCGATGACGGCGACGCTTGGACGATCATCGACACCGGTTTTCACTCCAAACGTGGCGTGAAGCTGTGGCAAAGCCTGCTCGACGGCCCGCTTGGCGGCAAACCCGTGGCCCGCGTCATCGTCACCCATCACCACCCTGATCACATCGGCATGGCCGGATGGTTTCAGACCGAACACCGCGCCGAGCTGATCACCACACGCACCGCATGGTTGATGGCGCGCATGTTGCTTCTGGATGAACAAGACCGACCCACGCCCGAGGCGCTGCAATTCTACGCCCGTGCCGGAATGGACAAAGCGATCTACGACAAACGCGCAAGCGAGCGCCCGTTCAACTTCGCCGACTGTGTCGCCCCCATGCCGCAAGGCTATGCTCGCATCCGCGAAGGCAGCACGCTTCATGCCGCAGGGCGCGATTGGACGATCCGCATCGGCAATGGCCACGCGCCCGAACACGCCACGCTTTGGTCGGACGGCGTGGTCCTTGGCGGCGATCAACTGCTGCCGTCGATTTCCCCCAATCTGGGCGTCTACCCGACCGAGCCCGAGGCCGACCCCGTAACCGATTGGCTGGAAGCCTGCGAGCGGCTTGCGAGTTTCGCCGCACCTGACCAACTTGTCCTGCCGGGCCACAAACTGCCCTTCAAGGGACTGCCCACCCGGATGCGTCAACTGATCGAAAACCACCACGGCGCGTTGGCCCGCCTGTTGGATTTCCTCGACACGCCAAAGACCGCGCATGACTGCTTTCTGCCGCTCTTCAAACGCCAGATCGGGGAGGGCGAATACGGGCTGGCATTGGTCGAAGCCGTGGCCCATCTCAATCACCTTTATGTGGCTGGACAAGCGACCCGGGTTTTATGCGATGATGGCGCCTATAGGTTTCAGCGCAAAGGGCAGATCCAGTGACCAACAAGAAGAAGACCGCCGCCAAACCCGAGAATGACGCAGCGCCCCGCTCGCGCGCCGTGCACTTAAGCGATTGCGCCCCAACGGCCGAGCAACAGCCCCTACCGGAGGCGATTGCGCAAAAACCCGTCGATCAAAAATCCGAGGCCGAATGGGCCTATGAGCGCCTGATCCTGTTCATCCAGAATTTCGAAAGCCAGCTCGACAATGACCACGAGGTCGCCATGGGGTTCACCGGCGGCGATGCGGGCGTGATGCGCATCGAAGGCATGGGCTTCTTCGCGCCTGATATTATCACCTTCTACGGCAATGATCCGACCGGCGCCAAGACGCAGCAAATCCAGCATGTCAGCCAGCTCAACGTCATGCTGCGCGCGCTGCCCAAAGAGATCGACCAGCCCGAACCGTCGCGCATCGGCTTCAAGCTCGCTCAGGATTTGGAAAAGGACTAAGCGCGGAGAGCGTTGCGGCGTTAACCATATCTCAAGCCGAGGTTTGAAAATTCTTAACCTAAGGGCTATAATCGGACCTGATAGATGTGGTTGCTCACAGAGCTTACCTCTAGAAACGACCCCGTCGAGGGTTCAGCTCGGCGGGGTCACTCTTTTCAGGCGGTTTGCCCTAGAAGAGTTGAGAGCCAGCGATCAAAACGCCAATCAGCGTTAGGATGATCATCAGCCATCTATAAATGTGATTATTCACATCTACTCACCTCCTTTCACCGCGAAGGGTCGCGGCAACGCGACCCTTACGCAGCAACTGTTAGCGAAAGGTTGAACCGCTTCATCCCACCCGCGTCATTGCGGCGCGTGACAGCCCGAAAAGAATCCGGTATCCCACCTGAAACACTTGTTACGGGAGACCCCTCATGGCTGAACACGAACACGGCTCTATGGACACAAAAGTCCAAGAAAAAACCTTCGAAGGCTTCGTCAAATTCACGACCTACACGGTGATTGGCATCCTGATTTTCCTCGTCTTCCTCGCCATCGTAAACGGCTAAGATGATGCTCCGGCGCGCCTGTCTGGCTTTGGGTCTTGCAGCAACTCTCGCGGGTTGCGGCGCGGAGCCTATTTGGGCCCCCGATGACCAAGTCAACGCCGCCGTTTACCGCGACGCAGGCCCGGCCTCGCTGACATTGATCACTGTGATCAACAACCGCTCCGGTGCGGGCGGGCATACCGGACTTCTGATCAACGGCGCGCAACGCGTCGTCTGGGATCCTGCCGGCACATGGTGGAACCCCCGCGCGCCTGAGCGCAATGATCTGCATTACGGCATGACCGACCGCATGGTCGATATCTATGTCGACTACCACACGCGCGAGACCTACCACACCGTGTTGCAAGAGATCGAAGTCAGCCCTGAGGTGGCGCAAAAAGCCCTGAGCTTGGCCGCAAATTACGGCGCTGTGCCCAAGGCCTATTGCGGGCTGTCGACCTCGCAAATCCTGCAGCAATTGCCCGGTTTTGAGAGCATCCCAACAGGCTACCTGCCCACCAAATTGATGGACGCTTTCGCCAAACTCCCCGGTGTTGTCACGCGCAAGGATTACGACGACGACCCGGATGACAATTCCGACAAGCTGCCGGGCTAAATCACCACTTCCGCACTGATCTTCTCGGCAATGATCTCAGCCGTCGCGGCTGACAGGGTCCATCCCAGATGGCCATGTCCGGTGTTGTAATAGACGCCAGCGCGCTTGCCGCCTTTCACCATCGGCACCATATCAGGCATCATCGGGCGCAGGCCCGCCCACGGCACGGCATGTTCCGTGACGACATCGGGGAAGAAATGCTCCACCCAATCGACCAGAGGCTTCACACGGTCATCGCGGATATCCCAATTATAGCCGTTAAACTCTGCCGTGCCCGCGACCCGAAACCGGTCCTTGCCCAGCCGTGACGTCACAACCTTGGCCTCATCATCGAGCAAACTGACCCAAGGTGCCGCCTTCTGGCTGTCCTCATCATCCAGCTTCACCGTTATCGAATAACCCTTCACCGGATAAACATTCACCCGGTCGCCTAGCATATGACCCAGCTTGCGACTGCCAACGCCCGCACAGACGACCACTGCGTCAAACAGCTCCTCTTCATGCGCGCCGCTTTTGTCTTTTGTGTTGGTCCAACGGATCAGATGCGCATCACCTTTCTGCGCAATCTCATCGACATTTGTGTTGAAGTGAAACGCCACGCCCTTCTTCTTGCACACATCCGACAGTCCACGACTATAAAGATGAATGTCCCCCGTCGCGTCAGACGCCGTGTAATAGCCGCCGTAGAAATCGCCGACAATCGCAGGCTCCAGCGCTTTGATCTCGGATGGCGTCACGGCCTCGCGCACCAATCCGCCTTCAGCCAAAAGCGCGTTCACTTGCGTCGCGTGGTCATACTCCTTCTTGGAGTTATAAATATGCAAAATCCCGCGCTCTTCGACGTCAAAGGCAAAGCCTTCCTTCTCGGCGGTCGACTTGAGATGCTCCCGCGCGGCAATCGCCATGCGCACGGTCTCAATCGTGTTTTCGCGGTATTTCGGAATGTTGGCGACGAACTCGGCCATCCACGAATATTTGTGCCAGCTGGGCTTGGGGTTCACCAGCAAAGGCGCGCCGCGCTGGAACATCCACTTCATGCCTTTGAACACGGTCGACCAGCGGTTCCACACTTCGGCGTTCGAGGCCGAAAGCTGCCCGCCATTGGCGAAAGACGTGTCCATCGCAGCGTAGCGGTTTTGGTCAAACACAGCCACATCATAGCCCCGCTCCATCAGCGCATAGGCCGTGGTTACGCCGGTCACACCAGCGCCGATTACAGCAATTTTCTTCATCGGATTTTCTCCCCGACACGTTGCGATCCGGCACGAAAATTCGCGCCAACGATCCCCTCTGTCGGAGTACCTGAGAGCTTACGCAAAAGAGCTTCTTTTGCTTTCTCCTTCGGTGGATCAGACCTTAAACCTGACCGCTTTCCAGATTGTCTGCTTTCATGCTGTCCATTTGCCTGAGAGTTTCCGGGGGGTTGCTCCTTCGGCGCCAGAACCAGGGCTGATCTCTCCAGCACAAAGCGTGTTCGACAAATCCCACGTAGAACCGAATGGGATTCGCCGCAAGCAAAATTTGGACCCCCAAAAAACAAACCCCCGGCAGCGTGAAGCTCCGGGGGCAGTTATTCTTATGCGATGAAGTCGGACCTTAGAGGCCGCCTTCGCGTTGGGCCTTTTTACGGGCCAGCTTGCGGGAGCGGCGAATAGCTTCGGCCTTCTCGCGTGCTTTCTTCTCAGAAGGTTTCTCGTAATGTTGCTTGAGCTTCATTTCCCGAAAAACGCCCTCACGCTGAAGTTTCTTCTTCAATGCGCGCAGAGCCTGATCGACGTTGTTGTCGCGAACGCTTACCTGCATGTGGTGTCACCACCTTCCTAGGTTAGATTTGCAAGATTGCAGGAAGTGGCCGTATAACAAAGCCGCCCTACCTTGTCTACGGTGAATGAAACACCGCCAATCGGGAGTTAACCCCATGACAAACACGCAAAAAGACGCGCTGCTCGACGCCGCTTTGAACCACGTGGCTTTTGACGGCTGGTCAGATGCCACGCTCAACGCCGCAGCACTTGATCTCGGGATAGAGCTCTCGGAAGCCAAAGCGCATTACCCGCGTGGCGCGCTTGATCTGGCGATTGCCTTTCATAAACGCGGCGATGCCGAGATGATCGACAGGCTCAAACGCGAGAATCTGCTGTCACTGCGGTTTCGCGACCGCATCGCGGCCGGCGTGCGCTACCGCCTAGAAGCCGTCGAGGCTCATAAGGAAGCCGTGCGCCGTGGCTCGACGCTGTTTGCCTTGCCGCAAAACACACCCGAAGGCGCCAAGCTGATCTGGGGCACTTGCGACGCGATCTGGACGGCTTTGGGCGACGCCTCCGAGGACGTCAACTGGTACACCAAACGCGCCACGCTCTCGGGCGTCTACGGCTCCACCGTCTTGTTCTGGCTCGGCGACACATCCGATAACCACCAAGCGACATGGGATTTTCTGGACCGACGCATCGACAACGTCATGCAATTCGAGAAAGTCAAAGCCCAGATCAACGCCAACCCGCTGGCCTCGAAGCTTCTGATCGGGCCCAATTGGCTTATGTCGAAAATCCGCAAACCAATGACCATGCCCGATGCCGACCTGCCGGGCTATTTCCGCGGCGACACGAAGTAGGGCTCAAATGGAAAAGCGCGTCGCAAATTCATGCGACGCGCTTTTTACACCAACACTCGTTACCCCTCACATCCCCCGCACCAGGGGGATCCGGATATGCAGTTCAGGCACCAGCCAAACAACAAACCCAAGTGGCAAACAGCCGTAACACTTACACCGGACCCGCGAGCATTCCCCTCGAGGCCCTAACACTACATATCACATAGCACAGGGTTTCGGGTCACAACATCGTGGGGAAAACCGACGCCCCGACCTCAGAATCGCTGAGTCATTGAAAACATTGAGCTTTTCGTTTTTGGCTGTTTCTCGAGTGTCAACAATAAATATTCGGTGATGCAAATTGGTCATAAATCCGCTCAAATGATCGCAGCGCCTATGCGCCATAAGTCACCGGATCGGGTCGAAAATCGCGTCCGTTTGGCTGCAATCGCGGATCACATCGCGCCCGCAGGTCCGAATCGTCAGATCACGTGTCATGCAAATCCGCACCTCTTGGATATGGCGCGCCTTACATGTCACCGTAATCGCATCCGGCTCCAGATCGGGGTTTTCCTCCAAAAACGCCTCCTCAATCACGGCGGCGGGCAGTTTTACGGACCGATCAAGCCTCCGCAACACGCCGGGCCGCGTGATTTTGGCGTAGGCCGCGCGCGAGGTCGCGAAATACTCCTCAGAGGACAGCCCTGAACAGCGCCCATGCTTCTTCCACTGATGCCACGCCAAACCTCCGCTCGCCATCACGTCCGTCATCGCTTTGGTCTGAGATCGCGACGGATCGCGCGCGCTGGTGCGGCAATAGCTGGGCCAGCCGGTCTCAAATTGCGGCCAAAGCCCGTGCAGGATCCAGCCATAATCATGTCGCGCATCGCATTGATCCGCCCCGCGCCGATCCCCTTCCAAAGCGCACCAATTGGGCGACCAGCTTAGCGACAGCACGTAATAGTCGAACTCACCCGCCTTCTCGCCTTCCGCCCAAACAGGCCCCGTACCAATTGGCCCCGCTAGAAACGCGCATAAAATCAGCCACCGCATTTGCTCTTCCCCTTCGCCACTCTGACCCCTATATAGGCTGCAAGTTCCCCAACACCACGAACTTGTTCCAATCGGGACAGCCCCTAAGCCGGGTGACGGGACAGATGCGTTTAAAGGAGAGATCACAATGGCCAAACCGATCATGGCAAAAGCAACCGCCGTCTGGCTGGTGGACAACACCACGCTGACCTTCATGCAAATCGCCAATTTCTGCGGGCTGCACGAGTTGGAAGTCCAAGGCATTGCCGATGGCGATGTGGCCACGGGCGTGAAAGGGTTTGACCCGATCGCCAATAACCAACTGACGCAAGAAGAGATCGACAAAGGTCTCGAAGACCCGGCCTATGCGCTGCAGTTGAAATTCAACGCCGCAGCCGAAGGCGAAGAAGTCCGCCGTGGCCCGCGCTACACACCGCTGTCCAAACGCCAAGACCGTCCGGCCTCGATCCTGTGGCTCGTTAAGTTCCACCCCGAACTGACCGACGGCCAAATCTCCAAACTGGTCGGCACCACCAAGCCCACGATCAACGCGATCCGTGAGCGCACGCATTGGAACATCCAAAACATCCAACCCATCGACCCTGTCGCCTTGGGCCTGTGTAAACAATCCGAGCTCGACGCCGCCGTGCAAAAAGCTAACGCCAAGAAGGCCAAAGAAGGCAACGTGATGAGCGACGACGAACGCCGCAAACTGGTCTCGACCGAGCAATCGCTTGGCCTGCCGGAAGAGCCCAAAATCCCTGCCGCAATCTCAGGGCTGGAAACCTTCTCGCTGACCGAGAATGAAGACGAGGACAAAGAGGAAGAGCTCCTCGTCGACGCCGACACGCTGTTCAACCTGCCTGAAGGCGACGGCGAAGACGCGTCCGATGCCCCGGCAGAAAAAGACAGCTAAACCGCACAAAACATCGCCAAAGATCAGACCCGCAGCCATCAGGCCGCGGGTCTTTTTTGTTGGGGGGCTAAGGCGGTGCCCCTAGAGACAGGGGCCTGCACTTTCCTGCCGCTTACGAGGCCAAGAAAGCGCGACTACAGATCGTGATGAAAATAGAAAGTATTCCCATAAGCATCTTGCACGGTGAACTGCCGCATCCCCCACGCCGTGTTCGCGATAGGCTCCGTTATGTCAGCCCCGAGCGCCACAAGCTCGCTATGGGCCGCGTCGACATCCTCACAAAACACCCAGAACGTCCCTCCAGAAATCGGCGTCTCCGTCTTGCGCAGAAATATAGCGCAGTCTCCGTGGCTGACGGCACCAATATCGCCGCCTTCATTATACCAAGCGATCTCGAAGCCGAAGTGATCGCGGTAATAGGCTTGGGCCGCTTTCACGTCAGGCACAGGCAATTCAGGGGTGGGTGGGGCGATCTCCATCTCAGGCGTCCTTTCAATGGCAATGGCGGGGGGCGGCCTCACCCCAGCCGGTTGCTGATCTCAACCAGATTGTCATCGGGGTCACGGAAATAGACAGACATCAATTTCCCCACGGCCCCGATCTTCTCTGCCGGGCCTTCTAGGATTTCGATTTCGTGGGCACGCAGATGGGCGGCCACATCCTCGATGGGCGTCTGTGTCACCACGCAGAAATTGCCGCTCCCGGGAATGGTGTTCTTGGCCATAGGCGGGGCCGAGGCTGGCGTTTGTAAGCTGATTTTAGAAGGCCCAAAATGGAGCGACCACTTACCCGCACGTTCTTCGCGCGCCTCCATCCCAAGGATACCTTGATAAAACGCGACGGTCTTGCCGACGTCTTTCACGCATAAAACGATGTGATCAAACCCGTCTATCTGCATGGCAAAACCCTTATACAGACCCTAATGCGCCGCCGTTTCAACCGGATCAAGAAGCGAGCGTCCGCCGTCAATCGTCAAGATCTGCCCTGTCATAAAGCCCGACGCATCGGATGACAGAAACTGCACCGCTTCCGCCACTTCCGCAGGCCCCGCAATGCGTCCCAATGGCGTGTGGCTGGTGATGTCCTCGCGCAATCCGTCGGTTTCTTTCAGCGAGGTTTTCAGGCTGGCGCTCATCACCGACCCAAAGGCAATCGCATTGACCCGAATACGGCTCGGCGCCAACGCCACAGCCATCCCTCGGGTCATCTGATCGACCGAGGCCGTGGCGACGGAAAACCCCATAAGGCCGGGCCGTGTACGACGCGCGGCAATCGAAGACAGGTTCACAATCGTGCCCGCCATCGCGTCTTCTTCGCCATCTTCCGCCTGCTTAATCATCCGTTTGGCAATCAATTGCGACAGTCGCAGCGACGGATAAAGGTTCTGCGCCATCATCGCCTCGACGCTGTCATCCTCGGCATCCATCAGATCGGTTGGCAGCACTTGCCGCGAGGCATTTACCAAAATATCGACCCTATCAAAGGCATCTAGCGTCGCTGACAGCAAATTCGCCCGCGACAGCTTCTCGCGCAGATCGCATGCGAAAATCCGCGCGCCACCCTCGTCATCGGCGCTCTCACCGATCTCATTGCGTAGCTTTTCCTCATCGCGGTCCGCCAACATCACATTAGCCCCTTTGTCGATGAAATGACGCGCAATCGCCAAGCCAACACCATTGGCCGCACCTGTGATTATCGCGGTCTTACCAGCAATCGAGAAGGACATGAGATAGGTCTCCGGTGTCAGGTTGGCGCAGGTTAGGGGAAGTTATCTGCCCGTACGAGCACTTTTCGGCCCGCGTGCCGTGATGATCTTAAATCCGCCGCCACGAGCCACAATCTGCATATGGCGGAAGTGATCCAATAGAGTCTGTTCATAGGGAAGATTGATATTTGCGACCATCCAAAGCTGCCCCTTGGCGCGCAAAAGACTGGCCGCTTGCGCAATAAAGGCCTGCCCTATCGCAGGATCAGCCTTGCGTGAGGCGTGAAAGGGCGGGTTTGTGACGACGAAATCATAGGCCCCCTTATGGGCCAGCGCATCGCCCCAGCTAATTTGCGCGCGAGGGTCCGTTATATTCTCCCGCGCCGCGACGCAGGCCAAGTGATCGGCCTCGATCATATCAAGCTTCGTCACAGCCTCGGCCTTCAACACATGCGCGGCCAAATAGCCCCAACCTGCGCCCAAATCGACCCCTGCGCCTTTCAGCTCTGGCAGATGCTCCACCAACATCTGAGAGCCTTTGTCCGGCCCATCTGCCGAAAACACGCCCGGATAGGTGACAAACCCACCCTCAATCTTGCGCGGCGCACGCGCCCAGTCGGAAATATCAGGCAAGACCTCAGGCCGCGTCAGCCAAACCAGTTTGCCATGCGCTTTGGAATAGGCCTCAACGCCCTCAAACCTGCGCCGAAGCTCTTTTAGGACGCTCTCGATCCCTTCGGTCTTGGCGCCATCGACACAGATCAGCCCACCGGGCGGCACATGGGTGAGCGCGTCATGCAAATAAGCAAAGCTCGCAGGCCGCGCGCGGTGGCAGTGGACCAAAGCCGCCGCCATCGCATCCGGCGCATCTGGCGCCACAGGGATGCCCCGCGCTTCAAGCCGGGCGTGAACGGGAAAAACGCTCTGCACGGCAAAAGCTTGATCCGGCGCGATCCCACATAGATCCAGATCAGCATCGGCATTGAAAAAGCCGAAAATGCCCTTGTTAGACCCTAAATCGGGCAAATCCAGAGCGCCGCTCTCAAGGGCGAGGTTTAGGCGAGAACTCATGCGCGAAAAGCAGGCAGCACCGGCCTACTCTTTCTCCATCGTGCATTGCAGCGGATGCTGATTGCGGCGCGCAAAATCCATCACTTGCGCGACTTTGGTCTCTGCAATCTCGAAGGCAAAGACCCCCACGACAGCCAGCCCCTTTTTATGCACCGTCAGCATGATCTCCACCGATTGCGCGTGGTTAATGGCGAAGAACTTCTCCAACACCAGCACGACAAATTCCATCGGCGTATAGTCGTCATTGAGCAGCATCACCTTATACATCGGCGGCCGCTGCGTCTTCGGCTTGGTCTTCGTGGCAATACCCGTATCGGCATCGCCCTCTTCGTCCTTGCCAGACATAATGATCTCAAACGGTTTCAAACGAAGTCCTTTGGCAGTCTTTCGGATGCGTGGACCTACTATATAAGAGGCGTGGATGTCCAGAAAAGGGTCAGTCTGACGAGAATGGCACAAAAACTCACCACAATCGGCTTCGATGCCGACGATACGCTGTGGCAGAACGAAGAATTCTTCCGCCTGACCGAGCAGCGATTCTCTGAACTTCTCGCCGATTACGCCGACCCCGACCATCTGGGCGCGCAGCTCCTGGAGGCTGAGCGCCGCAATCTTGGCCAGTATGGCTTCGGCATCAAAGGCTTCGTGCTCTCGATGATCGAAACAGCGATCGAGGTCACAGACCAGCGCGTTCCGGCCTCCGTGATTGCCGAGATCATCGCCGCGGGCCAAGACATGCTCGCCCACCCGATCCATCTGCTGCCGCATGCGCGCGAAGCCGTGGAAGCGCTCTCGGACAGCCATAAGATCGTGCTGATCACCAAGGGCGATCTTCTCGACCAAGAACGCAAACTTGCACAATCGGGTCTGGGAGAGCTGTTCGACGCCGTCGAAATCGTCTCCGACAAAACACCCCAGACCTATATCCGCGCCTTCATGCGCCACGGAGACGGCCCCGACCGTGCCATGATGGTCGGCAATTCGATGAAATCCGACGTCGTTCCCGCCATCGACGCCGGCGGTTGGGGCGTCCACGTCCCTGCCAAATACGAATGGGAGATCGAAAAGGCCCGCGCCCCGAAGGGCCATCCTAGGTTCCGGGTTCTG
>CAZCEW010000039.1:0-20359 GCA_964497775.1 uncultured Rhodobacterales bacterium
AATTCCTGCAAGCCTTCCATGCCGACTTTCGCCATTTCAGCAGGGGCGTCACGGTCGAAGAACTGTGCTACACCGCCAGGTGAATTGGACGACAGCATCGCGAAGCCCTCTTTGAGGAATTTGTCATCATCCACGCTCGAGTTCGCATTGACCGGAAGCTGGCCAAGGTTCTCACCATTGTTGATCAGCGTTTGGTTATCCGCCGAGATCACAAATTTCAGGAAGGCTTTCGCTGCGTCTTTGTTGGCCGCACCCGATGGGATGTGGAACGTATCCGTTGGCGCGTCTTCCGCCAAGGCAACACCTTCTGTGATCGTTGGGAACTGGTAGAAGTCCAGCTTGCTGTCATCAAGGCCTGCTTCGCGTAGCGGTGCTACTGCAAAGTTACCTTTCAGGATCGCAGCCGCATCACCATTGACGATGAAGGGCAGCGATTCTTGCCAGCTATAGGAGGTGTGGTTGTCGATAAACGCACCCATATCCAACAGCTCACGCCAGTTGGCGAATGTCGCACGCACTTCTGGGCTGTCCCATTTGTGCTGACCGGCCATCAACTCGGAATGGTAGTCATAGCCATTGGTGCGCATGTTCAGATAGTCAAACCAACCGCCCGCAGTCCAAAGGAATTTGGTGCCGATTGTATAGCACTTCCTGCCCGAATCCAGAATGGCTTGGCAGTTCGATTTCATCTCGGCGAAGTTTGTAGGCTCTTTCAGGCCCAGCTCTTCATAGATGTCTTTGCGGTAATACACGCCCCATTGGTAATAGGTGTATGGCACGCCCCACTGTTTGCCGTCCAAAGTCATCGCACCTTTGGTCGAGGCCAAAGCTTCCAGCTCAGGCTCAGCCCACAGATCGGAGAGGTCTTCAAACAGCCCCGCATCCACATAAGGACGCATCCGGTTGGCAGCATACCAGTTCGCCACATCAGGCGTGTTCGCCGTCAGGAAGTTGCGGATCTGGGTCTTATACGCCTCACGGTCGATGACCGTCAGTTCGATATTGAGGTCGGGATGCATCTCGCCGAACCGCTCGACCATGCCTTCCATCACTGCACGCGGCGCAGGGTTGGACATGTCCGAGAAGATTTTCAGATCGCCTTTGAGCGCATGCCCGTCGGCCAGAGCACCTGTTGCCATTGCAGCAACGAGACCAAGCGCCGCAGTGGACGCTTTGAAGATAGAACGCATGATTTCCTCCCTAGGATGGTTCCATTATGTGAAACTTAGTTTTGCATATTGAAAACTTAACCGCGAATGGGTTAGGGTTGTCAACAGGATTGTCCGTCACGATAGTCCGAACAGGAGGGGAAATGGAACCGCGCTCTAAAGAGAAGCCGCAAACCGACGGTACAGTTGGCAAAGCGCTGAGCGTTCTCGATCAGGTCGCAGCTTTTGAGCGCCCCGTCCGGTTTCGCGAACTTCTCGACGCAAGCCCTTTTCCAAAAGCCACGCTTTACCGCCTGCTGCAAACTCTGACCCATCAAGGCATGCTGTCCTTTGACGACGATCGCCAGACCTACACACCCGGCATGCGGCTGGTCCGGCTGGCCCATACAGCGTGGCAACAATCCTCGCTTGCACCGATTGCGCGACCTCATGTCGACAACCTCGCCAATCAAGTCCGCGAGGCGGTGCATCTGGCTCAACTGGATCACGGGCATGTCTTGTTCGTCGACAAGCGCAAGACGACCAATGTGTTCGACACGCTCGCGCAAACCGGCAAAGTCGCGCCCAGCTATTGCACGGGCGTCGGCAAAGCGATCCTGGCCTTCATGCCCGAGGATCTGCGCGGCCGGGCGCTTAGCCAGCAAGGCTTCTTGAAATATACCGACGCGACGCACGAGACCGCCGAAAGCCTCGCCCCCGAGCTGGAAGAAATCCGCCGCAACGGCGTGGCTTTTGACCGCGAAGAACACGAAAGCGGCATCATCAGTATCGCCGCCCCGATCTTGTGCCGCGACACGAATGTCATTGGCGCGATCTCCATCGCCACTTCCACTTCGCGCCGATCCCTCGACGAGCTCAAGACTTTGCAACCCGCGCTTCTGGCTGCGGCGGGTCATATTTCCGCCGAAGCGGCCGACTGGCAGTTCCCCAGCTACGCCCAATAAAAAGGACGACCCCATGTCAGGTCTCACGATCAAGAAAGCAGTGAAGCGCTACGGCGATGTGCAGGTCATCCACGGCATCGATCTAGAGATCGCCGATGGCGAGTTCTGCGTTTTCGTAGGGCCGTCTGGCTGCGGTAAGTCCACCTTGCTGCGCATGATCGCAGGGCTGGAGGAAACAACCGAAGGCCAGATGCATATCGGCGAGCGCGACGTCACCCATATGGACCCGGCAGAGCGGGGCGTGGCGATGGTGTTTCAGACCTACGCGCTCTATCCGCATATGACGGTGGAGCAAAACATGGGCTTCGGGCTGAAGATGAACGGCCACCCAGCCTCTGAGATCAATAAGAAAGTCGCGGCGGCGAGCCAAGTGCTCAAGCTCGACGAATATCTCGACCGCAAACCTGCCGCCCTGTCCGGCGGGCAGCGCCAGCGCGTGGCCATCGGGCGCGCCATCGTCCGAGGTCCGGATGTGTTCTTGTTCGACGAGCCGCTCTCCAACCTCGATGCCGAACTGCGCGTCGAGATGCGCGTCGAAATCGCGCGTCTGCACAAAGAAATCGGCGCAACCATGGTCTATGTGACCCATGATCAGGTCGAAGCGATGACTTTAGCCGACAAAATCGTCGTGCTGCGTGCGGGCATTATCGAACAGGTCGGCGCACCGCTTGATCTCTACCGCGACCCTGACAACAAGTTTGTCGCGGGCTTCATCGGATCGCCCGCAATGAATTTCCTCAGCGCCAGTGTGAAAGCAGGTAAAGTCGATGTGCCAGCTTTGCAGCAGGGCTACAAGCTGCCCATGAGCTTGCCGTCAAACGGGTCTGAGGTCACGATCGGAATTCGCCCCGAACACATTGAGATCGACCCTAAAGGCAAAACCCATACGGTCGAGTTAACCGAAGCGCTGGGTGGCGTGTCCTATTGCTACTTGGCGTCAAACACGGGCGAAAAACTGATCGTCGAAGAGCGCGGCGATAACCGCTCGAAGATCGGCGATACGGTCGGGCTGAAATTCGAGACGCGCCGCGCTATGCTCTTTGATGGTCAGTCTGAGATGCGGATCCGCTAAGCGGTTTAGAACTGACAAATCTCGGAGTAGTAAGCCAAGCGCTCGCCCTCGCCGTTGAGATCGAACGAAGCCGAAACGCCAGTCGAGGTCGTGAAGGTCACAATGCCCGGTGTAAGAAACGCGGACAGAGCTGCTTTCGGTTTCGCGCCGCCCATAGCCAGAAATTCTTTTGTGCTTGAGGCCCTAAGTGTCACCTTATCCACGTTGGTATGGCTGATCGTTAGGTCGAGGCCCTCAATTGGGAAAGTCCCCTCGGGCAGGCCAAAATCCACAACGATACCTGTCGTGAAATCATCGACCCGGCAGCTTATCACAAACAGCGTGTCACGTCCGTCCGGTGTGTCGCCGCTCGCAATCAACCGGTGGCGATTCATATTGTTGCGCCCCTCCGCATCAACTTGCAGCGAGAGTTCTGTTTTCGCAATTGCCGAAGGTGGGGTCAGCAAGGCGACGGCGAGGATGAGGGCTCTGTAAATCATATCATCTGACTAACCCAGATCGACGATGGGTCCAAGTCCTGCACGTCAGCTGCACGCTTGCTGCACAAAAGGCATACGCAAAAACGAAAGCCAAATTTCACAAGTTACTTTCGTTACTTTCGATATTATGCTCATTTGTGAGCTAGATAGCGAGGTGCAAATGGCGCTCAGTCCGAGACAGAGAAAGATTTTGACTTTGATAGAAACGCGCCAGCGTGTGCGGGTGGAAGATCTGTCAGAGAAGTTCGCAACCACACCGCAAACCATTCGCAAGGATCTCCAAAGCCTTGCCGACCTGCATCATATCGTACGCTTCCATGGAGGAGCGGCTTTGATTGGTGGGGTGGAATATGCCGCCCTGTCGCAACGCGAAACCGATGCGCAGTCCGAAAAGCGCGCAATTGGGGCAGCGGTGGCCGCACGTATCCCCAACAATTGCGCGATATTTCTGAACGCGGGCACGACAACCGGGCAAGTAGCGCATCTATTGTCAGGTCATTCACAGCTGCGCGTAGTTACAGATAACGTTGATTTAGCGTCGAAAATCAGAGCTTTCCCGGGCCTCGAGGTGATCGTTCCGGGCGGGGTCGTGCGTCGGTCCGATGGCGCAATTCTGGGGGCGGAAGCGGTGGATTACATCCGCCAGTTTCGGGTCGATTACGCCGTGATCGGAGCCGCCGCGATGGCCGAAGATGGCAGTTTGCTGGATTTCGATCTGGCCGAGGTTCAGATTTGCCGCGCGATGATGGACGGCGCGCGCCACGTCATTCTGGCGCTTGATGGCGCCAAGTTCGGGCGTAGCGCGCCGGTCATGCTCTCGGCTTTGGAGCGCGTCAACACGGTCGTCACGGCAGGAAAAATCCCACCTTGGGTCGCAGCGCTTTGCGCCGATCAAGAGATCGATTTGGCCATTTCAAGCCTAGACGGGCCTTGACTCAAGCTTTCGTTTCAAACCTAATCGAAAGTAACGCGCATCTACGCGGTCTGGGAGGACCCCAAAATGCCTATCCTACTAACCCCCGCCCACGTCCTCGCGACAGTGAACGGAGCTGCCTTGGCGTTGGGTCGGCATATTTCTGTAGTTCTGATGGCATTGATGGTCGTGGTGATCCTTGTGCAAGTGTTCTTCCGCTACGTGATGGGCAACGCCTTGCCATGGCCGGATGAGGCGGCGCGCTTCATGATGTTGTGGCTGACGGGCTTGATCGCGCCAACCGCTTATCGGCGCGGCGGGTTTGTTGCGATTGATATGGTCTTGCTGATGCTGCCCCGCGCGCTGGGGGCGATCATATCAATGCTGCTACTGGTAATCGCTCTGGTTGTTCTCGTCGTGGCAGTCCAAATCGGTTGGAGCGAGGTCACGGGCTTCGGCGGCAGGTTCAAAACAGCCGCACTTTGGATCCCAACGGATCTCGCTTTCACCGAATGGTTCCGCGTGCCGAGGTCGTGGATGATGGCGTCGCTCTTTGTTGGCGTCACAATGATGGCCAGCGTCACGGTCGAGTTGATCATACGCCAAATCATCACGCTGTTGGGACATGGCGACGCGCTTCCGGTGATCCCGGAATCCGCCACGATCGGATCAGAATAGATGCTGGTCTGGTTCCTCCCCCTTTTCTTGCTGTTCCTCATGGTGGGTCTGCCGGTCTTCTTCGGTCTGCTCGCGGCGCCGGGGATATTGCTCTGGCTCAACGGGCAAGAGAAGGACATCACGCTGCTTTACCGCAATGTCTATAATGGCATGGACAGCTTCCCGCTGATGGCGATCCCGTTTTTCATGCTGGCAGGCGAGATGATGAACCGCGGTGGCATCACGCGGCGTTTGGTCGAATTCAGCCAAGCCTGCGTCGGGCATTTCAAAGGCGGGTTGGCGCAGGTTAACATCTTGTCCTCGATGCTGTTCGCGGGCCTGTCGGGTTCAGCCGTGGCGGACACCTCCGCGCTGGGCTCGATGCTGATCCCCGCGATGGAGAAGGAGGGCTACACCCGCAAATTTGCCGCCGCCGTGACCGCTGCGTCTTCGGTGATCGGCCCGATCATTCCGCCCTCCGGCATCATGATCATCTATGCCTATGTGATGGGCGAAAGCGTCGCGGCCTTGTTCTTGGCGGGCATCGTTCCGGGCATTCTGGTGGGCATCGGCCTGATGTCCGTGACGCGCTATTTGGCTGGCTCATCCGACTTTCCAACCTCGCGCCCACGCGCGTCCTGGGGTGAAAAGGGCCAAGCGTCGCTCAAGGCCTTCTTCCCGCTGCTCACGCCTGTCATTATTCTGGGCGGCATCTTGATCGGCGTTATGACCCCGACCGAGGCCTCGGCGGTCGCGGTGTTCTACGCCTTCCTCGTGTCGATCTTCATTCTGCGTGAGATGACGTTGAAGGACCTGCCGGATGTCTTGACCAAAGCCGCGCTGACCTCCTCGGTCGTGTTGCTTTTGGTGGGCGCTGCGATGGCGTTCAAAACCGTTGTCTCGCTCAGCCACGCGCCGGAGACTTTGGCGGCCTTCATCCTCAGCCTAAGCGAGAACCCGTTGATCTTGCTCCTGCTTATCAACCTGCTGCTGTTCATCGTCGGTATGTTCCTTGATGCAGGCCCTGCGATCATCATTCTTGGGCCAATCCTCGGGCCAATCTTCGTCGATCTGGGTGTTCATCCGGTACATTTTGCAATCATAATGTCGGTCAACCTAACTGTCGGATTGGCGACGCCACCGATGGGGCTGGTGCTTTTCGTGGCCTCCAGCGTCTCGGGCGAGAAGGTAGAATCCATCGCGCGCGCGATTTTGCCATTCCTTGCGGTCGAGATTTTTGTCATCTTCTTGATCACATACGTCCCCGCAATCTCACTTTTCGTGCCAACTTACTTTGGCTTCATCAATTAACTCAGGAATTCCAAATCAACTAAAAATCCAAAGGGAGGATTGAAATGAAACTAGCAAACACACTCAAGGCACTGGGCCTTGCCGCCATGATGGCGGGCACAAGCGTTGCAGCTTGGGCCGATGGTCACGCGATGACTATTCGCGCGACGGCGAACTCGAACGAAAACGACGAGGACTATGACGGTCTGGTGGTCTTCAAGAACTATGTCGAGCAAGCCTCGAACGGAGCGATCCAGGTCGAGATGTTCATCGGCACGCAGCTCTGCGGCAATGGCGCGGAATGTCTGCAAGGCATCGGTGACGGCACAATCGACGTCTACGTGTCGACCTCTGGCGGCGTGTCGGGGATCTTCCCCTTCGTGCAAGTGCTCGATCTGCCTTACCTGATGAGCGATGACCGCGTGGCTGAGGCCGCTTTGTCCAACGGGTCGGAATTCATTCAATCCATGCAAGGCATGGTGCGCGAAGTCTCTGGCGACACGATCCGTCTGATGACGATTGGTAACACTGGCGGCTGGCGCAACTTTGCCAACACGAAGCGTCGTGTGGCCGAGCCTGCTGACATGAACGGTCTGAAAATCCGCACAGTTGTCGCCGATCTGCCGCAAGAGCTTGTCAAAGCCCTTGGTGCATCGCCGACGCCGATCCCATGGCCTGAGCTGTTCACATCGTTCCAAACAGGTGTTGTTGAAGGCTCCAAGAACGGCATCACCGACATCATGAACATGAAGTTCCCTGATGCGGGTTTGAAATATGTCACTCTGGACGGTCACGCTTATATGGGCGCGCTGTGGTTTATGAATAACGAGAAGTTCAACTCCATGTCTGATGATCTCAAGCGCGTCGTCGTGGATGGTTTCTATCAGCTGCAACAAGCGACATTCGCGTCGCCAAAGCGCAAGTCGATCCAGGCCTATCAGGATTTTGCCGCAGCAGGCGGTGATCTTTATGTGCCGACACCAGATCAAAAGGCCGCGTTCAAAGAAGCAGCCGCACCGGTCTATGATTGGTTCAAAGCCAATGTCGAAGGCGGCCAGCAAGCATTCGATACGCTGACGGCCTCCGTGGCTGCGGCCGAAGCTGCGATCTCAGCCGCGCGCGACGCGGATCTGAAGTAAGCGAAAAGGTGAGGGAGGGCGGCTGCGTCCTCCTTCACTGCCCAGACATGGCCCCTGCTTGGCACGGATCATTTCTGGTCAGTGAGTTTCACCGAAACGGATACATCCACACTTTATAGTCGGCGATAAGTTTATGCGCGTGTTCAATCTGCTCTTTGGTCATCTTCTTGACGACCTCTTCTTGGCTGATCGCCGCATCGGGATCGCCCCCGATAGCGCTGAGCGCGTACCACATATAGGCGCGCACCAGATCGATCTGCGTGCCGATGCCAACCTCGAAATACCAACCCAACCCCGATTGCGCACCGGGATGGCCTTTCATCGACGCGCGCAGATACCATTCAAAGGCGCGCACCGGGTCTTTCTCGACCCCAAGACCAAGCGCATACATGACGCCGATCAACTCCTCAGCGTCGGCATTGCCGGACCGCGCCGCGGGCCAAAGCTCGGCAAAAGCGGCCTCAAAGTTATTGGCCTCCATCTGATCGCGGCCCTTCTCGATATCGGCAAACGCGGGCGTGGTGGTCAGGGCAAGGGCAAACAGAAGTGGGCGCATGTGAGTCTCCGAAATTTGATCAGCACAGTTTGCGCGCTGTCCGCGCTGCCTGCAATGGCGGCTGACCGTCCAAATGTGACGCAAGATATGTTTCCTGCGATCGAGGCGGAAGAGGCCGCACTTGGCCAGTTGTTGTTTTACGATCCGATCTTGTCGGGCAATCGCAATATTTCTTGCGGCACGTGCCATCACCACGATCACTTCTCCGCTGATGGCGTGTCACTGTCGATTGGCGAAGGGGGCGAAGGTGTCGGGCCGAAACGCCGCGCAGTCACAGGGGCAAACGCGATCAAGAAGCGCGTCCCGCGTCATGCGCCAGCACTGTGGAACATCGGCGCCAATGAGTTTCGTGTGTTCTTTCATGACGGTCGTGTCAGCGCATCGGATGACTACGGCAATGGTGTAAACTCGCCCGCAGAGGAATGGCTCCCAGAGGGGCTTGATAGCCTGCTGGCCGCGCAAGCTTTGTTCCCGATGACCGCGCAGTTCGAGATGGCAGGCAACCCCAGCGAGAACGAGATCGCAGGCGCTGTACATGACCGCATCGACATGGCTTGGCCGATCCTCGCCAAACGCGTGCGCGGGATCGAGACCTACCGCATGAAATTCGCCGAGCTCGGTGTGGGCGAGGCCTCGATCTCCGACATTGCCAACGCGCTTGCCGCCTTCATGGGGTCCGAATGGCGGTCCTTTGACAGCCCATATGACAAAGGCGCGATGACCGCCGCGCAAACTCGCGGCGCCGATCTGTTTTTTGGCGAGGCTGGCTGTAGCGCTTGCCATTCCGGCCCGTTCTTTACGGATCAGAAGTTTCACGCACTGGCCTTGCCCGCCTTTGGCCCCGGACGCACCCGCATCTTTGACCCGATGCCGCGCGATGTGGGGCGGATGGGCGAAAGCAACAAGCTCGACGATGCTTATAGGTTCCGAACGCCGTCTTTGCGCAACGTCGCGCTGACTGCGCCTTACGGGCATAACGGAGCCTACCCGACGCTAGAGGGGATCATTCGCCACCACCTCGACCCGCTTGATGCGCTGGGCAAATGGCAACCACAGATGGCGAATTTGCCTTCCGTGCCGTGGTTGCAAAACGCGGATTTCATTATCCAACAAGACGCCCGCGAAATGGCGCGGCTGCGCGCGTCCTTCGATGTGACACCGCAAAGTCTGAGCGACGATCAAATCGCGGACCTCGTCGCTTTCATGGGCGCCTTGAGCGGCGGAGATAGTCGCTTCGGCAGGCTTGGACGCCCAGAGACCGTGCCCAGCGGATTGGCGGTTGATTGATGGTACAGGTTTTGGTCGTTGGCAGTGCGGTGTTGGACTTCGTCTACCAGATGGAGCATTTGCCCAATCTTGCCGAGAAATATCAGGCGCAAGACATTCAAATTGTTGGCGGCGGATGCGCGGCTAACGCGGCCGTATCAATTTCGCGGCTCGGTGGCCAAGCGCAACTGATCGCACGGTTTGGACAAGATGAAATCAAAGATCTGGTCTGCGATGATCTGCGTGCTGAGGGTGTGAATATCGACGCGCTTTCAATCTCGCCCGAAGGCCGTTCTGCCGTCTCATCAGTCTACATCGACAGCAGAGGCGAACGCCAGATCATGGCTTTTCGCGGCCAAGGCTTGGCCAAGACGCCGGACCTACCGCAAGACGCAAACCCAGATGTCGTATTGGCCGACACAAGATGGCCCGAGGCCACGCAAAGAGCTTTCGAGAAGTTTCCGAACCTCCCGAGAATTTTGGACGGCGAAGCCCCGGTACCACGCACGCTGGCGGAAGCGGCGAGCCATATCGTCTTCTCCGAGCAAGGGATCACAGACTTCACCGGATTGCAGGACACACGCGCAGCCTTGCAAGCCGCCTCCAAAGATTTGGACGGCTGGGTCGCAGTGACAATGGGCGCGGATGGCGTGGCCTGGGTTGAGAGCGGAGAGATCGTCCACTTGCCGGGATTTCAAGTAGATGCCGTCGACACGTTAGGCGCCGGCGACGCGTGGCATGGGGCGTTCGCGTTGGCACTGGCTGAGGGCAAGGCCGAGCGCGACGCGGCGATTTTCGCCAATGCCGTCGCGGCTTTGAAATGCACGCAATTGGGTGGACGCAAAGCGTCGCCTGATCGCGAGACAGTAGAGAATTTTCTGAAGGAAAACAAATGATTGCACTGACAGCAGGCAAGTTGTGGGGCATGCGGCGCATGGCCGATGCGAACGGGTTCTTTAAGATGACAGCCGTCGATCAGCGCCCGCCCATCAAGGGCCCGATTGCCGCGCATCATGGCACTGAGACAGCACCCTATGACGAGGTCGCGCGGTTCAAAGCGATGTTGGTCGAGACGCTGCAAGAGGACAGCACCGCGATGCTTCTCGACCCACATTACGCGATCCCCGTTGGCCTGAGGCATCTTTCGCCCACCAAAGGGTTGATCGTGACGCTGGAGGACTCGATCTTTGAGGATACTGGCATGGGCCGCATTTCCAGCCAGATCGATGATTGGGATGTCGGCAAGATCAAGCGGATGGGCGGCGATGCTGTCAAAGTGCTGGCGTGGTACCGCCCCGACGCCGACCCTGCGATAAACCAACGCCAGAAGGACTGGACGAAACGCATCGGCGAGGCCTGCGCGAAATATGACATTCCGTTCTTGTTCGAACTTCTGGTCTTTCCTTTGTCCAGCGATGCCGAGCAGACGCAAGAATATACCGAGATGAAAACGAAGCGCGCTGATGACGTGCTCAAATCGGTCGAAGAGTTTGCGCACCCGGATTTTGGGATCGATGTGTTCAAGCTCGAAAGCCCTATTGCGGCGAAAGACGTCGCCGGAACCGACGGCGTGCAAGCCATGTTCGACGAGATGGGCCGCCTCTCGGGTCGTCCTTGGGTGATGCTGTCAGCGGGTGCGGGTAAGCCTGAGTTCAAAGCCATTCTGGAACACGCCTTCAAGGCCGGAGCTTCCGGCTTTCTGGCCGGTCGCGCGATCTGGCTTGATGCGTTTAACGCCTATCCAGATTGGGCCGCGATCGAGGCAGGTCTAAGTGGTGAAAGCGCGGACTATATGCGCGACATATCCAAGCTCGCAGATGCGCAGGCCACGCCTTGGGACAAGCACGATTGCTACGGTGCGGGTGGCGCGCAGTTCAGCCCGCAAGATGCCTCCTTCCGCCATAGCTATGACGGGATCTAGCAGATGAAATTAGGAATTCTGCCGCTTGGTCGCCCGACCTTTGACGTGCCGTTTGCGCAAGAAAAGCTCGATGCGATGCTGGCTGTCTTGGACGAAAGCGGGCACCAGATCATCGGCCCGCGCGAGCTGTTGATGGAGGCCAGTGCGCAAGCGCTTGACGACGTCGCGCAGGCGGATCTTATCTTGGTGCTTCAAGTCACCTTTACCGATGCGACTTTCATCGTCGAGGCGTCTAAGCTCGGCGTGCCGATGGCGATTTGGGCCGTGCCGGAACCTCGTCTTGGCGGACGTCTCAGGCTCAACGCGTTTTGCGGGCTCAATTTGGCGAGCCATGCTTTGGGGCGGAACGGTATCGCGTTTGATTGGCTCTATGCAGACCCGACAGATGCGACGGTCGCCGTGGACCTTAAAGCGGCTTTGACTGGCCAGACACAAGGGGCTCCAACCAATGGCACACCCCCTGACATGGCCCCTGCCGCCTTACCGATTGACGGGCTAAAGATCGCGCGGATCGGCGCGCATCCTGATGGTTTCGACACATGTGCTTATGACAAACCGGCACTCAAGGCGCTGACCGGCGCAGACGTGGAAGAGCTGGAGCTCGCCGATATGTTCGACGTCGCCCGCAGCTTGGATGAGGACAAGATCACACCTTTCCGCGAAAAGGCCGCGCGCTTGCCGAACCTCAAAGAAATGGATGCGGGCGAGCTTGATCGATCTTTGCGACTAGCGGGTGCGTTGGAGCATCTGAAAACCTCTGGTGGCTATGACGCCTTCGCGATCCGCTGCTGGCCCGAGACTTTCACTGAATATGGCGGCGCGGTTTGTGGCCCTGTCTCGATGATGGGCGAGGCGCGCGTCCCTTGTGCCTGTGAGGCAGATGTCTACGGCGCGGTGACGCAAGCGATCTTGCAAAAGGTCGCGGACGCCCCGGTCTTTCTGGCCGATCTGGTGGACATGGATTTGGACGATGACACAGGCGTCGTGTGGCATTGTGGCCAAGCGCCTGTGTCCATGACCGAGGCCGAGCCCCGCGCGACGGTTCACACCAACCGCAAACAGGCGCTGCTCTATGAATTCCCGCTCAAGCCCGGGCGCGTGACGTTCTTTCGTCTGTCGCAAGCGTTGGGCGCGCCCAAGATCATCCTCGCCTCGGGCGAGATGCTGGCACGCGATATGGCGTTTACCGGCACCTCGGGCGTGGTCAAGTTTGATCACGGCGCGAAGGCCGTCTTGCAAGACGTCATCGCCAGCGGGTTAGAGCACCACATGGCGCTGACCTATGGCGATCACATGGATGCGCTCAAAGCTATCGCCGCCGGGATGGAGCTACCGGTCGTCGAATTGGGGGCGAGATGACCGATATTCGCTACGGTTTGATCGGCTCGGGCATGATGGGCCAAGAGCATATCCGCAACATCGCGCTACTCGACGGCGCGCATGTCTCGGCGGTTTGCGATCCCGATGCGGCGATGCGTGAGCTGTCCGCTCAAAGCTCAGGTGGCAAAGGGTTTGCGTCGCTGGACGATATGCTCAGCGCTGATCTGTGCGACGTCTTTCTGATCGTCTCTCCCAATGACACGCATGCCGATGTGTTGCGCAAGATCATGGCGACCGACAAGCCGATCCTATGTGAGAAACCACTGAGCACGACCACCTCCGATTGCCGCGATATTCTGAACCTCGCCCAAACGCGCCGTGCGCCTATTTGGGTCGCGATGGAGTATCGCTACATGCCGCCCGTTCAACGCCTGCTTCAGGCGGTGCGCGACGACGTGCCGGGACAAGCGCGCATGATGGCCATTCGCGAACACCGCTTCCCGTTTCTTGATAAGGTCGGCGACTGGAACCGCTTCAACCAGCGCACTGGTGGGACATTGACCGAGAAATGCTGCCACTTTTGGGACCTGATGCGCTTGGTTCTACAAAGTGATCCTGTACGGGTTTTTGCCAGCGCCGCAGCAGACGTAAACCACCAAGACGAAAGTTATGGCGGCGCTGTGCCTGACATCATCGACAACGCATTCGTCGTGGTCGACTTTGAGAACGGCGCGCGGGGCATGTTGGATTTATGTATGTTCGCCGAAGGCTCTTACTGGCAGGAAACCATCGCCGTCACGGGTGCCAAAGCGCGGGTTGAAGCCTTCGTGCCGGGGCCTGCAAGGTTTTCGATCGATGGGCAAGAGCGCAGCTCTGAAGTTGTCACCTCCCTGCGCGAGACCAAAGAAATCATCCGCGAGGAGGTCCATGTGGACGAAGCCATTCTAGCGGCCGGCGATCACCATGGTTCCACTTTTTTCCAACACCAACGCTTTCTGGAACTTGTTAGATCAGGGCAAGGTCAGCCAGAAGTGACCTTGGAAGACGGGTTCTGGTCCGTTCTCGTCGGTGAGGCCGCGCAGCAAAGCGCGCAGAGCGGCGAGGCGGTGGATTTGCGGGGGAAAGGTCCATGACGTTCGGGACAATGCCAGATGGCAGCGCTGTGACGCGCCACAAGATCGAAGGCGGCAGCCTGAGGGCTTGGGTCTTGTCTTATGGTGCCGTGTTGCAGGACTTGCGCCTTGAAGGCCATGACGCTCCGTTGGTTTTGGGCTTTGAAGATTTCGCGCCTTATCTCACCGACAGCCCCTATTTTGGCGCCATGGCAGGCCGCTGCGCCAATCGGATCGGCAAGGGTCAGTTTATGATCGACGGGGTGAACTATCAGGTCGACCAGAACTTTCAAGACCTGCACCATTTGCACGGCGGCGCACACGGCATCGGCAAGCGCAATTGGCAGGTGGAAGAGGTCACGCCCAGCAGCATCACTCTGCGGATTGATCTGTCGGATGGCGAAATGGGCTATCCCGGCAATCTGGTCGCGCGCGTCACCTATGCCTGCCTTGAGGGCGGCGTCTTTGACATCCGCGCCGAGGCCACAACCGACGCGCCGACTTTGTGCAATCTGGCCCATCACAGCTATTGGAACCTTGACGGCTCTGACACGACGGACGCCCATCTGATGCAAGTCGATGCCGCGCGCTACACTATCGTAGATGACGGCTTCATCCCAACTGGCGAAAGTGGTGATGTCACCGGCACCCGCTATGATTTCCGCAAAGAGCGGCCAATCAAAGATGAGGTCTTTATCGACCACAACCTTTGTTTGTCAGACCAACGCCAGACCTTGCGCAAAATCGGCACTCTGCGATCGACCAAATCTGGCGTCGCGATGGAGATGCGCTCGACAGAAGCGGGGCTTCAGGTTTATGACGGCTTCAAGCTTGATGTCGCGCCTGAGGGGCTAGGCGGGCGACGATACGCAAAGAACGCAGGCGTCGCGCTTGAGCCGCAAGTTTGGCCAGACGCGATCAACCAAGACGGGTTCCCGGATGTGATCCTGAGACCCGGTGAGAGATACCACCAACACACGCAATTTGCTTTTTCCAAAGGATAAATCTGATGAGCTTCACGAAATATATGAAAGAGGCCAATCTGGTCGGCGGCAAGTGGATCGCGGCGGATGATGGCTCGACGATTGATGTGACGAACCCAGCCACAGGCGAGGTCATTGGGACAGTGCCGGGCTGTGGCGGAGACGAGACCGAGCGCGCGATTGCGGCCGCCTCGGACGCGTTCAAGACCTTCTCCAAGACCCCCCTGATGGAACGTGTAGGCTTGTTGCAAAAGCTGCATGACGCGCTGATGGACAACCAAAAGACGCTGGCCGAGCTGCTCGTCGTCGAGCAAGGCAAGCCTATGTTCGAGGCGATGGGAGAGATCGCAATTGGCGCCGCTTATGTGCGCTGGTTTGCCGAAGAGGTGCGCCGCGCCAAGGGTGAGATCGTGCCTGCACCGGGCAATGATCGCCGTATTCTGGTGACCAAACATCCCATAGGTGTGGTCGGCATGATCACGCCTTGGAATTTCCCGTCCTCGATGCTGGCGCGCAAGGTGGCTCCCGCCTTGGCTTTGGGGTGCACCGTCGTGGCAAAGCCCGCGACGGCAACGCCCTATTCGGGCATCGCATGGGGCGCGCTATGCGAAGAGGTGGGCTACCCCGCGGGTGCTGTGAATGTTCTCACAGGGTCCGCACGCAAAATCGGCGCCGCGATCATGGACGCGCCAGAAGTGCGCAAAGTGACTTTCACTGGCTCCACGGAAGTCGGCAAAGAGCTGATCCGGCAATCTGCGGGGACAGTTAAGAAAGTCTCGATGGAGCTGGGCGGCAACGCGCCATTTATTGTCTTTGACGACGCCGATCTTGAGAAAGCCGTGCAAGGCGCGATTGTGTCCAAGTTCCGCAATGCCGGTCAAACCTGCGTCTGCGCCAACCGGATGTATGTGCAAGCCGGCGTCTACGACAAGTTTGTCGACATGTTGAAGGCTGAGACGGCGAAGATGAAGGTTGGTGACGGGCGCGAAGATGGGGTCGAGCAAGGCCCGATGATCGATATGGATGCGGTCGAGAAGGTCGAAGAGTTTGTCGCGGACGCCAAGGCCAAAGGCGGCAAGATTGCCTTAGGAGGCGGGCGTCACCCCAAGGGCCTAAGCTTCTTCGAGCCAACAATCGTGACAGATGCAACGCAAGACATGCTGTTCGCCAAGGAAGAGATCTTCGGCCCGCTGGCGCCAGTGTTCAAGTTCGAGACGGAAGAAGAGGTCATTGAGATGGCCAATGACACCGATTTCGGCCTGTGCTCTTACGCCTATACGCGTGATATCGGGCGCATCTGGCGGCTCAATGAAGGCTTGGACTATGGGATGATCGGGATAAATTCCGGATTGATCACAACGGTCGAGGCACCTTTTGGCGGGACCAAGGAATCCGGTCTGGGCAAGGAAGGCGGCTCGCAAGGCTTGGAAGATTACATGGAAACCAAATACACTGCCGTCGATTATTAATCTGTTGGGATCGCGTTTGGCTGGCCTGCGCCTCCGGCGGAGGTTATTTTGGGACAATGAAGAGGGGCGCCGAGGTGCCCCTTTTTCTTGCCTTTGATCTGGATTGTGGCAGGGTAGCGCTATGAAAGCACCCGTGATTGATAATCTGCAATATGCCAATTGGTCGGAGAAGATTTTCCGCCAGATGCGCGAAGGCGGCGTGGACGCCGTGCATGTGACCATCGCCTATCATGAGACGTTTCGCGAGGTCGTGTTGAACCTTGCCCAATGGAACCGGTGGTTTGAGCAATTCCCCGATCTGATTTTTCGCGGTCAATGGGCGTCAGACGTGGCGCTGGCGCGTGAAACGGGGCGCACGGCGATTTTCTTCGGGTTTCAGAACCCCAGCCCGATAGAGGACGATATCGGTTTGATCGAGATTTTCCATCAATTGGGCATACGCTTTATGCAGCTGACCTATAACAACCAATCGCTGCTTGCGACGGGTTGCTATGAGGATGATGATACCGGGCTCACTCGATTTGGTCGCCAAGCTGTGGCCGAGATGAACCGGGTCGGTATGGTCGTGGATATGAGCCATTCTGCGGATCGTTCGACTTTGGAAGCGATTGACCATTCCAGCCGACCAATCGCGATCACGCATGCCAATCCCGATTGGTGGCATCGCGCGCGGCGCAACAAATCTGACGAGGTTTTGAAAGCTTTGACGGCGGCAGGTGGCATGCTTGGGTTTTCTGTCTATCCGCATCATCTCAAAGGCGGTACGGTTTGTAGTCTGGAGAGCTTTTGTCAGATGGCGGCTGAGGCCGCGTCTCGATATGGGGCGGAGTCCTTGGGGATCGGGACGGATTTGTGCCAGGACCAGCCCGATAGCATTGTGACTTGGATGCGAAATGGGCGGTGGTCGAAAGAGATGGATTTCGGCGAAGGGTCTGCCTCTGATCCGGGGTTTCCTGAGATGCCGGACTGGTTTGTCGACAATCGCGACTTCGGCAAGATCAGGGCTGGGCTCAATGCGCAAGGGTTCTCCAGCGCGGAAGTCGACGGCATCATGGGCGGCAATTGGTTGCGCTTTTATGAGGCATCATTCGGGCGCTCGACATGAACGAAAGACTGCCCCCTCAAGAGCCATTGCGCCCGCCGAGCCAAGTCATGCGATTGGCGCGGATGGGCGCGATGTTTCCGTCTCGCCTGTCTTTCCTGCGTTCCTTGCTGCGCCAGCTTGCAGCAGATGGCACGCAAGTTACGAGACCGGTTTGGAACTTCTCGGGTGAAGGCTTTGGCCACGCCGTCTATTCGGTCACTTTGGGCGGGCATGTCTATTCTCTGGTCGCGTTTTGCAATCCACTGCCGGAGGACAAGCGCACGGATCGGGTGATCGCGGAGGCTTGGGACAGCGCCTACGTGCTTTATGACGGTGTGCCTAATGCTGCTGAGATTGCGCGTCTTGAGGCCAATGCACCGCGCCAAGAGGCTGGGCGTTTCACCGCGCGTGATCTGGTGCTGAGCCGAGCGAATAAGTCAGTGCGCTTGTTTGCGCATGTGGTTGAGCGGTTGAACGAGGGCCGACAGCCCGACGCCACGATGATTGGCGAGATCGGCTATTTGATGCGCACCACCGCCGTCTATGGCAATGGCAAGTTTGGCATTGCGGATCGCGACGTGATTGCAAGCCGACCTGGGTTGGATGGGCCGTTCATGGCCGAGATGCTGACCGTCTGGCTGATCCGCGGCTTTACCCATGATCTGGTCGAACATGTCGGCGGCGCAAAGCTAGACCCAAGCCTCAAGCGCCATCTTGGGATCGGGAATTCGACAGGGCTTGGTATGGCGCCATTTCTGGTGTCTCATCCCGAACTGCTCAACAATTGGATGATGGTGAAAGAGACTGCGCTGGCGCGGGTGCGGGCTTTGCCGCGATTGGATGAAGATCAGATCGCGCGGCTCGTCAGTTTGGCTAAGCGCGCTGGGCGTCACCTCGCGCAATGGAACGTGCCGGATGTGGAGCATCAGACGCGGATTGATCGCCTCCGGGTCGAATGGTCAGATTTGAGCGCGCAATTGCCGGAGCTTTTGGATCAGGCCAAGCCAATTGATCAGATGATCCGCGTGTGTGAGGTCTTCTCATTGGATTGTCAGGAGCTTGCCGTAAGCCTCGTTCTAGAGCCCTTTGGTGAACTCATCGACGGCTTGGCGTGCTGCATGGTGGCGGGCGATCCTGTGGCGCTTGATCCGCGCATGGAATTGAACGACCTTCGCAAACTTCTGGCCGCTCAAGATTGGTCAGGTGGGTTTAATTTCGACGACCACGATGAGACAGCGCAGTTTTGGTATGTCAGCGAAGACAAACAAGAACCGCGTTTGGGGCTGCGTCATAGCGAGCCCGGAAGCGATTTGGAAAGCCCGCTTGATATCGCGCGCCAGATGAAGGCAATGCGTCGTGACCTAAAGGGTGCGCGGGGTACGGTCGGGACATTCCTGCGCGCCTTCCCGCAACACCGATCTGTGGCGCGCCGCGTGCAGGTATTGGCGTCGCATCCATATGCTGAAATCCGTGACAATCTGATCGGTGCGGATTGCAAACCAATCGACATGCTGCGCTGCAAATTGTCCTTCTTTGGAGCCGCCAAATTTGACCCTAAGTCAGACCGGTGGACCCGGATCACTTTGGCACAAGGCGCGCCTCTTTTCGACGACTTGTCCGACGCAGATGACTGGTGGTTGCCGGTTTTTGAGCCATGACATCGCAGCAATGGGTCGAGGCCTTTATCGCTCAGGGCCCAGACTACCGCGCTGAACGCCGCTCGGTCTCGGAAATTTCTGCGCTGGTTCTTAAGGCAGGTAGAGGCTGCGATCTGCCGCTTGGACCGGCCGAGGAAATGGCGGCGCTGACCCCGCTTTTGATGAGCGATCCGCAGCTATTGGCGATGTGCATCTCTTCGTTGTCCATCCGTCACGCGCCTGTTCTGGTCGAGGGAAGCGACACTCATGTTGTGATCGAGCGTATGAGGGTGGCAATGGCGGGCCCGGTCATTGTCGATGCTTTGGTTTGCGGCGCTGATCGCGTGATTGTCCATGATGCGGACTGGCCGCTTCTTCTTTGGCCCATTTTGCTGCGGGCCGAGCGGGTCTGGGATATGGCTTTCCAGATCGATCGTCCTGATGCCAAGACGCAGATGATCACGCCTGCAAAGACCTCCAGTTTGCACGCAATTGGCCCGCCTCAAGCGGTACCGACAGAACTTATTGAAGCGCTCGGCGAAATGGCGGCCAAGACCTTCGTGCCTTCAACGGCCGCGTCAAGAGAGGCGGGCGCGGGTGCGGGGCTCACAGATAACGACTAGCCAAAGCGTAGTTTCAGGTTTTCCAAAACCCTTTCCGAAACTGCGAATAGGAATTGATCCACCAAGCCAAGTGCCGGAAGGTTGGTACGACCTCTGATCCGAAAGGCGCCAGCTATGGAACATCTCAAATCTCCGTTGATCAATGCCGAGACCGAAGACCTTCGTACCCGTGCGCTGGTCGAAGACATGTTAGGCGAAATCCGCAAAGGCGGTGAGGATGCCGTGCGCAGCTATGCCGAAAAGCTCGACGGTTGGACGACGGGCTTTGTTCTTTCAGATGAAAAGAAGGCGAAGTTGATTGCTGAAGTGACGGATCAGGCGAAGGCAGATATTCAATACGCGCATCGCCAAATTCAACGCTTTGCCAAAGCGCAACGAGAGAGCCTTCAGGATTTCCAGCTTGCAACTGAACCGGGCGTGATGCTGGGTCAGAAATGCGTACCCGTTGATTGTGCTGGCTGCTACGTACCCGGCGGGCGCTATGCACATGTGGCCTCTGCCTTGATGAGCGTGACCACCGCGCGCGCAGCAGGTGTGCCTTTTGTGGTCGCCGCCTCGCCGCCACGCGGGGATGCGATTGATGCCAATGTGGCCTATGCGATGGATTTGGCCGGCGCCGATATGATCTTGGAGATGGGCGGCGTGCAAGCGGTGGCCTCGATGGCTATGGGTCTGTTTGGTGCAAAACCTGCCGATATTCTGGTCGGCCCCGGCAATGCTTTTGT
>CAZCEW010000040.1:0-2194 GCA_964497775.1 uncultured Rhodobacterales bacterium
CTCCTGCCGTCTGATGCACGCTTCCAAGGTGCCTATGGGCGCGCATTGATGGAATATTACGACGGCTTCGTCTTCGGCATTTCCTTGCCCGGACAAGCGCTGCCCGTGGCCACAGGCGGGCGCTATGATGCGCTGACCCGCGTGCTGGGGCAGGGGCGCGAAATCCCGGCAGTGGGCGGCGTGATCCGCCCCGATCTGGTGGAGGGCGGCGCATGATCAAGCTGGGTATCCCTTCAAAAGGTCGCTTGATGGAAGCCACTGGCGACTGGTTCGAAGCGCGTGGCGTGACGCTGACGCGCACCGGATCAGAGCGCGAATATGCAGCCAAGCTGGACGGTCTCGACGGCGTCGAGCCGGTTTTGCTGAGCGCCGGAGAAATCCCGCGAGAACTGGCCGCGGGCCGCATCCATCTGGGCGTGACCGGCACCGATATGGTGCGCGAGAAACTGCCCCTTTGGCCTCAGCAAGTCGTGGGCCTTAGCGAGATGGGCTTTGGCTTTGCCGATCTGGTGCTGGCTGTACCGCGCTTTTGGGTCGATGTCGAAAACCTCGATGATCTCGATGCCGTGGCCGCCGCGTTCCGGCAGACACATGGTCACCGCTTGCGGATTGCCACGAAATATCACCGCCTCGTGCGCGAATATTTGGCGCAGAACGGCGTGGCGGATTATCAGCTGGTCGACAGCCAAGGCGCGACCGAAGGCACGGTGTCGAACCTAACGGCCGAGATGATCGCCGACATCACCACAACAGGCGCGACACTTGACGCGAACCATCTGAAGATGCTGCAAGACGGCCCGGTTTTGAAATCGCAAGCCACGCTTTTTGCCAGCCGCGTGGCCGATTGGACTGGCGCGGAGCTTGGCGCGGTCTTGGCCCCGCTTGGGATTGCTGTGCCGAGTGACATGGCGTGAAACTGATCCGCGAGATAGACGATCTGCGCACAGAGCGGCGTGGCTGGCGGGGCGCGGGCGAAACAGTGGGTCTTGTGCCCACGATGGGCGCGCTGCATGCGGGGCATATGGCGCTGGTGAGTGCTGCCACAGGGGCCTGCGCGCGGGTGATTGCGACGATTTTCGTCAACCCGACGCAATTTGGCGAAGGCGAGGATCTGGACGCCTATCCCGACACGTTCGACGCCGACCTGGCGCGGCTCCGCGCGGCTGATGTCGATGTCGTCTTCTGCCCGACACCGGATGTGATATACCCCGACGGCTTTGCGACGCGCGTAATCGTGGACGGGCTGACGCAGCCTTTATGTGGTGCGACGCGGCCCGGGCATTTCGACGGGGTCACGCAAGTGGTTACCAAGTTGCTAATGATCGCGGGCGCGGATCGCGCGTATTTTGGCGAGAAAGACTGGCAGCAACTGGCCGTGGTGCGCCGCCTTGTGCGCGATCTCAATATCGAAACGCAGATCGAAGGCGTGGGCATCGTGCGGGCGCAGGACGGCTTGGCGTTGTCCTCGCGTAACGCTTATCTGACGCCGCAGGAGCGTGAAATCGCGCCAGCGCTCAACGCGGCTTTGCGGGATGCGGCGCAAGATATCCGCTCTGGCATGGCCGCAAGCGGGGCCTGCGCGAAAGCCGCGGAAGCGATTTTGGCGGCGGGGTTTCGCGAGGTCGATTATCTGGACTGCCGCATGGCCGATGATCTGTCAGAATTCGACAAATCCGGCCCCGCGCGGGTCTTTGGCGCGGCCTATCTGGGCACGGCGCGATTGATCGACAATGTCGCGGTCTGAGCGCCTAAAGCACGCCGATATCGGCCAATGCGGCGGACAGATCAGGCGGCAAAGCATCTTCAGAGGCGCGGCGGCCGCTTAGATCAGGTGGCGCGTCTTCTGCCTTGAGATAGCGCCAGCCTTGAAACGGGCGTTTGAGCACTGGCGCGGTGCGGATCAGCTCGGGCTCGAACACCAAAGCGCAGCGCCTGATGCCGTCGGAGCGGACCACCTCGTCAAGCCGTATGAGGCGCTGGCGGGCTTGGATCACGCCTTTGATCACCCAATAGATCGACCCGCCGTCCAAAAGCTCCGCCTCGCGCTTGGGCCACATGCGTGTGACATGGCGCGGCAAGCCGTCATCGCCTTGCGCCCGTTTGGTGGCGTGCCAGTCTTCAAGATCCTCGACGCTGCCGGTCCCGACGCTCAGTTTGATCAGATTGATATGTTTGGCCACGACTCACCCTTTCG
>CAZCEW010000040.1:2294-20279 GCA_964497775.1 uncultured Rhodobacterales bacterium
AGGACGTCCCGATGACCCATTTCTCAGCCCCGATTTCCGAGCAAATCTGGGACATGAAATACCGCCTGAAAGCGGCGGATGGTACGGCGATAGACGGCTCGGTCGAAGACACATGGCGCCGGATCGCCAAAGCGCTGGCAAGCGTCGAGAAAGACCCCAAAGCCTGGGAAGACAAGTTCTACGCGGCGCTGGAAGATTTCAAATACCTGCCCGCAGGCCGCATAATTGCAGGCGCGGGCACGGAGCGGTCAGTGACGCTGTTTAACTGCTTCGTGATGGGCACGATCCCCGACGATATGGGCGGGATTTTCGAGAATTTGAAAGAGGCCGCGCTGACCATGCAGCAAGGCGGCGGGATCGGCTATGATTTCTCTACGATCCGGCCCAAAGGCGCGGATGTGAAAGGCGTGGCGGCTGATGCCTCGGGGCCGCTGTCGTTCATGGATGTGTGGGACGCGATGTGCCGCACGATCATGTCGGCGGGTTCTCGGCGCGGCGCGATGATGGCCACGATGCGCTGCGATCACCCCGATATCGAGGATTTCATCACCGCCAAGAAAGACCCCGCGCGGTTGCGGATGTTCAATGTCTCGGTCTTGGTGACGGATGCGTTTATGGACGCGGTCAAGTCAGACGGCGCGTGGGATTTGGTGTTTGACGGCAAGCATTACAAAACGGTGCAGGCGCGGGGTCTGTGGGACCAGATCATGCGCTCCACCTTTGAATTTGCTGAACCGGGCGTGATTTTCATCGACCGGATCAATGCAGCCAACAATTTGAACTATTGCGAGCAGATTGCCGCCACGAACCCCTGCGGCGAGCAGCCTTTGCCGCCCTATGGCGCGTGTCTTTTGGGCTCGATCAATCTGGCGCGGCTGGTCGCGGACCCGTTTGCCAAAGGCGCAAGCCTTGATGAGGCGGCGCTGAGCGATCTGGTAAGCACAGCCGTTCGGATGATGGACAATGTCGTTGATGCCTCGCGCTTCCCGCTGGAGGCGCAAGCGCGCGAGGCGCAGGCCAAGCGGCGCATCGGGCTGGGTGTCACAGGTCTGGCCGATGCGCTTTTGATGGTTGGCGCGCGCTATGGCTCGAAAGAGGCCGCGCGTCTGACCGAGGATTGGCTGGGCGCGGTCGCGCGCGCGGCGTATCTGGCCTCCGTGGATTTGGCCAAGGAAAAAGGCGCGTTTCCCTTGTTTGACGCGGATGCCTATTTGGCGAGCGGTGCGATGCAAGGCATGGACGCTGATGTGCGCGCGGCAATCGCGAAACACGGCATTCGCAACGCGCTTTTGACCTCAATCGCGCCCACCGGCACGATCAGCCTGTTGGCGGGCAATGTGTCGAGCGGGATCGAGCCGGTCTTTGCCTATGCCTATACGCGCAAGGTCTTGCAAAAGGACGGCACGCGGACGGAAGAAGAGGTCGTGGATTACGCCGTGCAACTGTGGCGCGAGAAGTTTGGCGACAAGGAATTGCCCGCCCATTTCGTCAACGCCCAGACCTTGCCGCCTTTGGATCATGTGCGCATGCAAGCGGCGGCGCAAAAATGGGTGGATAGTTCGATCTCCAAGACGATCAACTGCCCCGAAGATATCAGCTTTGACGATTTCAAAGAGGTCTATATGGCCGCGTGGGATCAGGGTTGCAAAGGCTGCACGACCTACCGGCCCAATGACGTGACGGGCTCGGTTCTGAGCGTGTCGGAGAGCTCTGACAATACCGAGGCCGAGATGTCCAAGCAGGCGGCGGGCGGCGAGGTTGTCTATATGTCGGAGCCTTTGGACCGCCCTAATGCACTGGAAGGCAACACCTATAAGGTCAAATGGCCTGATAGCGAACACGCGCTTTATATCACCATCAATGACATCGTTCTGAACGGCCATAGGCGTCCGTTTGAGGTGTTTATCAACTCCAAGAATATGGAGCATTTCGCATGGACGGTCGCGCTGACGCGGATGATTTCGGCGGTGTTCCGGCGCGGCGGTGATGTGTCTTTCGTGGTCGAAGAACTCAAGGCCGTGTTCGACCCGCGCGGTGGGGCCTGGATCAAGGGCAAGTATATCCCGTCGATCCTCGCGGCGATTGGCGGCGTGATCGAGCAACACATGATCGCCACAGGCTTTATCGCGGGCGAGGGGATGGGGCTGAAGGTGGATCCTCAGGCCGAAGTCGTCAACCTGTCAGGCGGGCACGGCGCGGCGTGCCCAAGCTGCGGTCAGTTCGATCTGCGCATGGTTGAGGGTTGTATGACTTGCGGGTCTTGTGGCCATTCGAAATGCGGCTGACGCATAGGGTGGTAAATTTACGGCCGCTCGAAAGGTAGTCTCGCGCTGAGGCCTCCAACATGTGCCTATTGAGCGCCAAGTTCTGCTGAAATTTTCTGCGTTGTTTTCTGGAGCAAATCTAACTGCGCGATGACGTCTGTGGGCGCGTGGAAGGCGGAAGATGACCACAGTGAAAGGCATGCGATTTGAGTGCCTTCTGCGCTCCAGATTGGGGCGGCGATGCCGGTGACCTGCAGGGCCTCTTCACGGTCGGCCACAGCATAACCGTTGGTTTGAATGTCGCGACATTGCTCGAGAAGCTCTTCGCGCGACACGATTGTAAACTCGGTGAACTTCTCCAACGCGATGCGGTCCAGCACGGCTTGCTGGCGTGCGGGCATCATATTGGCCAAGAATACTTTGCCCGCCGCGGTGGCATGCACAGGCGCGCGGTCGCCGGGATGGGAGGCAAACCGCGCATTGAAAAAATCGACGGTGCGCAGGTAAAGGATGTCGTCTGCGTCTAGGATCGACAATGCGGTATTCATACCGGTTTTCTCGCATAGATCTGCCATGTGGTGTCCCGCAGCTTGCTGGATGTCAGCGCGGTTCCAAACAGTGCGGGCCCAATTCTGCACCCGAGAACCGGGGCGGTAAGTTTGCGTGCGTTTGTCATATTCGATCAGTTGCTCACCTTGCAAAACCGCAAGAATACGGTGGCACGAGCTTTTGACAAAACCTGTTTGTTCTACAATTTCGGAAAATCGCATAGGTCGATGGGATTGCGTCAGCGCATCGATCACCTGACAAGATTTGGTAACGATTGAACTTCCACTTGCTCGCCCCATGCTTGTGTCCTTTCGCGGCAGTGCCCGTCTTGACGCAGTTCTCAGAAATGCTCTAGTCTCATATTGCAGTAGCTAGTTCCGCAATGCAATAGCTTGAGGAGTGCACATCATGGATCAGTTTATCAATTCGCGCGAAGAGGCTGTCACAGAAGCCATTGATGGTTTGGTCCGATCCTCGGGCGGGGCGCTGGCGCGGTTGGACGGATTTCCTCATATCAAAGTCGTGATGCGCAACGATTGGGATAAGTCAAAGGTTGCGATCGTTTGCGGTGGCGGGTCCGGCCATGAGCCATCCTTCGCGGGCTTTGTCGGTGAAGGCATGCTGACGGCCGCTGTTTGCGGCGATATCTTCGCCTCGCCGTCAGTCGACGCGGTTCTTGCCGGGATACTTGCCGTGACGGGGCCTGCGGGGTGCTTGCTGGTGTTGATGAACTACACCGGCGACCGGCTCAATTTTGGCCTTGCGGCAGAGCGTGCGCGGGCCATGGGCCATAAGGTCAATATGGTGACCGTGGGCGAAGACATTGCGTTGCCCGATCTGGCGCAACCGCGCGGATTGGCGGGAACGCTGTTGGTTCACAAGATTGCAGGCGCACTGGCTGAAGACGGTGCGAGTTTGGATGACGTGACCGCCGCCGCTGAAAAGGTCAGCCAAGGCGTGCGGACCATTGGGATGTCGCTTGATACATGCACGATCCCCGGCACCCCTAAAGAGGCACGGATCGCACAAGGCATGGCCGAGCTGGGCCTTGGTATTCACAATGAACCCGGTGTTGAGCAAATCGCCTATGCCGGTGCTGCGGCTTCAATGGAAGCGGTTGCTGGCAAACTGGCACCTTTAATGACCGATGCCCCGCATGTCGCGTTGGTGAACAATCTCGGCGGCACGTCGGTTCTGGAGATGTCGATCCTCGCCAATGCGCTATCGCAATCGTCTATTGGCGGCAGGGTTTCGGCGGTCGTTGGGCCTGCATCCATGATGACCTCTTTGGACATGCACGGGTTTTCGGTCACGGTTTATCCCGCAAGCGAGGCTGAGATTGCGCAACTGCGCGCCCCCTGCGCTCCGGCTGCTTGGCCCGGATGCAAAGCGCTCGCAGCGCCGGTCATTTCGCCCATGCCGGAAGGTCTCGCGCTGCGCAGCTTTACGGCGTCGAAGAACGCGCAAGCCGCGCAAGTCCTGTCACTCATTTGCGATACTTTTGTTGCGACCGAGGCGGAGTTGAATACGCTCGACGCGAAATCTGGCGATGGTGATACAGGCTCCACCCTTGCGGGGGCCGCGCGTGGCATCATGGATGCGTTGGATCGCATGCCGCTTGCCGATACAAGCGAGCTGCTAAGCGCATTGGGTCAAGAGCTGGGCCAGATCATGGGCGGGTCGTCGGGCATTTTGCTCGCCATATTCTTCACTGCTGCCGGAGAGGCCTCGGCCACAGGGACGAGTTTGACGGAGGCCTTACAAGCGGGGCTTAAGCAGATCAAATTCGTGGGCGGTGCCTCGGTCGGAGATCGCACCATGATCGACGCGCTAGAGCCCGCACTCGCCGCTCTTGATCAAGGCATAGTCGATGCCGCCAAGGCCGCACGCGCGGGTGCTGATGCCACTGCAAATATTGTCGAGGCCAAGGCCGGACGCGCAAGCTATGTGAGTGCCGCGCAACTGGACGGTCACCGCGACCCCGGCGCGCATGCCGTCGCTTTGATGTTTGAAGCGCTTTCGGCTTAGCAGCAAAACACCGATCAAGGAGGAACAGATGGTTGACGCAAGCAGCGACGCACCGACACCCGTTCCCGAAGGTAAGTCACGGGTCTGGAACTTTCATCCCGCCTTGCCGATCGCAATGTCCCCTGTCTTCGACATTCCGCCGAAACCGAAAGCCGCGCTTGCATGGTTGTTTGGCACATGGACCAAGCTGACGCCTCCGGTCAGTCACCTGACTTTCGCGCTGATTGCGTTCATGTTTTTCTGGCCCGCCATGTCGCAGATGCAATCGCTCACTTGGGGCTGGATGGCTCAGATTTTTGCGATCAATTTAGGCGCGACCGTGTTACTGGCGTCAGCGCTACACCTCTATCTGTTCGTCTTCGCAGGCCAAGAGATGCGAACGAAATTCGACCTCCGCCCGATGGAGAGAAGTCCGCGTTTCACCTTCTCAAACCAGACATGGGACAATATCTTTTGGTCGTTGGCCTCCGGTGTCCCGATCTGGACCGCGTGGATGGTGCTTTACTTCTATTTGGCCGCAAACGGATGGGTTCCGACGCTTGAGAGCGTCACCGCAGCGCCGGTCTATTTCATCGCCCTCTTCTTCGTGATCCGGTTCTGGCAATCGTTCCACTTTTACTGGATACATCGGCTGATCCATATCCCGTGGCTGTTCAAAAACGTCCATCACCTGCATCACCGCAATGTCAGTGTCGGGCCTTGGTCTGGCCTTGCTATGCATCCGGCGGAGCATTTGCTGTATTATTCCGGCATCTTGATCCATTTCGTTTTGCCGTCTCATCCGATCCATGTGATCTTCCACCTTTTCGCGCTGAACCTCGGCGCGATTTATTCCCATTCGGGGTTCGCCAAACTGATCGTGAGAAACATTGAGGCGATGAAGGCAGGCTCATTCCACCACCAACTGCACCACAAGTATTTCGAGTGTAATTATGGATCGGAAGAGATCCCTCTGGATCGCTGGTTCGGCAGTTTCCACGATGGCACTGACAAAGCCACCGACCACATCCGCGCTCGCAAAAAGAGGTTGGCAGCCAGGCAGAAGGCTCCTGCGAAATAGACCGCATCTACGCTTATGGTGCGCGACATTGCGACCCGAGCGAGCGGTGCAAAGGGGCCCGTGCATGTTTTAATGCCAACGCATGGCGTCGAGGAATGGGACAAGCCCGGCCAGCCCGCGCATGACCCGGGCGGGCTGGCCGCAATGGTAGGTGAGGTTGGTCTGACGATTAAAGATCCGACCCAGCTAAGCAGGCTGGAATGTCACATCAACGATCCAGCATTTGCAGACGCCGCTTTAGAGGTTCTGGGTGGATGGATCGCGGACGGCACCGTCAAAATGTGAAACCCTCGATGCGCCGCGAGAAAGCCGCGCCATTTAGTCGTCGAGCAAGATGCGTGCGGCATTGCCTTTGTCGTCGTCATATTGGTCAGAACGGACGGTCCAAAGAAACGCCGCAAGCCCGATGCCGCCCAAGATCAGCGAGACGGGGATTAGGATGACAAGCACGTTCATTTTACAAACCTCATGCGTTGGGAATTCAGCAAAACGGTGATCGAAGAGATCGACATGGCGAGCGCCGCGGCCAGTGGCGTGGCAAAGCCTGCCAAAGCTATCGGCACGGCGATGCAGTTGTAAAGCGCGGCGATTGCGAAGTTCTGTTTCGACAGCGATTTCGTGGCTCCCGCGACGGCCAGAACCAGTGGCAAGGCGGCGAAGCTCTCTTTCAAAGCCACCACATCGGCGGCATTGCGCGAAGCCTCAAGCGCGGTCGAGGGCGCAATAGAGGCATGTGCGCTGGCCAAGGCGGCGGTGTCATTGAGCCCGTCACCGATCATCAGAACCTTTTGGCCTTCACGCGCCAAACCATCGAGACGGGCGAGCTTATCTTGCGGGTGCGCCCGTGCGGTCACGGGCAGTGACAAGGCATCCGAGAGTTTGCGCGCAGGGGCAGGCGCATCGCCCGTGATGATCTCGGCGGGCAAGTGCAGCCTGCTCAGCGCCTCAGCGACGCCGGGGCGGATGCTTTCGGAGGCGGCGATCTCAACGGCCTCCGCCGCGCCGATTTTCAGCCCGAAGCCGGTGAACTCTGCACCAAGCCATGCGCCTTGGCCCAAGCGGACGGTCTGGGCTTTAATATGGCCTTCGACGCCTTGGCCTTCGATCTCGTCAATCTGGTTCAGGCGGGCAGGGGTGATATCCGGCATCGCCTTTACCAGCGCTTTTGACAGCGGGTGGTGGGAGGCCTGCGCCAGCGCTTTGGCAATGGCGCGGTCTTTGGCGCTTAGCGTCTCTGGCAGCGCAATCGCGGGTGTGGTCAGCGTGCCGGTTTTGTCGAAGACGATGTGATCGACCTCCGCCAGACGCTCCAGAGCGGTGGCGTGTTTGACCAGAAATCCGGCGGAAAACAAGCGACTGATCGCGGCAGTAGACACGGCAGGCACGGCTAGCCCAAGCGCGCAGGGGCAGGTAATGATCAACACCGCAATCGCGATATTGAGCGACAGGCGCACATCGCCGCTATAGGCGAGCCAGCCCAAGAAAGCGGCCAGCGCCAGAAGATGCACGGCAGGCGCATAGATTTGCGCGGCGCGGTCGGCCAGAGCGGTGTAGCTGTTGCGCCCGTTCTCGGCGGTCTCAATCAAGGAGGCCATACGGCGCAGGGAAGTGTCCTGGCCGACAGCCGTGGCGCGGATTTCCAAAGGTGCGCCGAGGTTGATCTCGCCTGCTTGCAGCGCGTCGTTAAACTTGACGCCGACGGCTGCACTTTCGCCTGTCAGAAGCGCGCGGTCCATCAGACCCGCTTGCGAGGTGAGCACGCCATCAACGGGCACGCGCGCGCCTGCGGGCACGATGACCGTGTCGCCGATGCGCAGATCCATGACAGAGACGGTTTGCGTGCCTTTGGGCGACATCCGCTCGGCGGTTTGGACCTCGAGCGCTGTCAGCTCTTTTGCGGCAGAGCGCGCGGCGCTGCGGGTTTGGTGGTCAAGATAGCGCCCGATCAGCAGGAAGAAGGTCAAAGATAAAGCCGCGTCGAAATAGGCATGCGTGCCGCCATTGAGCGTCTCGTAGAGCGACATGCCCGCGGCCAGAAGGATGGCGAGTGAAATCGGCACATCCATATTGAGCCGCGCGACGCGCAACGCGGTCCACGCGTTTTGAAAGAAGGGCTGGCCGGAATAGGCGACAACCGGCAATGCAATCGCGGCAGAGATCAGATGAAACAAATCGCGCGTGGCGTCTGTGGCGCCCGACCAGACAGCGACGGACAAAAGCATGACATTCATCATCGCGAAGCCCGCAACAGCCATGCGCAACAATAGCGCGCGGCCCCGGTCGTCGCGTGCGGCGTTGAGCGCGTCCAGATCAAGCGGGTAGGCCTCGAACCCCAGATCAGACAGGCGTGCGGCGATCATGTCAGGATCCGCCGGGCCTTCGACGGAGAGGCGTTTGAGTGACAGGTTCACCCGCACCGATGTGACGCCCGCAGCGTCTGCGAGCCCGCGTTCAATCTTGCCGATGCAGGCCGCGCAATGGATTGTCGGCAGCGAGAATTGCAAAGCGGGCCCCGCAGCGGTGGCAACTTCCTCGGCCATGGGGGCGGCAGAACATGCAGGGCAGGCGGAAATCATGAGGCGACTTTCACGATGACGCGTTGCTCAAACAAAGTGCCATCATCCGCGCGCGCGCGCAGGCGCAGGTTCCAATTGCCCGCACCACCTTCAACTGTGGCGCGCAGGGCGTTGCCGTCAAACTCGAACTGAGGCGTTTGGTCTTGGCCGACATGCGTGGCGCGCCCGAAGGTTGCGGCCTCGATCACGGGAGAAACGGGCGTGCCGTTCTCCATGATCACCAGCGACAGGACTTGGCCGTCAAGCTCTGCCGCGACATCCCAGCCGAGGGCGACTTGCGCTGCGCGGTTTTCGTCGAACACCTGAGAGGCGACGTAAGAATTGGCGACTTCGAGCCCCGGAAAGGTGCGCACGGCATTATAGGCCAGCGTCAGGTTGACGGAGATGATGACGCCGAAGGCCAATACGAAGCCGGTCAGAACGTGCCATCCTTTGATTTCGGTGATCATTGGTCTCTCCCGTTGAAAGTTGTTGTGCGGCTGGCGCGGGTTTCGGCCTTGAGGTCTTCGACCCAGATGCGCAGATCTGTGGTGTGGGTGGAGGACGCCTCATCTTGCGGGCGCGCGGTGATGTAGACACGTTGCAGGATTGTGCTGTCGGCGGGCACGGTCATGTTGAGCTGCCCGTCGCGGCCTTCAAGCTCCAGACGCAGGATCTGGTCGCTGGTCAGGCTGAGATGGAATACGCGGTCCTCGCCGGTTTTGTTGCGCAGGCGCACATCGTAGATATTGCGCACCGAGCCGTCCGATTGCAGCACATAGACCGGATTGCGCACCGGGCTGACGGTCAGCTCGATATCGGAGCGGATAAACAGCGCGTACAGCAGGCCCAGACCAATAGCGCCCCAGATAGCGGTATAGAGGATCGTGCGCGGCCGCAGGATATGTTTGCGCAGCGGGGCAGGCGGCTCGCCTGCGCGCTCGGCGGGCTCATCAGATAAGGCGAGGTAGTCGATCAGCCCGCGCGGTTTGCCGATCTTGTCCATCACCTCGTCGCAAGCATCAATACAGAGCGCGCAGGTGATACATTCCATCTGCTGGCCATCGCGGATGTCGATGCCCATCGGGCAGACATTGACGCAGGCCATGCAATCGATGCAATCGCCGGATTTGTTTTCATGCTTCTTGCCACGTTCCTCGCCGCGCCAGTCGCGGTAGGCCACGGTGATTGTGTCAGGGTCCATCATCGCGGCTTGGATGCGCGGCCAGGGGCAGGCGTAGATGCAGATCTGCTCGCGCGCGAAGCCGCCAAACAGGAAGGTCGTCGCGGTCAGAATGGCGATGGTGATATAGGCCGCCGGGTGGGCGGTGAAATTCAATAGATCGCGCAGAAGCGTCGGCGCGTCGGTGAAATAGAACACCCATGCCCCGCCTGTCGCGATTGCGATGACCAGCCAAACGGCCCATTTCGTCAGGCGCAGGCGCCATTTTCGAATGTCCCATTTGCCGTGATAGAGCCGCACCCGCGCATTGCGGTCGCCTTCGATCCAACGCTCCACAAGGATGAAGAGATCGGTCCAGACGGTCTGCGGGCAGGTATAGCCGCACCAGACGCGGCCCAAGGCGGAGGTGAACAGAAACAAGCCCAAGCCTGCCATAATCAAAAGGCCTGCGACGAAGTAGAACTCGTGAGGCCAAATCTCGATCCAGAAAAAGTAGAAGCGCCGGCTGGCCATATCGACCAGCACGGCTTGATCGGGCAGGTTCGGGCCGCGATCCCATCTGATCCAAGGGGTCAGATAGTAGATGCCCAAAGTGACGGCCATAATCCACCACTTCAGATTGCGAAACTTACCCGACACACGGCGCGGGAAGATCGGCTCTTGAGCAGCATATAAAGACGGATCGGTCATACTAGGTTTCCTGTTCGCATGATCACCTTATGACGGCGGAGGTATCTCGACCTTGATCTGGGTCAAGAAAGCCTCCCGAAGCGGAAAAGTTTGCGAACAGGTCCGCTTCGGGAGAAAGCCGCGCGTCTGGGACGACGTATCCGCGGCTCTAGTCTGTCTTATTCGCCTCCCCCCAGAGCGTGAACATAGACAGAAACGGCACGCACATCGGCGTCGCGCAGGCGTTGACCCCAAGCGGGCATCACGCCAAAGCGCGCATTGCGCACGGAATATTCAACCGTCTCGCGATCCCCGCCATAAAGCCAGATCGCATCGGCCAGATTGGGCGCGCCTTGGTCATAATCGCCTTGCGCTTGCTCGCCGTGACAGGCGCTACAATTGTCCTCATAGACAATCGCTCCGGTCTCGGCCAAAGCCGCATCCGTATCGCTGGACGAGAGGCTGAGGACATATTCGACGACCGATTGGATTTCCTCTTCCTCCAAGATTTCACCAAAGGCGGGCATCTCGGAATAGCGCGCATCATCATCGGTCGCGTTGCGAATGCCGTGGCGGATGGTCAGAGTGATATTCTCCATATCCCCGCCCCAAAGCCAGTCATTGTCGAGAAGGTTGGGATATCCAACCGCGCCCGCAGCACCAGAGCCGTGGCATTGGCTGCATTGCGCCCGAAACACCGCGCCGCCGCGTGCAACTGCGTAGCGGTGCAGATCGCTTGCAGGTTCCAGCGAGGCCAGATCGGCGGCGACAAGCTCGGCCACAAGGCCTTCATTCTTGGCCTCATGCTCGGCGATTTGAGTGGCCACTTCACCGCGGGTGGAATAGCCCAAGATCCCGCTTGTGGCCCCTGTGACCAAAGGCCAGGCGGGGTAGGCGATGGTGTAGATCACGCCCCAGACTATGGTCGCATAGAGCGTCCAGAGCCACCAGCGCGGCAATGGGTTGTTGAGCTCTTCGATCCCGTCCCAGACATGGCCGGTGGTCTCGATGCCGGAGGCTTCGTCTACTTTACGTTCAGACATTTTTGGCCCCTTTCAAAGTGTTATCAGCTGATGTGCAGGCACATGTCTCGCACGTGCCGCTGCATCCGGCAGGTGTGTCGTCATGCCGAAAGGGGATCAGGCTTGCATCTTCGCGCGCCTTGTTCTGGCTGGGCAGAAAGGCCCAGATCGCAGCCCCGATGAAATAGGCGAACATGGCCACGAGGACCCAGCTGTCGGCGATTTCACGTAACAAAGAATAAGTGTCCATCATCGCCTCCTATCGGCTTGCATCTGGGGTGAAGGTCGAGAAGTCGACCATAGTGCCCAAAATCTGAAGATAGGCGATCAAGGCGTCCATCTCGGTCAGCGCATCCTCGCCATCGAAGTTCGACACGGCAGCCCCCGGATAGCGTTCGACCAGCCCGTCCCAATCGGCGTCGGGATCGGCTTGGACGACAAAATCGGATTGCGCCTGTTCGATCTGCTCGTCGGTATAGGGCACGCCCACGAAGCGGTGCGTTTTCAGCAAAGCCTCGATATGCGTGGGCTCGATCTCGACATCGCCAAGGAAGGCGTATTTCGGCATGATGCTTTCCGGCACAACCGATTGCGGGTCGCGCAGATGGTCGACATGCCATGCATCCGAATAGCGCTGCCCGACGCGGGCCAGATCCGGCCCTGTGCGTTTCGAGCCCCATTGGAACGGATGGTCATACATCGATTCCGCGGCCAGTGAGTAATGCCCGTAGCGTTCGACCTCGTCGCGCATCGGACGGATCATCTGGGAATGGCAGACATAGCAGCCCTCCCGGATATAGATGTCACGGCCTGTGAGCTCCAAGGGGGAGTAGGGGCGGACGCCGTCGACCTCCTCGATGGTGTTTTCCAGCCAGAACAGCGGAGCGATTTCAACGATACCGCCCACGGTGACGACCAGCAGTGAGAAGGTCAAAAGCAATGTCGGGCTTTTCTCGAGGATTGCGTGTTTTTCAATAATACCCATGGGTCGGCTCCTTATTCAGCCGGAACGGCGGTTGGGGTTGCATTGGGAAGTGGCGCATCCGCGGGTTTGGCCCCGCGAATGGTCATCCACATATTCCAGACCATGATCAGAGCGCCTGACAGGAACAGCACCCCGCCCAGACCGCGCACCACATACATCGGGAACTTGGCAGACACGGTGTCGGCGAAAGAGTTCACAAGGAAGCCTTGGTCATCGACCTCGCGCCACATCAGGCCTTCCATGATACCAGTGACCCACATCGAGGCCGCGTAGAGCACGATGCCAAGCGTGGCGAGCCAGAAGTGCCAGTTGATCGCCGACATCGAATACATCTGCTTACGACCCCAAAGTTTCGGTGTCAGGAAGTAGATGCAGGCGAAGGTGATCATACCGTTCCAGCCCAAAGCGCCGGAATGTACGTGACCAATGGTCCAGTCAGTATAGTGGCTCAGCGAGTTGACCGCGCGGATCGACATCATCGGCCCTTCAAAGGTGGACATGCCGTAGAACCCAAGGCTGAGCACGAACATACGCATGATCGGATCGGTGCGCAGTTTGTCCCAAGCACCTTGCAGCGTCATCAGGCCGTTGATCATACCGCCCCAAGAGGGCATCCACAGCACGATCGAGAAGACCATGCCAAGGGTCGAGGCCCAATCCGGCAAAGCGGTGTAATGCAGGTGGTGCGGACCGGCCCAGATATACAGGAAGATCAAGGACCAGAAGTGGATGATCGACAGTTTATAAGAATAGACCGGACGTTCTGCCTGCTTGGGCACGAAATAGTACATCATGCCAAGGAAGCCTGCGGTCAGGAAGAAGCCAACGGCATTGTGGCCATACCACCACTGGGTCATCGCATCTTGCACGCCCGCGAAGACCTGCACGGATTTAGAGCCCCAGATCGACACTGGAATGGACAGGTTATTGACCACATGCAGCATCGCTACGGTGATGATGAAGCTGAGGAAGAACCAATTGGCGACATAGATATGTCTTTCACGGCGCGTGAAGATCGTGCCGAGGAAAACGGCGAGATAGGCCAGCCAAACGATGGTGAGCCAGATATCGACATACCATTCAGGCTCCGCATATTCTTTTGATTGGGTCGCGCCCAGAAGGTAGCCCGTGGCCGCCAAAACGATGAACAGCTGATAGCCCCAAAACACGAACCAAGCCGCGTTGCCGCCCCAAAGGCGCACGCCGCTGGTGCGTTGGACCACGTAAAGCGAGGTGGCGATCAAAGCGTTGCCGCCAAATGCGAAAATCACCGCGCTGGTATGCAGCGGGCGCAGGCGGCCGAAATTTGCGTAAGGTTGAGCCCAATCGAAGTTGAGCACCGGGAACGCCAGTTGAAACGCGATCAAGGTCCCGACAAGGAACCCCGCAATGCCCCAAAAGGCCGTGGCGATCACGCCGGCCCGAATGACACCATCGAAGTAGATATCGGTGTCGCCTGTGGCTGTTGATGGCTCGTCTGTGTGGCGCAGAACCCAGATGAACATCCCGAAGGCCACGACCATGATCAAAAAGGCATGGACCTGATAGGCCAGATCATGCGCCCAATTTGCAGCCATTGCCGCAAAGAGCGTGACGAGCCCCAGAATAACGAGTTTCACATAGTTCATAGCATGTCCCTAACGTCAAAGCGGAGCTCACAGACTCCGGGTTGTTAGGAACGTTCTAGATCGCGCCGCCGCACTGCACCTTGATCTGAATCAACATTGGAATTTTTTCGCTAAATTACGACGCCGCCATCCGCGTCATCGCCCGTCTCATTATGCAACGCTGCCAGATCTTGGACCGTAAAGCGATGCCTATCCGAGAAGTCGATAATGCCGTCTTTCTTAAGCGCACTGAATTGACGGCTGACGGTTTCAAGCGTCAGGCCAAGGTAGTTCGCGATCTGGTCGCGCGTCATATGCAGCTCGACCGATTGCGGGGCAGCGCCGCCCTCATGGCTGGAGCGGCGCGCCAGCATTTCGACGAAAGTCGCGATCTTCTCGCGCGCGGTTTTGCGGCCCAAAAGCAGCATCCAGTCGCGTGCGGCATCAAGCTCGTCTAAGGCCAGCTCCATCAGGCGCTGGGCAATGTGGGGTGTGTCTTCAACCAGTTTTTCAAACTTCAGCCGATCAAAGCAACACAATGTCACGTCCACGGTGGCAGTCACGTCAAATTCGATCTCCGTGCGCCCCGGCCTGCCGATGAAGTCAGACGGCAGCAAAAGCCCCACCATCTGCGTGCGCCCGTCTTCCATCGTCTTCGACAAGGTCGCCACGCCTTTGACCATAGAGGCCACATATTCCAACGGCTCCCCGCGCCACAAGATCACGTCGCCCGCTTTGAACGAGCGATAGCTCTTCATGCTTTCCAACAGATCCAGTTCATCTCCGTCACAGCGCGCGCAGACGGCACGGTGGCGGATCGGGCAATCGGAGCATTTAATCGAGGCGTTCAGAGGTGTGGTCATGAGGTTGATCTATGTCAAGGCAATCTAATGTCGGATCGGGTTTAACGAGAGCATGGAAAAAATCGAGCGCCTTCGCAACAACGGACTTTTTGACGCAAAAGTACCGCGTTACACAAGTTACCCTCCTGCCAATCATTTCGAGAATGCGGTAGGGCCGCGCTATCAGACCGATTGGCTAAAAACGGTCCCTGATGGCTCCGACATTTCGGTCTATGTACATATTCCTTTTTGCAAGCGTTTATGCTGGTTCTGCGCGTGTCGTACTCAAGGCACAAAGACTTTGCGCCCTGTTGATGCGTATGTAGAATTCTTGCGTCAAGAGATAAGGGCCGTGCGCGCTTTTCTACCCCAAGGCGTTAAAATGTCGCGGCTGCATCTGGGGGGTGGGACACCGACGATCTTGTCGCCCGAGACGATGTCGCGGCTTTTGAAAGACATTTTTGACGCCTTCCCGAAGTCGGACGCTTTTGAGTTTTCGGTCGAGATTGATCCGACGGAAGCGTCAGAGGCCTTGCTGTCGACTTTGGTCGAGTTCGGTCTGAACCGCGCCAGCCTCGGCGTGCAGGATTTCGCGCCGGTCGTGCAAGACGCAATCGGGCGGCCACAGAGCTTGCAACAGACGCAAGACGTGATCAGCTTTCTGCGTGCGCGCGGTGTGGATGCGTTCAATCTCGATCTGCTTTACGGCTTGCCGCATCAAACCAAAGACAGTTTCCGCCAGACGTTAGAACATGTGATCGACATGGCGCCCGACAGGCTTGCGATTTACGGCTACGCGCATGTGCCTTGGATGTCGAAGCGGCAAGTGATGATCAATGGTGACGATCTGCCAGATAGCGAAGCACGGTTCGAGTTGGCCGAGATGGGCCAAGAGATACTCAGTGCGCATGGGTTTGAGACGGTTGGTATCGACCATTTCGCCCGCCCCAGTGATGCGCTTTATAAGGCGCAGAAAAGCGGCAATGTGCGGCGCAATTTTCAAGGCTACACGGATGATCAATGCGAAACGCTGATTGGCTTCGGTGCCTCAGCGATCTCGAAGTTTCGGCAGGGCTATCTGCAAAACGCCGTCGCCACGTCGGCCTATCAAGAGCGTATCTCCCAGACGCAAATGGCGGGCCATAAGGGTTATGTCATGACCTTTGAAGACAAGGTCATGGCGCGGATTGTCGAAGATTTGCTCTGCCGGTTCCGGCTATCTAGCGCGTCGATTTTGGCAGAGTTCCCGTCTCAATTTGCGACCATCCATGCCACCCGCGTGATGCTGATGCGTCAATTCCCTGGTGCATTCTTCATCAGCGCCAAAGGTCTTGAGATGTATGACTGGGCGCGCCCGCTTGTGCGCGTCATTGCCAGCGCGGTTGATACCTTCTCGCGCAATCAGGCCTCGCATTCAGCAGCGATTTAGCTGCGGCGTCGCGCGCCTTGCCACAAACACCCTCCTGTCGTTAGTCTGCCCTAAGCGACGACGTAGTAAAGGTCGCGCGCGCGTGACAGGAGGCGATGATGGATTTTCCCGCTTTGGATATGTCGGTGACACCCGAGGTTGAGGGGTTCTTCGACGAGGCCAGCAACACGATCTCCTATATCGTGAAAGACCCCAACTCGGATGCTTGCGCCATTATCGACAGCGTGCTCGACATGGACTACGCCGCAGGCCGGATCACCTATGGCAGCGCGGACCGTCTGATCGAGGCGATCACGGCGCGGGGCTTAACGCTGGACTGGATCATCGAGACGCATGTCCATGCAGATCACCTCTCGGCCGCGCCCTACATTCAAGACAAGCTCGGCGGCAAAATTGGTGTGGGCGCTGCGATCATCGAAGTGCAGGACACGTTCGGCAAGATCTTCAACGAAGGCACAGAATTTCAACGCGACGGCTCGCAATTCGACGCGCTGTTTGAGGAGGGCGACACCTACCAGATCGGCACCATGACCGCGTTTGCCATCGCAACACCGGGCCACACGCCTGCTTGCATGGTGCATGTCGTGGGCGACGCGGCTTTCGCGGGCGATACGCTCTTTATGCCCGATGGCGGCTCTGCGCGCGCGGATTTCCCGGGCGGTGATGCGGGGGAGTTGTTTGATTCCATCCAAAAAGTACTCGCACTTCCCGAAGAGATGCGCTTGTTCATCTGCCATGATTACGGCCCCGGCGGGCGCGCGATTGCGTGGGAGACCACGATAGGCGCGCAACGCGCGAGCAATATCCATGTCGGCGGGGGCAAAACCCGTGAAGAATTCATCAAATTCCGCACCGAGCGCGACGCGCAACTGGCGGTGCCCAAATTGATCATCCCATCGCTGCAAGTGAATATGCGCGCAGGCGAAATTCCCTGCGACGAGGATGGCGCTCCCATGCTGAAGGTTCCCGTTAATGGCTTATGAAGGCGAAATGTCAGACGCAGATTTGCTGATGCGGCGCGACGAGGATGGCGTCGCGGTGCTGAGCTTAAACGCACCGAAATCGATCAATGCATTGTCGGAGGCGATGTTGGCGGCCTTGTCCGAGACGCTGGATCAGATTGCCGAGGATCGAAGCGTGAAGGCCGTGATCTTGCGCAGCGCGGGCGCGCATTTTTGCGCAGGCCACAACCTCAAGGAAATGACCGCAAGACGCGGGGATGCCGATGGTGGTTTTCAGTATTTTCAGGACCTCTTTGCCAGCTGTTCGGCAATGATGTTGCGCATTGTGCGCTTGCCGCAACCGGTGATCGCCGAAGTCAGCGGCATCGCGACGGCTGCGGGCTGCCAGTTGGTGGCCTCTTGCGATCTGGCCATTGCCTCGGACGACGCGAAATTTGCCACCTCGGGCGTTAATATCGGGCTGTTTTGCTCGACGCCGATGGTAGCCCTTAGCCGCAATGTGCCGCGCAAACTGGCGATGGAGATGCTGCTGTTAGGCGAATTCCTCCCCGCCACGCGCGTGGCTGAGCTTGGGCTTATCAACCGCACCGTGCCTGCAGAGGCGCTAGAAGGCGAGGCCATGGCCATGGCGCGCATCATCGCCGACAAATCGCCCTCGGCGGTCAAAATCGGCAAGCGTGCCTTTTACGAGCAACTCGAAATGCCGCTAGAAGAGGCCTATGCGTTCGCAGGTCAGGTCATGGCCGAAAACATGATGGCCCGCGACGCGCAAGCCGGCATCGGCGCCTTCACCCGCAAAGAGCCCATGCCGGACTGGACCGGCGACTGAC